>MUGD01000144.1 GCA_002900555.1 Thermoplasmata archaeon M9B2D | reverse complement strand
CACTTGCTAAAACCGGAATGCATGAACCCAGACCAAGAAGAACCACAACACAGATACTTACCACTATCAGAGGTTTCTTATCCATATCTTTCCTACCCCTAGAAAAAAGAACAACCCTAAGTTATTTAAAACTTTCTTTGGGGTGGGGCCTGAAAAGCAACGTCTCACCCCTTAAAAGTGATATGACAGGGAAATCGTCACCGTTTCCAACCGGATTCATGCTCCAGGTTTCTATCGAAGAGTATGGAGGATGACTGTGACGCTAAAGCTATCAGCGGGTGAGGGATTTGTCAGCACCAATTTGTCGAAGAGTTCTTGGGTATCTTGGTTGAAAAAATACAAATACTCATGTAATACCTCTGGGTCCATCCCATCATACCGATAAGTCCAGACGGAATTAATCGTCTCGTTTGATTGGGTAAATAATTCCACATCAATGTCAGGGCCAGAGGTGTATATCGTTAGCAGGATCCCCGAGTATTGTGGTCCTATAGCTGGAGCAAGTTCCTCTTGTGTCCATAGTTCACCAATATTTAATCGTAGTTCTGCGGTCTTGTTTTTTTCATGATACCGGGCATCGTAGGGGCCGTCATCGACAGTATCCGGATAGCCATCGTGATCCGAATCAACTATGTCCGGAGATGAAGGAGGCAGCTGACCTATGAAAAAACCCGCGACAAAGCCTACAAAAAAAACAAAAAGAAAAATCAACACTGTTGATATGTTCTTCATCATAGGTGTCACTACTCGATGGTTTTAATGCTTTTGGTTGTTTTAAAACATTTCCCTGGAAGTTCTGCAGCCATACGGGTTTACAGAACTCACCTCTTGGGGTGTCGGGATGTATAGTTATTTTTATGCGGAATTACACAAAAGAGAAGTAAGTAACGAAAAAACGATATGAAGGTTAGCATCCTAGAACGTGTCGGAGTCGGGGGAATATATAGAGGAGGTGTTCGACATAGTGATTCAAGAACAGTGTGAAAACTACGGTGTATGAAACTGGCATTGTAACACGTAATGTAGCCTGGTCGCTTTCGGCACCATAGATGTCTTTGGCTTTTGCTTGTATCGTGTAGGTTCCTTTTTTAGCCCAGGTATGTGATTCGGTGATGTCAACCCCTGATACAAAGGGGCCAATCCAGCTGCTGTTGGTTCCATCACCCCAGTCAATATAGTAGAACACGTCGTGATTCTCTGGATCTGTTGTTTTGAAGCCGTAAAGATAGGTGACGCCCGCTTTTCCATATGTCGGTCCTGTTATGACCGGGACATCAGGTGGCGTGTTTTCAATAAGTATGATTGAATGGGGGTCAGACCAGTTGCTCTCGATTCCAAAACTATCTTTTAGTTTCGCACGAATCTCGTAGGCACCGGCATCAGTCCAGATGTGCGACTCACTAATGATCTGACCTGGGGGATATGGACCAAGCCACTGGCTCATGGTCCCATCGCCCCAGTCCCATATACAGTAGAGAAGGTCACCGTCTGGGTCTGTTATCGCATCGGTGAAGAACCGATACTCTGTGTTTATAACTCCGCTCTCTGGTCCATAAATATGGGGTGTAAGCGGGGGATTGTTCGCTTCCCCAAAACAGGTAAGTGTCCCAAGATTATCACCGATATAGACTCTGCCTTGAGCAACCGCAGGGGAAGAAAAAATCGGAAACCCTGGAAATCCTGTCTGATAATCCCATAATTTTTCTCCGAAGTTCGCATCCAGACAGTACACGCTCCCATCCCGTCCGCCAATATAGACTTTTTCATCGGCGATTGCTGGTGAGGACCACATCCCTAAGTCACCTGGACCAACTTGGTATTGCCAGATGAGTAATCCATTTGTAGCATCCAGACAATATACTCTATCAACTGAACCGCAGTAGATGCGATTATTCCAGACCGCGGGAGACGAATATAAAAAGTTTGGTTGACTGTCCCAGATATGAGCCCCTGTTTCTGCATTAAGACAGTACATTTTTGCTGAACCGATATACACGTTTCCATCGATTACTGCAGGAGACGATTCGATCTGAGCTTGGGTGGGGTAGGACCAGACCGGTGCCCCTGTTGTAGCGTTGAGGCAGTAAACATTCCCATCCTGAGAACCGATGTATACTTTCCCATGTACTACCGCAGGAGACGACCCCACTTGCATTGCTGTGGGAAACTCCCAGAGTTTTACTCCCGTGACCACATCAAAACAGTACACCTTATGATCACCTGAGCCGACATAGACCCGCCCTTGAGCAACCGCTGGGGAAGAATGTACGCCATACATGAGCGGATCATCCCCGGTTGCGTACTCCCAGAGTTTTTCTCCGGTTGATGCGTTCAGACAATACAGTTTGCTCCCATTTGCCCCAGGAAGGTCATTGGTTCCAACATAGACCCTGTTGTCAGAGACCGCAGGGGAAGAACATACCAAATGAGTCGTGTTGTACTGCCAGAGCAGTACACCCGTGGCAGCGTTGAAGCAATAGACGTTGTTATCCTTGGAGCCGACGTAGACTTTCCCATCAACGACTGCTGGTGAAGAAACGATCTGATCATTGGTGGTATACGTCCATAAAGTGAAATTTGTCGTAGGGGCCGATGAAGTCGAATATCCACTGTGGTGAAGATCATGGTGGAACATCGGCCACCAGTCCGTATCTACGGTGCTGGTTACGCCATAAACATGGATTTGAGACATCTCATCTCCTGTTTGGTAAGTGTGGCTTCCAAGTGGTGTACCACATGATTCGAAAACCAGCAGAATCATTCCGACCACAAGTCCTATTCTACTGATAGAATTTTTTCCCATTATTTTCCTGCCCCATTGTATTGCTTTATTATCTTATACCATCTTTAATAACTTTGTTGTATACTCCTCTATTTTTTGTCTAGTACTTTATGTTGTAAATTGAATATAAAACAATAATATTATAATGAGATAAATTTAAATACTCTGTGGAAATTCTTTTTCGTGATTATTTGAGGAACGGAGGAAGATACATATGAGAAGATTTTTTAGTACACGTATTGTCATGCTGGTGATTTTTCTTTCTGTGCTGTCATTACACACAAACGCGTCGGTATCATTAGGAAATAGAAATACGATTCATGTCAATGATGATAATATTAGTGGACCATGGAGTGGGACCGAGCAATATCCCTATAGATTTATCCAGGACGCTATTGATAATGCCTCAGCGAATTATATCATTTTAGTGGCAAACGGCACCTACTACGAGCATCTTTTCATTCCCTCGAATTTGGAGGATTTAACCATCGGCTATTGGAGCAATTCCCCCGGTGAATTAGACAATTTTGGTCCGAAATTAATTGGTAATGGGACAGGTACAGGAATTTCAATTTATGCTGACAGTGTAAAAATCACGCAGCTTGAAATAACAGACTATGGGCAAGAGGGGCGTGATTCAGCAGTATATATCGAGAGAGATGTCGAAGGGGTTGAAATTTCCAATAACATCATATCGAAGTCGTATCATGGGATTTGGATAAAACGTGACGTCCCCTTGGAAACCTTCCATATTATAGAAAAAAATACCATACAGAATATTTCCCAGCGCGGCATCAGTATTGTCTTATGTGACCGGAATACGATACGTGAAAATACAATAGTGGATTGTGAGTGGGGGGCGTATCTGCATGATTGCTACAAAAACACGATTTCAAATAATTATTTCAGCAATAACACCGAAGGTTTGGTTATTGATATCGGAATAGAAAACAGCGTGGAATACAATACGTTCAACGATAACGAGTATGGATTTGGAACCATCGGAACTCGTTCCTCGACTATTCAAAATAATAACTTTCTTGAAAACATCAGGGATGCCTATTTTATTACGTTTACTGTCTGGAATGCTGACGTATGGTCACGGAACTACTGGGGCCGGTTCGTGTTTCCACTTATAAAGCCGATCGGGGGGAATTTTGTCATAGCAAAAATTGATTTACCTTGGGTTAAATTCGACTTCTTTCCGGCTCTGACGGAAAACTAAAAACAAAACTCTCTTTTTTCTTTACCGTTGCAGCTTCGTATCCCCGTTCATTTTTGTCAGGCAGTGCCAGGATATTATATATATTCTATCATTTCTTTTATATTGGGATTTTGGACTTGTTGCTCTCGTACTGTAAAAAGTATCTGGCTTAGATGCGTCGTTTGGGTAGTAGGAAATCTGTTCATCAATGCTCGACAAAATTTTTTTGCTTGGAGAATATCCTTTGCTGCAAACACAGTGACCCAGTCGTATTCCCCATGGATACGGTACGAGCTAAGGACCGTGATATCAAATGCTTTTTTAATGGGATTCATGTGAGTCGTAGCAATCTCCATCGCGTCTTTTACATTATGGGGTGTATGTAACCGCTTAAAAAACAACATGAATTTGTGAAGACCTTGCTTCTCATAATCGACAACAGCCGTATACCCCCAGATTGTTTTGTTTTTTTCAAGTTCTTTTATCATCCTCCATGCTTTCTGTCTGGAGAACCCACAGTTTTTCGCAATCGTCTCTATGTTTTCTTTTGAGTTTTTAATAATCTCAGCAAGTATCTTTTTTTCATCCTGTTCTTTATTATCTTCCCTTGTTTTTGGCATAGCTAACACCGATTTGTCCAGATAAGTAACAGGTATTATTTTTAAAAGCTATTGTGTGCCAACGGGAATCAGCGACATTATTTACAGAATCATACGTATAGGGGGATTTTTACGATTAAAAAGAAATTATATGCAGAGAAGAACCCTGTGTTTATCCCATTTTATAGTGTTTTCTGACATCCTTATGGATCTTCCAATGGCATTTCATTCCTTCCGGGAAGATCACATAGTCTCCTTCCTTGAAATGAAACGGTTTTCCCTCTTCATTGATGACTGTGACGTCCCCCTCGATGACAAGGAAGGTTTCCTTAGTGTCGTATTCCCAGGGAAATTCCGATTGTTCTTTCTCCCAAATCGGCCAGGTTTCTGCTTCTTCTTTTTCATGGTGGGTTGGCTTTCTAATGATTGGTTCCATACGGTTCCTTAAACACAATGAATTATTTAACTTTACCTTAAAAAAATCTTTTCTTCTTGTATTTTTTTTCGATATAAGAATAAGGTTTTTTGGGGGAGAAAAAAAAAGAAATGGGAAAAGGAGGGACTCTTTGACCCTGCCCATGCCTCTAAGAAATCGTCGAATA
>MUGD01000019.1 GCA_002900555.1 Thermoplasmata archaeon M9B2D | reverse complement strand
GAAACTGCCACAGAAAAAAGATGAGAAAGACTGCTCCCACCCCTTCCTTGTGGTATAACTTGATAAAATCTTTAATTAACACATTACACTCCTTTGTCATTATTGTTTTGACCATCCTGAACCCTGTTCCACGATAGTTTCCGCTCCTGTAAACAAGTTATATTTTACTCTTAAATAGGTACTTTCACTTGTGCATCTCCATCTACTCAATAGTTGCGTATCATTATATCGGAACTCATAGATGCCAACCCCGAACTCATTATTGACTCTGTATTCCAACTCAGTCACAGGAGCACTTGAGTATGTTATACCGATATTTGTACTTGGTGAAAACTCATCCGCATCTGCACTGGAGTTCCAGTCATTGTCATTTATTTTGTCCAACTGCGTGAAATAGTTGCCATCTTGATATACTGTTCCTTTTCCAATCCATGAACCATTCAACTTTGGATGTATTTCATATACAGATGGAGCGGTCTGTGATGAGTCTCCTCTAATTGTGATGTGTGCTTTGTTGAGTGCAATATTGAGTGCAACACTGACATTGATTGAGTCTGTTATGCTTGGATTGTCCACAGACTTGATTGTTACTGTCGTTGAACCAGTCCCAACTGCAGTCATGAGTCCTGCTGAGTTCACTGTGACAACTCCTGTGTTACCTGACTCAAAAGTGACACCTAAATTGGTGGCATCAGGAGGGGTGATTGTGTATGCAATCTGAGAAGTTCCACCTGATGCTCCTTGATAGTTCCAGTCTCCTGATGTGATTGAGATACCTGTTACTGGTTTGTATACAATCCATCCTGTGTTGGCATGGACTGTCTCTTCACCTGTGACGAGGTCATACTCAAGGTCAAGTTCTGCGTTTGCTGAATTACTCTGCCAATAGTCTGTCTTTGGATATATGTCACTGGTATCACCTGTCTTTTTATAATAGACTCTTGCTCTCACCCCTGTGTCATTCCCTGTTGAAAACTTACATCTTAATGAGTTCACAAGTCTGTCCTCTATAATGATACCTGCATATGCACTGTCAGTTGACCTGTCTCCTGTTGCATAAGTGCCAAAGTCTTGGTCAACATAATTTTCAGGGTTTGTGATGTTTGTCCACCCTGTGGGGTTTTCAGTACAGTCAACCCACCCCACCCCTGCCTTGAATGGATATACCTCATAGACTCTCATTCCTGTGGATGCTCCGCTTGTGAAGTGAACTCCACCCGATTGAATTTTAACCCCTGTTCCTGTACCTCTAAAGTCATTTAAGGAAATCTCTGTTCCTGATGTGGGTATTCCCACAAGTTCCCTTCCATCTGCTTGGTCAAGACTTCTTTGCCCCATTGGGTCTGTTCCCAACTCCACAGAGATGTCACTTATTGCAACCGTACCTGTGGGAATATCACGAGGGATAAAATCCCTCATCAAGTTTGCCAATCTTCCCATGTCTATGCCTCCTGTTCACTCTTTTCAGATATTAGTGCCACAAGTTTTGCATCAAGTTCAATCAATACATTGTTCATTCCTAACTGAAAAGCTTTATCCCTTAAAAGTGAAACCTCAACAATGTCCATCTCAATCTCAACAAGTGTTCTCACAGATGTTTGTTCAAAGTACGCAACGACGTCTCCACTTGCAACAAGTTTCCCTGTTGTTGTTACATCTCCTGTGAAGTCTGCTCCTGTGATGTTTGCTTTGAGACCAAGTGCGGTGTCAGTCTCTGCCTTTGTATATTTGTCAAGGTCTGTGATGTCTGACTCAATGTGCGTATGTGATATTGGAGCATACTCAGGGTGAAGGTGGTCTGTGTCTGCTTTATCATCAATCTGCGATTGTAAGTTTGCAATCATATAATCAATTTCTGACCTTGTGTAGAAGTCACCTGCTGACCCCCTGATGTGAACCCACTCTCCAAACCATGAAAGATAATCTCCTCTTGACACATCAACTGATACTCCTACAATGGTTGTTGTAAAGTCATCCTCTGCCACAAAAGAAGTACCAAGTAGTTGTCCATTAGGTCTTGCGGTTAAAGGAGCAACTCCCTCAATTATTTCAGTGTTTCCAACATCTTCTCTGTCAACTATTACATCTGCAATACCGTTTGGGTCTGCTCCTGTGTACGCATTACATGTACCCTGAACCCAATACAAAACAAGGTCTGCAAGTGTTCCATCAACATAATCATCAATTTCAGGTTTTGAAACATCTTCTATATACTCATCAATCGTTGGGAGTGCATCCTCCACAACGTACTCATCAATCATTGGGATGACTGAGTTTTCAACATAGAAATCAATCTGAGCCTTTGCCTTTTCAACAACCTCATCAACAATTGCATCAATATCAAAGTCACCAAAACTTGTTCCAACAAAACGATCATTTTCCTCATCATATACCCATAATTGACCATCACCGAGTTTTGGGAGGACTAAGGTTGACACAAGGTCATCTCCAATCATTAGATGGTTTATTGTATATGTTCTTGTATCTTGGTAAGACTCCACTAGTTTGTTAAATGCTACGATTAAACCTTCTAATGTCTCCCCTTCATAGATACCCGACTCGTCTTCCAGTTGGTAGTTAACCTGTATCGTGTCTATTCTTTGGAGGAGGTCATCATTAGTTATTTTGAGAGTTTTCTGTTCTCCCTCAGTTATTACTGTATAGTCTGCCTCTTGTAATAACTCAAACTCAGATGGAGAAAGAGGTAAATCATACCTAAACATGAAAATTGCCTTTGACTCATCCACTCCTGTTATATCATAGTCTGTCTCAGGGTAAGATACCACAAACTGTTTTATTATATTTTGTGGAATTTGATTTTTATACGAACTCATACAATCCTCCTTTATTTATATCTTTTTTATAATTATACAAAGAAAAAAGGAGAGAACTCAATCCCTCCAATTCCTAGATACTGAACACCTCCACTATTACTGTTTTGGTTTTCCTGTGACCTTTGTTCTTTTTATTGGTTTTGATACTTTTTCCTTGTCTTTGGCTTGAACAGGTTTTCCTGTTATTTTAGTACGTTTCATGATTTATACCGAAGGAGGAGTCCCGAAAGGTAGAGACTCAATAACATCAATTGACTCAGGTTGGATAACAACTGTTCCTCCTGATTTTTTAGCAAAACACCACATACCATCAAATAACTGTTGATATGTTGCAGATGCCTCAACTGTCTCCCATCTTCCATGCCCTGTTGTTCCCCAAGGGATAACATAAGTTCTTCCTGATGGAACAACGTCTGCCTCAAACGTCACAACCTTTGCTCCATAGAACATACCACCTGAAACGTTTGCAGAGAAGTCTGATGAGATTTTCTTTACACTTCTATGAAGTCTAGCATAATCCCTAGAGTTCATGACAAGGAGTGCGGTAGGAGCATACTCAGGTCTTTCTGCTACTCTCAGAGATGCAAGTTCACAAGACTCAATCACCTCATCAATCAACTCATCAATTGGTAGAGTGTCATCTCCAATCTCATCTCCTGCTTTGGCATCATCAATTGCCCCAAGGAAACCAAGGTTGACACCTCTGTCAACTGCTCTCACAAACGATTGTACGAAGTCTCCCGCAAGGTCAAGGTTAGTTTTGTTCATTTCATTTTTATATACCCTTCTATAAGCATATATAGGCTCAATTTCTGCCTCAAATGAGTTGATGTCTCCAGCAGTTCCCTCATCTGTGTGGTCTGTTCCATCCATTGTTGAGGATGTGTTTGAAGGGTCTATGTCATAAAAGACAACCTTTTCTCCCTCAAAAGTTTGTTCAATTCTTGAAATCATGTCAGGTAGAGTTTTTATTGCACTCTCTTGTAATGCAGGATATACTGCATCATCATACCTTGTTTGGAATGTTTGAATTGTGTTGTCAGGATTTGCTGACATTGTTGATACACTAGCCATGTGAATACCTCCTATTTTTTATTTAATATAGCTTTATATCTTTTTCTTATAGTTTCAGGGTTTTGTGCCTGAGAGATTAAGTCCTCAACAAAGGACTTTTGGTCTGCGTGTGTTTTTCCTGCTCTTCTGAAAAAATGCTTTGCTTTTTCAGACACTTGATCATCTGTTAATTTGTTACCATGTGGAGTTGACCTTTGAGGGGTCATCAAAGTTTGTTTTGGAGACTTTGTTCCTTTAAAAGAGGCATACATAACCTTGAGGACAAGCTCATCTGTCATAGCATCATCAAGTTCCTGTCCAGTGAGACCAAGTGACTGCTCTGCATAATTTTTTAAAGGTTTATAGGCTCTTTTTATTTCCATTGGTAAGTTTTGACTCAATCTCTCCTGCACTGCCTGTGGACTATCATAGCCTTTCACAATATCAAAGAAAAGCTCCATGTGTTCTTGTGTTACACCATTTTGATGCAATCTGTCAAAAACAGGTGTGAACTCCTCAATGTGTTCGGGGTTCAAGTTTAAATCATCAAGATTATAGTGTGTTTCCTCCTCGAACTCAATAGTGTCACTTAAAAAAGTCTGTTCCTCTTGTTGTTCGTTTTGATTGTTTTGCTCTTGTTCTTGTTCATGTGAGACAACTTGCTCATCTTGAACTTGGTTTTGTACATCTTCCATGTAAATCACTCCTCAATAGTTTTTCCATGCCTTTTCAGTTCTGCATGTGTAATTAATATTGTACGCAAGTAGTCAGGAAAACTCAAGTGCGTATCTGTTTGTCTATAAATGAGATGAGTCAAGTCTATTAAATCAAGCAATTTGTCATCCCCTGAAAACTTATTCAACGCGGACTCGTGTCTCATCCGCTCTTTATCGGTCATCATGGTGTCATCTCTCCTTCAATTGGTTGTTGTGGTTGTTGTGTCGCATCCATGAGGTTGTTGAGTTTTTCCCCAAGTGCATCCTCATCAGGGAACAATGTCTTGTTTACATCTAAAAGGTTGAAGATATATGGAATTGTGGAAATTATTTCCATGTTCAAGAGTCTTGTTTCAGGGTACATTGTATCAACAATCTGCTTTGCTTGAACTAATCTCTGAGCCTCTTCCAAGTTGGCACTCTTGGACGCTTGGTTTGTGTACTTAAGATGGATAAAGTCAATATATTCAAAAGGGAAAGTCAGGAGTCCTCTCTCTGCCATCATCCTAAAAATTGTAATGAAAGATGCTTTTAGCAACTCATCTGAAAGGAGTTCATAAGTCCCCGAAAATCTCTCTCTAAATAGACTCATTCTTGTTTGAATTTCCGTTGCGGTTACATTGGACTTGTCCACATAGTTTCCAATTGGTCTTGAGATATATGACTCTCTGATGATGCTCTCAGACTTTGCAATCTGCTCTGAAATAGGAATGACCTCTGTTCCAAGTCCCATTGGATTGACTGAGGCATCCTGTGGGGACTCTCCTCCATAGGACATCTTGCCTATTCCAAAATTCATTTTGTGCATATATTCGATATTTCCATAAAACACCATAGGTTTATCAACAAACTGCTCCGCTGACCTTCTCTCAAGTTCCTTGTATCTTTTAAGTCTTGAGAACTCATCTATCAACTCAAAGCCTATTCCAAGTCCATATGAGTTCGAGTGGGATGTGTTCCACCTGAATATAATGAATGGGTTGTACGATAGTTTTTCCTCATGGAATGAAGTGTCAAAGGACTCTCTTGTCAATCTGTGGGTGTATGTACCATCAAAGTTCCTGATACATGACTCAATGAGTGTCATCTTTTTACTCATAGAGGAAACATCAACTCCAAACAACTCCTCAATTTTTTCTTTCTCAATATCTGCGTATTTTCTAAATACATAGTTAGGTCTCCCAAAAGAGTCCTCAGTGAAGAATAACTCATTTACTGGAACAAAGTTCATGAGGAAAGGTTCTGTTATGGAGTCTCTTTCAATCAACTTTATGCATCCAGTTCCTAGATTGATACATTCTGACATTGACTTTGTAACAGTCACATTATAGTTTGAGTTTGCCATAAGTTTAAATATCTTTTTAGAGTCATTCTGTAATAACTCAGTCAGTTCCTCATACTCATTTCTCTGTATTGCGGGTATCTCATCAACTATCTCATCAAAGACCTCTCTGTCAAACTCAACATCTGCATACTCACCTCCACCAAGCATTGTTGACATAATAAAGTTATTCAATTCTTGATGGGATTGTAAGATTGTGGCATCAATGTCATCTTGTTTTTTGGATACTGATTTTTCATTCTGTGCATTTATCTCTGTATATGGAAGGGTATGCCTTGCAATTTCTGTATACCTTCCAATTATCATGCTTTTTTCTGATTGAGCCTTTTGGTATAGTTTTTTTAAATTTTCAGACATGCAACCTACCTCCTCAATCTCTTCCTCATTGAGCCAAACATGTCAGATGTTGGAGCGACTCCACCAATCCCTGACTCAATTCCAAAGTCTCCTGTTGGCTCTGTGAGTTGCCCTGCCTGTAATCTTCCAATGTCAGCACTTATTTCTGCCTGTGTTCCTTCTTGTGAACGTGCAGTCTGCCTCTCAAGTTCTTGTCTTTCTGCTAATCTCTGCTCCGCTTGAGCCTCAGACCTTTCCATCCTTCTTTGTTCTCTTTGCATCCTCGTTTCACCAAAAGCCCCTCTAACTGGCTCACCAAGTCCAACGGTGTCTGCAACTCCAACTCCAAAGTCCTTCAAAGGGTCTGCGACTGTTCGTTTCCATGTTTTCATACTCTTGGTAAATTTGTTTCCGAACCCACCCATGACTTTTTCCTCCTATAATCATAAAATATTCTCTCAGGGACACTTGCCTCTCTTGGTGTCCATCCTCTTTTGATGAGCATCCTTTCAAAGGGTGTACCTATTATACATTCAACATTAATCTCATTGAAAGTATACTCTCCCAATCTGCAAAACTCAAGGAGTCCTTTTCCGAAAGTGAAAAAGTCTGCTCCAAAATGGTGAATGTGGACATTATAAGCATTGTTTCCATGTGTTGTCCACAAGATTAGTCCTATGACATAACCCTCAGAGTCATGTATCTCTGTCAGAGTATCCTCCAACTCCCAACCGTTGGGAAAGTACTTATTGTAGTGTATCATTTTACAAGCCATGCTAAACTTTGGTATTTCAACAAGTCTCATTTAAACCTCCTAAATATCTCACCTTTGATGATAGGTCTCATCTGATTATAGATTTTGTCATCAAGGTCTGTCTCAGTTGACTCTACTGCTTTGAGTATCAACCCATCTACAAACTGCCACAAACAATTGCTCCCCAATAACTTAAAAATAACTAACTTAAACATTCTATCACTCTCCTTTTAGTGGTTGTTTGACTCTACCTCTTAAAGCAACTTGTTTCCCTACCTTTGCATTAGTTGTGTTCTTCTTTCTTTCCTGCATCTTCTTCTCTCTCTGTAAATGAGCAACCATTGGATTGTCACTATATAAGGTCTGTCCTGTATAGTCATGGGAAAAGTCCCCTTTGGGTACATACATCTGTACTTTGCATATAGCATATCTTATCGCATCTACTGTATGTGGGTCTAATGTGTATTTGTCTTCTTGTTTTATTCCGTTAATTTCTTTGTATGCAAGTTCTTTGAACTCTCTGAGTGTGTGTCTGCATCTCTTGTCAATGTGGATGTTGTAGGACTTTATTTTCTGTATACCCGCTTGAACTGAACCTGCTCCCTTCTTTGCATTTTGGAATGAGATACCATCCCCTGACAACATTGGTTTTAGTGTGTTTATTGTCTGAGGAAAGTTTGTATCATTCCAAACGGTTTTTCCACGAGGGATGCCGAACTTTCGGAACTCATCTGCAATCTCTGGGATTGTCATGTCCTTGTCATACCACTCATTGACAATGTAGAGGTCTTGTCCTTTTATCCTAACATCAACCAAAGCATTGTATGAGATTTTGTCTCCGAGGTCAAATCCAAGATACTGAGTACCTTCTCTCATCTGTGAATAGTCTCCAACTGTGATATTCTCAAAGACTCTCTCACCAAGTACTCCAAACTTTCCTTTAAATGCAACCTCATATTTAAAAGGGTCTGTTCTCTTGTATGCTCTCAACTGTTTTATATAATCCTCTGTTACAAAAGGATTGTCCATTACAGTTGAATGATGATACTTGACACCCCCAATGTCTGACTCCTTGATGATGTCCTTAATGGAATAAAACTCATCCTCTGACACGATTGTTGTCTTTTCACCTGTCTTATCATCCTCCCACACAAAGAAATATCTATACAACCAATTTGATGTGGTGAGTGGATTTGATGATAGGATTATCTTTGTGTCTCCTGTTCTCAGTCTTCCTGTTATCTCTGTAAAGTCGTGCAAATAAATCTCTGATGCCTCTTCAATCCATGCCACTTCAACGTTGTCCAGTGACTTCAATTTCTCAGGGTTGTCAAGTGCAAGAAAGATTATCTCTGACCCGTTGGAAAATTGGATGGAATTTGTGTTCTTCCCTAGCTTACCCACAACCTTGTTGGGGCACTCATCCTGAATGAGTCTCTTCATGAGGGAGTAAGTAGAGTTTACATGTGTGCCGAATACTTTTCTTATTATTGCTATCTTTGTTTTTTTCCTTAGTGCATAATCAATAAGTAATTTCTGAGCAATTGCCATAGATTTTCCTGACCCATACCCACCAATCATCACCACAATCCTCTCAGTTAATTTCTCTAAAAGGAAAGGAGCAAAACGAGGAGCTATCTTCATACTGTAAAAAACCTCCTAAAACCAAGTATAGGTAAACCTTGTATATATTGAGTTATTCCAGGTTAAACTTTTTTTCTATTATACAGGGTTATTTATACTCTTTTTTCTTTATACATTTTACCCTGCATTTTTTGAGTTTCTCCATTCTATGGGGTAAAACTCATTTTTTGCAGGGTTAATTTTCACAGTCTCTCCCCTGTACAATTTCCACCTTGATGACATCCTTATCAACATCATCATCTGAGATGGAGTCAATTACTTTGTCCAGTCCAAATCTCTTGGCAAGTTGTTTCCCTGCCTCTATTCTGTCCCTTGTCTTTGGATTGACCTTTGTAATGACCACAGAGGACTCACCTTCTGAGTTCACAACAACATTGACTATCTCATCCTTGACTCTTCCTTCCATGACGTCACTAAAGAACTCAAGGACTCTTCCCGCATTAGAGATGTTGTACTCTCTGTCACTTGCCAAGATGTTCTGCATCTCAACCGCTCCTGCACTTTCATTCATAAATTGTTGAATGTCCATCCTCTCTAATAATAAATATGCCTTTGACTTTGCGTATGTCTCAGAGTATCCTGCCTCTTTTGAAGAGATGTACACATCTCCTGTCTCAAGATACTTCATTGCAAACTTTTTCATTCTATCTGTTAACATAAAAATATACCCCCTATCTTACAATTTTAATATATTATACACCAAAAGAGGGGACAACTCATCCCCTCTCAGATGTAACTTTTTACTCATCATAACATTCCACTGGATAAAATCCATCAAGTCCAAGTATGTCAACCTCCTCAACATACCACTCTTGATTGAACATCTTTGCCTTGTTTACTGCATGTGCTTTTCTCTTATATAATCTTGGTGGATTGGTGTCTGTTATCTCTCCACTTTGTCCAATATAACTCTTACATTCAGGGTCTATCACCATATAAAATCTCATTAAACCCACTCTCCTTTGCTTTTTAATCTGTTATCTGTTCCAATAAGGGCAATACACATATCAGCTATAATATAACTTTTCTGACATTCCTCATAAAAAGGACATCCATCAATGCACTTTCCACCTTCAACCACTTCCACTGGATTTAAATCCACCTCAAACCATTCTCCTACATTATAAACTGACATGTTATATTCCCCCTCTTAAAGTTCTGCAAATAAACCTCACTTTGCATACATTACAATCATCTGTGTTTTTACAATATTTCTCCAACAACTTATGCACTTGTATACTCAGCAACCTTACACACAACCAAGATGGACTCTCTTCCTGTCACTGTCACTGTCCACCTATTCAGGATGTACTGTCCATCCATCTGTTCAATAAACCTATCCACTTCCTCATTGGTTTTACATAATTTACTTATTATCAAGATGTCTCAACTCCTTTAAAATATCTCCATATAAAATGTGACCCTCTCAGACCCTTTTTAACACTTCCAACCATTCAACATGATAAGATATACCAGTGAGGTACTTGAGCGGTCATTTTGACCACTCTCAGGCTCTCAGAACACTATCTATATATTTGTGACATATAGTTTTTTCCATCAAAAGAATTTGCCAACCACACCACATCATTAAACTCTCCTTTTTTATATACCTTTTCAGGAGCATTGAGATAAGTCACAACAATGTCTCCAATTTTCAATCCTTTGGATGGGAAGTCCTTGAGCACTATGAACTCATCTAAGACCGTTGTACACTCTTCCTCATAAGTCCCTCCAATTTCCTGAACAGTAACGATTGTTTTTTCAACCCTCTTTGACTTCTTTGGTGTGAATATGTGATGCCCTGACTCAGGTTGCCATCTTGTGAACCAACACCACCCAAAGTTGTCTGTCATACATCCACCACAGTCCTCATCTGCTTTGTCCATCTCTGTAACCTGTGTCCAGTCCTCTGCCTCTAAGTTCCAATAATATTCTCCAACTTTTGGCATCCACACATGTATGTCAGACTTTCTCAAAGTGATTGCATCATGAGTCCAATATCTTCCATCAGTGGTGAACGACTCTATCGTACAATCAAACTCAACAATCACAGGATACTTTTCTTTTGGTTTTGTGCTAATGTGTATAACAATACCCTTATCTCCTGCAACTGATGTCGTTCCAAACTTCTCAACCTTATCTCCTACTTTAAACATACTATTTCCCTCCTTAATTGGTTTTGATAATTCCTTTATTATCTCTTTTATCACTTCTCATATATCTTTCTCAACCTCCTCAACTCGTTAAATATAGACCAAGAGTCCCAAACAAACCTTATAACCTCATGGACAATCTCTCCATCATACATATATTGGATACAAATCTCTCCATCCTTTGCAGGTGTTATTCTGAATGACACAATTTTCTCATTAAACCTCATACAACTCATTTAAACATTCCTCCTCTTTCTCTTTGATGTATCTCTCAAGGGTAAGGTCTCCAACCTGTAACCATGAGCAACTTGTTTGCAGTTCCATTATAACCACCCCTCATTTTCTGTGCATTCTATCCTGTCCAGTGTTCTCCACACTTTCCTTGTCATGGATGCCTCAATCTCTTGTCTTGCATGAGGGTTCTTCATAATGAGTCCATAAAAGTTTATCAGGTCAAGGTCTACCATCAGGCTCTCCATACTCTCAAGGGTCTTGTCCAGTATCTGCACCTCAAGGTCACTCATCAACTCTGATGCAAATTGATTTCTGACCACAAGGAAGTCTCCAACCTCTTCGATCATTGCATCATAGTTCCCCTTTGTATTGTCCTCTCCTCCAACTCTCTGTATCTCAAGGCACATCTCAAGAAATTCCTCTTTTAACTTGGATATTTGACTCTCCCATCCCTTTGTCTTGTATATCTTGTGAAGTCTTCCTCTCATGTTATATGATGGTTTAATATCATCAAAACGTCTCATCTTTCTTTACCTCCTCTATAAAATAATCTGATAAATCTGCCATCTATTTCACCCCACTATCTAATGTTGCCACTGCATACATACCAAGACACAAGGCATCTGCCGTATCTTCCCAAACTTCCTGCTTTACAGTTGCCTTTGCAATTTCCTTTGACCTCTCTTTTATTTTCTCCCTCTTGTGTTCCATGTTGAAATAGTTTTGCCATGAAGATGGCATAAGGAGCTCACAAGGGATGTCTTTGTTGAGACAAACTCCTCTTATGTATCCCTGAAGCAACATCAATGTTTTTAAAACATTTACATTCATTAAATAACAATCTTCTATTACTACCAATTGAGGATGATGTTGGTTGATTAATTTTATAATGAATTGATACATGTTTTTTAATCTATTATCCAACCACATATCTTTTTCACCAATTCCAAATAGTGTTGTTGATGGTATCTCTTTCAGGGTGTTTTTATCCTTCAATGATAGTTGTTTGTTTTCGCCATAAGTAATTGAACCAAAGTCAACAATGGTTGTATCCTTGAAAAGTGCATAACCTGTCGAGTTTGTACTCAGGTCTAAAGCAAGAACAACCATCTTGTCCCTTGCTATTGGATACCTTTTCACCTTCTTCTCTTTCATTTGTCCTTTAGCAACCATGTTCCTCTGTCTCACTACCTCAGATTTCTTGATTTTCTTTTGTAGGTCAACAAGTCTTGAGTCAGTGATTGCTCCTGATTTTATCTTCTTCCAAGACACTGCCTCCTCAACATTCCCTGTGTCAATAAATCTTATTGTGAAAAAGTGAGTCTTTGTCTTGGACTCCATTCCTGAGTAAGATTGGATTTCATACTCTCCGTACTTGTTCGACTTTCTCACCTGTCCTTCGTATGATGTGTAATCAATTCTGTTAACTTTTCCCATGTATCTCATACCTCCTGTTTTTATTCTTCATAGATGTCTCCATCCCAACAAATCTTGTTAAATTTCTTTTTAATAAAAGTAACAATGGTATCATATGAACCGTTCAAATCATACTCCTTTTTTATGTATATATAACCATGCATCTCAAGGACTTCAAGTGCGTGTGAGTATTCGATAAGGACTTTTGGATGTATTTTCAATATGTTGACTTTATCCTTGTCTTTCTTTTCATACAACTTCTTTCCCAAAAACTCCGCTTTGTGTGTGACTCTTAACCTTTGAACATAATTTCCAAGTGTACTCTTATCGAGTGTAGGATTAAATATGGATGCCTCAGTCAGAGTCAATTCACCCTGAATGATCAACTTTGCAAATTGAATATACAGTGCTCTTTTTTCTGTATTCTCTTTTATGTTAGGGATAACACCATCAACAACATATCTCCAAAGACAATTTTTATATTTCTTTGTATGTCCAGTGCAAACCAGTCTTGTGGTTGTTTCACTGTATCCTGCCTTTTTCAAGTCAGACACAGATGGGAACATTTCAATAAAAGTCCCATCCAAAGTGTATCTTGCAAACACATTTTTTCTGTATCTTCTTATCCTTTTCTTACTCATAGAACCACTTTCCTTCAAGTTTTCTGTGTAAATAATTCAAAGCCTTTTTTAAATCCTTTTCTTTTGACTCTCCTGTCTTCCTTCCTGCTCTCCATATGTATCGCACTGCCTGTATCTCATGAAACCCTGCTCCCGTACTCTCAAGTAGTTCAAGAACTTTGATGCACTCTATTGAGTCTTTGTAGTGTCCACCTTGTATCTTACTGTCAGAGTGAGTGATACCATCTTGCTCTGTCAACTCATGTAAACTTAAAGTTGTTTCCCATGGATAGGGCTCATCAATTGGATGTATCCTTCTTATTTCGGATTTAGTCCCAGTCATCCAATATCCATCTATTGTATATCGAGATGTTATCCCATAGGTCTCTCCTGAGTCCCACTTAACTGTTATTGAATATATTTTATCCTTATCTACTGACTCAATGTTTCCAAATATTTGTTTGTTGTCAATACCCATTCTTTTTACTCTCATTCCTCTCTCAAACACATATTGTCTTATCGGTTTGATATTGTCCATCTTTTCCTCCTGTTTACTTTTTATAAAATACTTCCATTACATCAATATTTCCATCTGCATCTTTGTGTTTTCTAAAATCATCCAATGTCATCCAGTGAAAACCATATGCAACCTTTGTTCTACCTCTAAGACAATGAGTTATATTTGCAGGTGAACCATGCTCATGACCTGCTTTATATATACTACTGTAAACTTCAATCGGTCTTCCTGCTCTGTCTATCTTCACAATCTTCAATGGATGTGTTGTTTTCTTTTCCATCTGTATCTCCTCCCTTCTTGATAATTATATTAACATATTAATTAAATTATGTCTACAACTTTTTTAATATATTTTTTATTTTTTATAGGTGAGACATAAATCTCACCATATAGTCTAGTTTTCCTCATTGATATATTTGAAATAATATAATTGTTTTTTTCCTTCAAGAGTCCCAACATGGATGTGAATACCATCTGCTCCAAGTTTATTCAATGCAGATTGAGAGAAGGTTCTTGAGAACACAGGCTCTTCCTGATATTTCATTCCAAAGAGTTCTCTCCATTCCCTGACACCTCTTTGATGTTCCTTTCCAATATATTCTCTTATTGTTGGAGTATATTTGTACTTGGTCTTTGACTCCTTCTTTGATGACTTTTCTCTCTTGGTGTTCTTCATTGGGTGTGACTCAGGAGATGATATAAACCTTATGCACTCTATAACAGGAGTGTTCTTCACCTCTTCAAAGGTCTCTCTATCAAACCATCTATCTATGAAAAATACCTCATCCTTTCCAACTATCGTTTTGAGATACTCTTCACCTGTCTTTGCATTATGTCCTGTGTCTTTGTCGTTGTTGAAGAATACAAAGGACTTTAGCATCTGATGACCTCTGAGAGGTCTACCTATGGACTGATTTAGTTTATGTTCAATAGGGTCTCCTGTGGTATCAAATAGCAAATTTCTTTTGTTGTGCATATCTATGACCATACACTCTATCTGTGGGAGGTCTTTTCCTCTCAGTCTGCTATTTTCTCTGTATGTTATCTTTATGGGATAGGAGTGTGCCTCTGACTCATCTCCATTTGCATAATGAGTGGCATCTCCTTTATCCTGAAGCAACGTTACCTTGTTTGTGAACCTACTGTCTTTTATAAGTTCCCTGTACCTTGCGGATGCTTGATTTTTCAGGTCATACACAATTAAAGTGTTTAAACCCGACTCAAGTATCTTGTCATAGGTTGGGAAGTTATTGAGGTTTTGGATGTATACCTTGTCTGTCTTAGAGAAGGACTCAGAGATGTGGTTGAAAGTCATCCCATTAAAGATAGTCTCATCCTCTGACATGGATGCAGAAAAGCCTGTGTAAGCTCCTCTTAAGTCATCCACAATGACACTCTCATCTCTTATTCTGAGGGATGTTGACCACAACCCATGAAAACCTGTTTTGCTTAGTCCTTCATAATGACATGTACTTGACACATCAATCTCAACTCCAAGATGAGTTGGTATCTTCTCATGCAAAAATATCTCTCCACAATCTGAGCATAACCTGTACATGTGTTCATACACTAACCAGTCATCAATGGATGGTTTTGTCATCCTGACTTTATAGAGTCTCTCTATGTATCCGTAGTCACTTCCTTGTTTTGGTGTGTATCTACTACCAACCTCCTCAAGTATTTCAAAATATTTCTTACATCCTGCATCTGTACCAATGTCCTGCATCTCTTCGAGATTATAATACTCTATTGCATTAAAAGTCTCTGTCTCTCTCCAAACAAGATTGCCTGATAATTTTATTTCAAGTTTAGTGCCCTCCTTCACAGTTGGAATATGGGTTGTGATTGGTATCCACTTTACTCTTGAACCTCTAAGGGAACTTTTAAACATTGGTCTCTCAATCACAATGTCTTTGTGTCTTACATGGACAAGGTTTTGCAACTCATCAAGAAGATGATACTTTACATCTGTACTCATAAGTGCATATGTCTTTGGGTATCTTTCAGAAGATATTCCCTTGTGAGTCAGATATTGATGGTGAGTCACTATAACACCTTTGTGCTCTCTTATTTCCTCCACAGGGGTTGATGGTGTAACAAATAGAACATTATTTGCAATATCCTCAGAGTATCTGTCAATAAGTCTGTGTTTAATATCTCTAACATTATCCACATTGTCTGTCCATATAACTGTTTTTATTTGTTCCAACGTATGAAGTGCGGTTACATCAACAAGAAAAGTGGTTTTACCTGCTCCAACTCCTGCAATATTAATCACACCTGACTCTACTTTAAAAGGTGAACTCTCAACTCTATTTTTAACCTTCTTATAGAGAGTGTCTGCTCCTCTAACAAGATATATTGATTTATAATGGTTATATCTCTGTAAATTAGTCTCATTATACTCACCTTGTTTGATTAGTGCCTTGAACCTGTCAATGTAACTATTTGGCATTGTTCCATAATAATGCTTTTGTGCAAACTCAGTTATTATGTTAATTATTTCTGATGGAAGTGTTGGGTGGACGTCTTGCAAATAAGGTATAGTTCCATAGATTATTCTCCTTAAATGTGAGAAATGTATCCCTGTGTTTCCGTCTCTCAGATAGTCAAGATAATGTATAAAATCCTTTGAAAATACCTCACCCTCTAAAAGAGTGCTCTTCCATGTCGCTTTGAAGGTTGCATCCTCATCAACTTCAAGAGAAGAGAGATTGACTGAAAACCAGTCAACCTCTTTTGAGTCTGCTATAAAGTACTCCATGTCAGGATGCCTTGTAAATGCAACATAATTCAGGGAGCATGTGGCACGATCATTGGTGAGTCCACATTTTTCCTGAAGTAGGTCTGAGAGATGGTTCATGAAGGCTCTATATGTTTTTCTCTCATGTGGTAAGAATGTTTTGTCCAATAGAAAGAAGTGTCTCTGTTTTCTCTTCTCATCTGTTGCAGATAGAGTGTAATAGGATGCAAATAATTTGATACCAGTCTTCTCTTCAATGAGTTGTCTTGCCTCATGTATTGATGGTAAAAATCCCTCATCCAAGTCAAAGTATCCAACGTTTTGTCCTTGACCATGTTCAATTGCTCTCTTTCCACCTTTCACAGAACCAAGCATGAAGTGATAACCTTTTTCAAGACACTCCTCAAAGTGTTCCCAAAATCTACCCTTCCACTCATCTTTTCTTCTTGTTCCTCCAACAGGTTTCCAATATTTGTCAGTCATGTTGACCTCAATCTCAGATTTACTTGTTGCGGTTGCGTTGTCCTTATATCTTTGACCAATCTTTGTTTTGAGTTCCGTTGCAGATGGGTCAATGATTGACATGATTGGGTCTTTTAGTTTCAAATCTGCAATTGCGGTCTCTGTCCTGTTCCTGATGTGGAGGTCTGACAACCACTCATATACTGAAAGGTCTGCATCATCAATGTTAGTTGTGAGATGTAACTTTGACATACCTGCAATTTTACCAAAGGTCTTCCCACTTGCCTCCATCTGTTCAACTGTCATTGGATTGATGCTTGATGGTTTACCAGTACAGTGATATATCCCTGTCTCTTTATTGGTTAGATACCACAGAGAACCTGATGACTTGTCCAAGATTGGATATATTTTAGGCTCTTGAGTTCTTTGAACCATCCCGAACTGTCTCATGATGCACTCTCTCACTGTAAGAGGGATTGTGACATCTGTGACACCTTCCTTGTCATCAATTCCAAGTTTACCCTTAGACTCAATGTCACCATTGAACTCAACTGCAATATAATTGTTGACATCCTTTTGGTACATGTACGCATAGGAGTGACCATCCAGTGTCATATCATGTTCCTTTTCCCACATCTTTGCAACTTCCCTTGACTTTTCAACCTCATCATTTCTGATTAGAAAATAAACACCATCTGTGTTCATTTGAATGACTGTAATGTCTGTGAGATACTCTTTGAATAATTCTATCATACTCAGGAGTAGTTGATGACCCCTGAGACAAACCCATTGCCCTAAAGGTTTATACCCCATAGGGTTGTAGTCTGAGTTCTTATCATAGATGTCAACCTCCATGTTGATAATACCATATGCCGAGTTGAGAACCAGTTTAAGTGCGTTTGCCCTCTGCTTATCTCCATCTGCTTTGTATTTCAATCTATTCTCAATAAGAGATGTGTATAATTCAATGTCCATGTGTCTTGCAAGATGTTGGTCAACTCTCAATATGTTAGGATAGAGAGACCCAACATCATAGTGCATTATTGTGTAAGAGTCATCTGATTTAAAGAACTGTTGAGACTTATGG
Organism: Thermoplasmata archaeon M9B2D; assembly: GCA_002900555.1. The sequence continues at coordinate 5,707 of MUGD01000019.1, read as the reverse complement.
ACTCCATGTATACCTCCACCTGAAAATACTGTGTTGTTATCGAAAATTAGAACCTCTGTCTTTTTAGAGTCATCTCTGTCCGCTAACTTTGTATCTAGTGTGTATTTTTCTATATGGGACTTGAATTGTTCATTTAATGTCTCATCCTTCAATGCAGGGATTTCACGAAAGTCAATCCTTGAATATTGTCTTGACTCACCCTTGATGTCTTTTGAAAACAGAGGAGCAAGGAATGACAAGGGTGAAGAGTATTCATGGTACTCATCAAATTTTCCTATAACCCCAAGATATTCAAGTGCGTTTTTTCTATCGTTGATGGTTGGTCTTAACTTCCAATGAGTGTTCCATATTTTCTGCAAAGCCTTTACGTCATGATTGAAGTATTTTGAGAACTCCTCATCATATCTTCTGTTCTCATCAAAGGTCTCAACCATGACCTCTTGGTCTGTGACATACTCCATGACCTTTAAAGACTTTCCAAGAGGTTTCAGGGAGTCATATATTTTACAACCGAACTCCTCAGAGAACCTTTTGGAGTATTTTCCATACTCTCTCATCTGCTCAATAAAATTTCTTGAGTCTTGGAAATACTCTTTGTTAAAATCTCTCATAACAGTTGGAGTTGCTCCTGAAAAAGCCATGAGTCTGTATAACATGAAAGAGTCATATCCTGCATTGTGGAATACAATTACATTGTTCTTCATAAAGTCAAGGATTGGGGTTTTGTTGATTAGAGTATCCTCTCCAATTGTATCAAAGGAGATTATCTCATCCCCATCCTGCTCAATGAAACGTATTCCCCAAAAGTCAACCAATGACTCTGTATCTGCAAGATAGACCTTATAACTCCTCATCTTCCCATACCTCCCTCTCCTGCTCCTCCTTCTTAAGCAAACACCACCCACAGAGTGTTGAGTATCCATCAATTATAATATCACCGCACTCCTCACAATATTTAAATCCCATTAGTGTCATCTCCTTTAACTAATTTATTTTCTTCAAGTCTCTTTATCTTTGAAAGGATGTCTTTCTCCTTTTCAGTCAATGACTTGTTCCAAGTTTGCTTGACTATATTGTCTCTAACTTTTATCAGGTCTAGTTTAAGATTATGGTACTCTGTGTTGAGTACCTTATCCCATTCAATCTCAACTGGTTTGCATCCTGTGTCCATCACTCTCTGCATGTAGGTTGGTTCAACTTTCCACTCAACAAATTTTCTTTTAGTTCTTTGTTTTGTCATTAGTCTTTCCTCCTTCAATTGCTCTTTTCCAACATTGACCACACTCACCATTTTTACAGTATGACACATAAGAGTGTAAACCTACTGTTGCAGGACATAATCTTCCATCAATCTTTTTGTTAATTTCCTGTATTGTCATTCAAACCTCCTCCTCAATTCTACCCTTTCGGGTGAGGGACTAAACTGTCCCTCTTATCTGTGATACCTTCTTGACTCCTTGAGCCTTCATTTTTTTCTCAAGTTGAGACCTTGTGAGTGTGGTCTTTGGAGTTTTCTTCTTCTTATCTGATGTAGGCATTCCCATCATAGATGCGTATTTGTTGTTAACTGCCTCCTCAAGTTGCTCTTTACTCATTCTTGAGTACCCCTTGACTTTCATTGCCTGTGCCTCAGACTTCAATTCCTTCATAGTTGGCATTATACACCATCTCCTTATATATGATTATATCTATCTGAAAGGTCTTTGACCATATGGTCTCTGTCCTTATAGTATAGCTCCCTTGTGTACCACGCTACTGCTACCGTATCAAACATCTCTATGACCTTGATTGTATAGTCACTCCCAAAGAAGTCTCCCTCAATGAATGTGAACTCATAGTGTCCAATCTTTTCTTTGTGGGATGTGTTCGTGTCTACTCTTGCAACCTTCAACAAACTCTCAAATGTAACTCTTGAGTAATGGAAGCTTGTCACATCTGCTCCTGTGATGTCATTGTACTCTGCCACAATCTCATCTTTGGTCATCTCTTTCATAGGTCTGAAGTTCTCCTCAGGAGTAGGGTCATCTGACCCATCCTCCTCAATCTTATCAATTCTTGGTTTTGACTCGTTGTAGTATCCTCTACCTGACCAAGATACACAGTCATTTTTTCCGTTGTCCCATGTAATAAAGTAAGGATAAAAGGTCATCTCACTTCTAAAGGCATTGGTCACTGTTCCTTCCATCCCAAAGTTCTCCTCATCATACTCAAGGGTATATCTCACTCTGTCACCTTCTTTAAGTTTAAGGTCTCCAAATTTCTTGATGTCAATTCTTCCCTTTGCTTCAATTGTAAGATAGTCCGTTGCATCTGTTCCCTCTCTTGTGATACAGTTCTCCATGTTAGGACATCCCTTGCAAGTTTCGGTGTCACAACCTTGAACTTTGTTTAATCTTATCCATTCAACTGTACCCTCAGAAGGAGTTGAGTCAGACTCAACTTTCTCCTTCTCAAGGTCTTCCATTGTGATGATAGTATCCATCAAGTCTCTGTATACTTCCATAGCCTCTGCCTTTGTGCAACATACATCCAGTACATTGAACCATCCATATGTCATTCCCTTCTCATTCTCTTCAATTACTCCTGAAATGTTCCATCCCTTTGCAACCATTGTATCCTCAACTGTGTTCCAGTCAACTTTCTTTGACTCAGTTGCAATTGCATTCACTGTCCATCCTTTGCTTGTCTTTTCTACCATTGCCTTTGTTCTAAAAGTAATCCCTTTTGCCATTTAAATCATCTCCTCAATTTTCGTTTTGTGAGGTTGTCCCTCAACTTGCTTATATATTAACATATTAAATATTTTATTGCAACAACTTTTTTAATATATTTTAATATTTTTTATTTTTTAACGATATATAGTGCCTTAGTTCTTCGGATTTTTTTTCATAATCTTCTTGATCTAACTTTTCAAAGTACACATCAAGGTATAAACTTGTTAAAATACTTTCATTGTTGCATATCTTTTCAAGTTGGAGCATACACTCCGCAACTAATCCCATATAGAAGTCTTGGACATCCTTTTCTCTAAGGTTTAAGCATCCAAAGGATGTTGCTTTGTTGAGTTCGGGTACAAAGGTCTCATGGACAAAAGGTATGTCAGTTAACTCCTCCAATGAGATGCTTGTATCTGCCTTTGTGCACTCAAGATTAGGTATGTGATAATGCTTATATGCTCCCCTTTTCACTATAAACCTAACAAACATCATGTCTGAGGTGGAATGTCCTGTCAAGAGTTCCCCAACCTCACTATCTGTCCCAAGTAGGTCAACCCACTCATTGAAATATTGGACAACTGTGTCAACAAACCTGTTTCGTGCAAGTAACTCTCTCTTATTCTCTTTTAGCAGTTCCATGTATTGATACTCTGCATTACTTCTCTCAATATCCTCTATTGTCTTCTCTCTACTAAAAAACATTTAAAACTCCTCCTTTGCATATAAATGCCTCTGTCCATATTCTCCAACCCATACACCAAAACGATTGTTTTTCTCAACATCCTCAACTTTGTATTTTCCAATATCATGTACTGTAACGAGGTCTGAGTATTTTATCTTATAAGTAACCTGAAAATCTCTCCAATCTTCTTCTTTAAACACAAGTGTTCCTTTTCTCCTTAACCAATTATACAACCTATCCATGAACAACACACCTCCTATAAAAGTACCTGATGGGGAATATCCCCATCAGGCTTTAGAACTTATATCCAACTCCACAGTAATACTGGTTTATCCTGTCACTGTTCTTGTCTTTATTTATTATCTCAGTCTTGGTCATGGTTCTCTCAACCATCTCTTGAGGGATGTTCCTCCAACCTGCAAAGGTCACAACTCCATTGTTGAACTCAAAACCTGTCTCAAGTCCAAAGTATACACCTTTTGACTCTGTATCATTGAGTTTTGTGATACTTGTTGGTCTTCCACCAACATTGATTGAACCTTTCCAAGAGTCTGAGTCATCTCCTGTAATGAACCCTGATGCCATTCTGATATACAACTCATCATTAAAGTAGTATTTTCCAACCAACCCAGTATACAATGAGACAAACTCAAGGTCATCTCCAATTGAGTTGTCCATCTTCATTGTTGTGAAACCTCCCTCAAGTCCAAGATAAAGTCCTTCAATTGAGGATGGTTGTAGGAAGTCAACAGACATCCCCCATCCATTGTTTGTGGATGAGTGGTCATTGATTGTTCCATCAATTCTCACATTCACCTGAGTCTCTTTTGCATCTGATACTGTGTAACTTAAAAGTATTGAACAAACGATTGTTGCAGTATATACAAACTTTTTCATGTTATTCTCCCCTCATATCCTCTGTGATTACAATTCCACCATCAACAATGATGACTCTCATATCTGATGTTGTTATCTTTGTTCTTTCACCTGACCCATCAATGACAATTCTACCCGAATATTCTCTCAATTTGTTTCCTGAGTGGTCATACACAGTGACCTTTCTTTTAATACCAACTGTGTTTGACTTGAAATCATTAAATGCTCTTTTCCAACTCAAGCATCCTCCAAAGGAGAGGGAGAGGATTATAAGTCCTCCCACAAACACCCTTCTCATTAAAACGCCTCCTCAGTGTCGTTTTGCACTGTAAAATTTTTCTTTGGAGCATCCTGTCCAACCATTGGCTTGGTCTCTGTATCATTTCTTGTGATACAATGAGATTTCCTTGATAAGTATCTCTCAGGATGTGTCTCACCTGCATTGTGTTCTGCAATTGTTAATTTTGAGTCTGTGTAAAACACATCAAGGATGTCATGTTTTACTCTAGCTTTATTGTTGTACACTTCCCACTTATGTTGAGCATATAGTGTCATTGAGACACCAACAAGTTCCTCACATATCATTCCATCTTTATTAAATCTGTTCTTTCCTTTTGTCCATTTTAAGTTCTCAAGTTGTTTCCCTGCCATAGTCATAATCTTTATAATTCTTGAAAGTTGAAAGTCAATCGGTTCTCCTGACTTGCTAACAAAGTATGATGACATTGTAAACCTTTCGTTGTTTGGTGTCTCAAACTGAATATCCAGTCCCTTTGCTCCTGTCTTTGCCTCAAGGTATGAACAAGATATGATTTTAGCTTCTCCAAGATATGATTTTTCAATATACGACACCACTGTCTCATCTTTAACTGATACTGCGTTTGATTTTATAGTTCCGAACATAATATATTCTCCCTTGAGGTTATACCTCATCCAAAATGTGATAACCAATCCAAACTGCCCTGATTAATATTCTCTTATTGCCTCATCCACGATTGTAAGGTCATTGTCTATTAACATTGACTCAAACATCCCTTGAGGAGACTTCACTGTGTCCCTTCCATTAGTCTGAGTTGTGAAATAATATTTCCCATCTCTAATCTCAGTCTTTAAGACTATGCTAACAAGACCTTCAAGACATATCTTGTCATTTAGTAGTTTTCCGATTGACTTCTGTCTTGTTGTTCCATGCTCATCAACATCTGTGTGACTCATTACATATATGTTTAAGTCATCCCTCATGTTCTTCAATTCCATCATGAGTGTGTAAAAGTTGTTTGCAAGTACATTGAACTTGTCAAAACCTGTAATAGTGGATGTCATGTATTCATGAGCCATTAAATACTGAGCATCATCTAAGATGAGTATTTTCTTTTTCATACCCTCCTCATGATTTTGAAGATAGTTTAAACTTTTATAGATGCTTTGATAG
>MUGD01000143.1 GCA_002900555.1 Thermoplasmata archaeon M9B2D | reverse complement strand
CAACTGAAGGTAACATCCAGGCAATACTCCATACCGTTATATGATCTTCCATTGGCATTTTCCATGATTTAATACAGAAGACTAATTAGAGCCTTTTAAATAATTTTATTTTCTATATACGCCTATATGCTTTTAAGAAACCTCTGGTATTTTTCACTCATCTTTTTAGTAACATAAACGATACAAAATAATTTAGTAACGTATATGATACAAAATAGTTTAGTAACATAAATGATACAAAATTAAAAAGAAGGATTTACTACGATTCTCATAATCACCATGTCAAAGGCGAGATGTGAAAGAATCTTTCGAACAATCGTTCCCAGAATAAAATAGTCTGTCTCTTATTTGATACGAATAGGGAGACTTCACTATTATCTGAGACACATTTTTAAATGGTCTTCTGAAATAGGTCTTAAAACAGAAATCTAAAGTATTAAAACTACCATTAGTAAAATTAGTCCAAATAGATTCTTCGTGCGGTTTATCCATGCTTCATCTCTACTATAAGTGTCTACATTGTTGTAATACCAGCAATAGGCGTTTGTGACATCCCCAGCATTGCCTGAACAAATGATATATGTACTATCTGGGGTAGTAGCAATATCGGTAAACCAAACAGTACCTAATTAATCTTTTTTATGTGAAAGATGTCTGCAACGGGTATATCTTTAAAAAGGATTTTTCTATTCTGTTTGCTTCTCTATTATCATCCGTCCACAGATTTATATATACCTAAGTAGTATTAAAATATAAGAACAATATGGCGTATCAAATATGAAAAAACGATTCATAGCGGTTGGTATCCTCGTCATAGGTGTGATTCTGCTGGGTGTCCTGTACTGGTCAGGCTTTCTTGTGTTTAATGGTCTTATTCCATCCTTTACACTTGACCCCGGTTCGACGCAGCCCGAGAGCCCCGACGAACCCGAAAAAGCACCGGAGTTGGTGGTTGAGAAAATTAAGGGGAGGTTAAATAAGGTATCAGTGGAGATTAGAAACATCGGTGATGAGGATGCCACATCTGTCGTATGGAGCATCTCCGTGAAGGGAGGGATTCTTAAACGGATTGACCATCGCTCCACTGGGACGATAGATACCCTACCACGTCAAACAGGAGCCACGGTGGTAACAGATAGGATTCCACTAGGGTTTGGTCGCCTAGAGATTACGGTCACCGTCGAGGCGTCTGAGGGTGACGCGGTGACGCAAACCGCCCAAGGATTTAAGCTCTTGTTCTTTGTCGTAGGAGTCCGAATGTAGGTACGAATGGCGTTCATTCTATGAAATGAAATTATGGTTATTTCTTTAGTAAAACCATTAAAAAAAAATATGATCCAGCACATGATTTTTATACGTTGAGGTACTTCTTTACCTTGTTTTTAGGGAATGTCTTTTGCTTTTAGTAACTGCGGGTTGAGAATGTGATGGTTTCTGGGAGTGTAAAGAATCCGGGCAATCTCTACCTTTTCTATTAGTCCAGGATATTTCGTCAATATTAAACTGACGAATTTTTTTGCCTGTATGAGATTTTTTGCTATAAAAATGATGACCCAGTCGTATTCACCATGGATGTAGTGACTACTTTCAATTTGTATACCAATTTTTTTGTATTCATTAAAGATTGAATCTAAGTTGACTTGCTCAGCAGATGTTTTGTCAAACATGTGCATTGAACGTTTGAAAAACATTATGTATTTTTGAAGATCTTGTTTTTCTACATCGACAATAGCTGTGTACCCCCAGATCATATGACTCTTTTCTAATTGCTTGATGATTCTCCATACTTTTTGCCTTGAAAAGCCACAGTGTTTCGCAATTGAATCAATGTTTTCATTTGAGTTTTTCATAAGCGTTTCAAGAATCTTCATTTCATCTTCATGTATTTGTTCTTTAGAGGTTTTTACCATGTCGATTCAATCCTAATGTATTGAACTTTTGTAACATTTTCTTCTTTAAATACATATCCTAAGAAACAACGTGTATGTGTTAGTTATTACCATGGCCCTGGTGTTCTTTTTTTTTTTAAAGGTGGTGTGCTGATAGTTTTAGAACTATGTTTATAGAAAATAGCATTAAGGGCAGAATTCTCTCAAGTCTTCTGATTTAAATCGTGAGTTAGGGAATTTTTTTGTAACAAGGGTAACAATTTTTTCTATACCCAAAACATTTATATTCATGTTTTTCTTTTATGAAAACGAAGAGAGGGTATTCCTATGAAAAAAATTGTAATTTGTGGTGTGTTTATCCTATTTCTCCTATTATTGCCACAGCTGGCAAGTGGGGGAAATGTTTTTCTAGAACCAGAAGAAAAACCTGTAACAGATCAATGGACTATTTTAATTGGGATTATCACAAAACCAAAACTTGTCAATGGCGATTTGTATGTGACATTCCGAGCGCTTTTTGTGCATTATAAAACCCACTGGTACGGTAACACACGAACTGGTTTTCTTCATGGCATTGATGAAGTAATTCTGCTTCCGAGATTTCATTACGGGATACTAGCGAACCATTTCGTATGTGCGAAGTTCAATTTAGCGTTGTTCCCTGGAGTTTCATAACATCGCTTAGATAAGGCGTCTCCTATACCTTTCTGCAATGTACTAAAAAAAGAACAATACGTCTGGCAACAGTTGGATTTGTCTCCCTATATAAGGTTGCTATTGACTTTTTCATGTTGTTCTTTATTGTGCTGTTAATACTATCTGTAAAATCAATTGGCAGAGCTCTAGTGCATTAAAGAAACGACGATTTGGGAAATCAGGTGTTTGTCACCGGGTTATTCTTTATTAACACGGTATTCTTAGTATTTTTCTGGCAGGTCTGATTAATCTGCTGATAACTCCCCGGCCAAAGATTTATTACTCAGATGCCCATGTAACAAATAAAAGAAAAAAGGTGTTTGGAATGAAAGCGGGAAAGATCATTTTTATCGTTGGTGGGCTCCTAATGATTTTTTTAGGTTTTTTATCTGTGATGCTAACAGAGTATCTGATCCCTTTATTCGTCTTTTCTGTTTCTGTGACGATTGGGATTATTTTAATCGGTATTCCTTTCTTATTTGACCAAAATAAAGATAAAAATACATAAGGAACGTTGTTCCTTATGACGCACTAAACATGATGTCTATCGTCATCGTGGTCTGCTCCATTGGCATGTCCTTTGGTCTGGTATCATAGCTAAAATATGCATAAAATATGAAAATATTTATATAATTTCGTTCTGCTTTCATCCGTATGATATTGGTACGCTTCATGTATAGACGTTGGAGGTTGTTCGTATCACTTGCGTTTTGTATCAGCATGTGTGTGCTGCCGTTCTTCTCCCATGGCGTTGCTGTAAATCCTGTTCCTTGCAATGGAGGATGGCTTGAAGAACGTGATGGGATACGGATTCTGCACCTCTCTGGCTCATTCTATGAGATGGGATTTCAGCAGGGTACTCTCTTAAGAGATGAGATCCTAATAAATAATAACGCATTTCTTCACTGGTTCGACAAACGAGAGGTTTCCTACGAGGATTTACTTCAATCTTGGTTACTCATGCAACCTTCTATACCTAGTCGATATATCGAAGAGATGCAGGGTATAGCAGATGCCACCGGTCTTTCGTTGGAGGATGTCGCTGTTTTGAATGTCGGTCCGTATTTTGTGATCAACTGCGGGAGTTTTGCCGCATGGGGCCCTGCGACCTTGAACGGAACGTTGTATCATGCAAGAAGCCATGATTTCCCTATCACCATTCAAGATCCTGACACGGGGGCGTATCTGGTTGAAAATCAGCTGCTGATCGTCCGAGTGCCAGAAGGGTGTTTTAAATCGATTTCGCCGTCTCTTGCTGGAGATGTCACCTGTTCTGATGGCATCAATGAGATGGGAATCGTCCCCGGTATGCTTTCCTCATGGACCGCTGATGAAACTTATCAGGGTATTGGGGTAGGGTTCCGTGTGCGGATTGCTCTTGACTGTGCTGCGACATTGGCAGAAGCGGTACAATTGCTTGCTCAGAACAGGACCCTTGGGTATAACTTTATTGTATCCGATGGAAAGATCCCAGCGGCCTGTGCTGTTGAGACCACCGCACATTATTTCTATGTCGGCTCCTGGGACACGCCTTCGGAGGGTGTTGCCCCTTTTTGGCAGATTTCCCATGTTGTCCGACGTGCGAATCTCTTTGTTGACCCAACGCTTAGTGAGACACAACGAAGTAGGTATGACCCAAGTCGGTTCCCCTTATGTTCCTTTTTATTTAAGCGAAATACCTTAAGTGGGACGTCACTTTCCGCTGCTGGTCCTTTTATGCATTATGTTGCGCTAAGCAAAGGGGTGCAGGCACGATATGGGGCGCTTGATCTGCAGACAAGCATGGCGGTGCTGCGGGATGTATACGCAGGTAAAACAGATATCCGGTTTTTTATTCTGCAGATCTTCCATTGGTATTCCACACCGTATCAGTGGGTCCTTTGCCCTGAGACAGGGGAGTTTCTCCTTTCATTTGCTTCTCATACCCGCAATGCGTTTGAATCCCCGGTCCACTTGTTTGATATGCATGAGGTGTTCTCTGCACAACCACCCTAAGATAACACCGGACTGTTGTCTTTTCCCAACGTATGGATACATCCATGCTCCTTAAGGCATCCATTGACCGTTTGGAGGATCTAAGTGGGGAAACCACCTATCATCTTTTGGTTCATCACGGGGTGTCTTTTGAAAACCTAACCTTGGTTTTTTTCTTTTTCTTCTGGTTCTTTTTTTTTCGGTTTTTGTTTTTTTTTCTTCTTCCAGGATTGTATTGTTTCTTCGACCTCGGGGATTGATACCATTTCCATGATGTTTTATCAATTGGTCGTTGTATAAAAACATGTTGAAAAATCGGTAAGAAGTGTTCAATATCATATTAATATGATTATAAAAATCATTTTGGTTGTTTCTCAAACAAATGGGAGATAACTGGTGGGCTGCTGTAGACAATAAAAGAAGGAGATGTTCAGTCATATTTGGTTAACACCAAATAAATCATCAAGTTTTTTTTAAAAATGTGCTTCTGGTTCGGTTTCTAGGATGGGCGACATTCTGAAAAAAAGAGTAAGAAATGATGCTTGTTTTTAATAATAATGTTTCTTACTTTTACTCTTTGTTCTTTTTTTATACGGATATTTTTCTTTATATGTTTCCTTTCCATAATATTTTTGTTTGGTCATCTCTTTCACCTG
>MUGD01000142.1 GCA_002900555.1 Thermoplasmata archaeon M9B2D | reverse complement strand
CATAGATGTATAGGATGATGAGAAGAATTGCTCCGAGGTTGCCACTACCAAGACCAGCTAAGCCTCTGAAGAAATCAACTGAGGCTGATGGTCCAGCATATGCCCAGTAGTCAGTTCCTGCATAGGATAGAACATTGAATGTTATTCCTAGTAAGAAAACCAAGACCATGAGCATGTAGAAGATCTTTGCTAGATCACCAAAGTAGCTACCTATCTTCTCACCTGTGTACATCTTAAAGATGTTAAAGAGACCATAAATCAATAGGCATACTCCAAATGCAACCATGATGCCGCCGCCCATATAGATGAACTGGGGCATGATATGGTTAGCACTCGTGTTTCCAATCATGGCGTTCAGGTCGAAGTTGGCAAAGAGGGCAACACCAAGTACAATGAACAGGCCCTTCAAGAAGTGGAATACGTTCTTGATGAGAGTCCAGTTCGACATTCTGGTTTCAAGGAATGGTGCAATAAAGAACAGCAATCCAACAATTAGGAACATAGCTGCAGCAGCCACTTCTAGTGGGCGCAACACCATCCACATTATTGAATTGAGGATGAGAGAAAAGCCAAGGCACAACCATGCCATGTTCTCTTTACCAATTGCATAGTACATCGGGAACAAGAGTCCGATTACTAGTGTGAAATAATATACCCATGTCCACAATGGATCAGCAAGTACATCGGAGGACAGAGCAGTCCAACCGAGGTATATCAGATAAAAAATTGCTAAAGCTATTGCAGAGAGGTATTGAATTAGAGTTTTCACGCTATATTCTTCGCTCAACAACTCACTCTCCAATGGCCAAATGGCCGAATTTGTTAATCATAGACAGAGATACGGTAAGATAAATGACTATTGTTTTTTGGAAGTTGACGCGCTAATTCGCGTTTTTCATGCTTGGACACAATTAATGCTACAAATCTCTCATGGATTCATTTGAGGTAACGAGAGTGATACAATTAGCTAATCAAAAGGGCTTTGGAAGAAAATCGCAACCTAAACTAGTTAAATAGTAGTTTGCAGAGAAGATTTTTGGTGCGCACTAGTGTATCAAAAGTACTCTAGCAGTAAGCTCGATGACCGGGAGCATTCGAGTGCGTCTCCAGGGACTCGATTTGTTAGCGAAGCCAAGTATATGACCGGACTGCTAATGCAAGATGCAACTCGTCAGATGGATAGAGTAGAGATTCTTAATCAACAGAAGAATCTAGTTGATGCCCTCGAATCAATTTGGCATGGTGTGCAAAACGGAAGCGTCAGAGTGCAGTCTCTAGCCCTGTTACGAGCAACAAAAAACATTTCATTTCCGGATATTGAAAAGAAACTAAGGAGTCCCAGTATTGACCATGCTCGTGTAATAAGCGATCTAAGACTCCTCATCAACACCTTCGAGTACATCATAAAGCCAGAGATGTCTTGATATTAAATAGAAAGACTCATTCATATGAATTTCATAGTTCGCATCGATTGATATGAAGATCACAATGCTTGGCACTGGAACATCATATCCAGATCCAAATAGGGTGCAATCAGGTATGCTTGTTGAATCAAATCATGAGTCCATCCTTCTTGATATAGGGTCAGGAACCTTGCATCGCCTTGCACAACTTGGCAAGGATCTCGATGCAATCAATTCAATCTTCATAAGTCACTTCCATATTGACCACTGTTCCGATTTCCTTACTCTATGCCAGTCCATTTGGCTGTCTGGAACAAGGCGAGTCTTGGATCTATATGGAACATCCTTTGTAAGAGAATGGTTGGGTTTACTTCATAGTGCATTTCCATATCTCAGTGAAAAAGTGAACGTCCGACCCTTTGTCTTGCAGGAGAATAAGACTGTTCAGCTGGAGAAACTACAAGTCACAAATACTCCGACAGTGCATGGCAAAACGGACACGAGGGCTTTTAGAGTTGAATCAGAAGGGAAAATCGTTGTCTATTCATCAGATACAGCACCCAGTCATGAACTCAATGTGCTTGCGAAAAATGTTGATGTTCTTATCCATGAATGTAACTGGTTGGATGGCGAACATCCTGAAGGTGTGCACACTACACCAAGTGAGTTGGCGCGTATTGTGGATGAAGTTGCACCTGGTAAATTGATACTTACCCACCTCTCACCTGAAGTAGTTCGGAATAAAGAAGAAGTGCTAGGGATTATTGGCTCATCACATAGGACCAAAGTGATTATGGCTGAAGATCTCATGTCTTTTGAAGTCTAAAGAGTGGGTATTGGACCCCACATTCGTTTGATATTAGACATACCAAAGACTCCGCCCATTATGAAAATTGGAGTCCATGACGTCAAATCCTGGAAATCTGAGAGAAAGATGGGTACCCCGCTCTGCGAGATAGAAAGCCCATTGACCACAAGAATCAGAAAGAAAGTCAAGGAGTAGATTAGATTGGCTACTGCCGCCTGCCTTGCAAACTTATACTCATATGTCTTCACCACAGTCATAGTATCACGAAATAGTCGAATCACAAAGAATAGCATCAGCGCAATGACAGCAGGGAAACCAAAAAAATAGTACAGCATATAGGCTGCAAGTACGGCAATCGTATAGAAAAGGTAGTTCACTAAAGGATTGAACGGTCGGACAGGAGGTCTTGTATTTTGAGACTCTTGCCTATCCTCACTTTGCTCTGGAATCTCATCGTCTGTCACGTTGATGCACCTGAGGACAATTGTCATATTGCTAATAACTTGACGTTTACGAGCAAAACAACCAACGTGATCTCATCGCATATAATTTCCAATCTCTATGGCCTTTAGGCAAAGATACATCAGAACAATAACCAGAACTGCTGCCAGAAAAACCAAAATTAAATGAACTGGCGGAGGAGGTATTGGAAGTGGCGGAGGCTGAGGTGTTCCGGGCGTTGTAGTGACGGAAATTGCTTCACCTTCTATTTCAAGATAGACCAAATCCAAGTCATCGTTAGTAGGCAAAAGAAAAGGAAGTAATAGAAGAAAAATCAAACCAAATGAAAGAAAAACAGTGGTCTTTCTTAACATCTGCAATCCCCCAAACTGCAATGACCTCTATTTGGTTACGTAGCCTTATGACCCTTTTGAATTCCAGCCTGCAAAACCATGGAGCGAAGGCGTGATTGCCAGAAAAAAAGTTACGATAAATCATGAATTGCCCATTTTGACCGCATAGGGACTCCCAGAACATACCATGTCAATGTTTAAAACCTATGACAACTGTTACCAATCAGAACTCGCTTAGTAACGGGTGTTCTTATGGCAGATGCAATTGAATGGACTAATGCCAGTCCTGATCACATCGTCTGGAGATATCCAGACACACGAATAGATTGGGGTTCGCAACTAATTGTAATGGAAAACCAGGCAGCCATCTTCTACAGAGATGGACAGGCTCTGGACACTTTCCTTGCGGGCCGCCACAAACTCACCACCAGTAGCATGCCAGGCCTTGTTGGATGGTTGCAGAAGAAGGTCAAAGGGGATGTCTTTGAGGCTACCTGTATCTTCATTTCACGTTCACAATTTCAAGGCAAGTATGGTGGCAGAGGACAGACAAGCGATCTTGCTCCCTTGATGTTTCACGGTAACTTTTGGTTCAGGGTTAAAGAACCAAAGATTTTCGTGACTGAGGTCGTTTCGAATCAAAACGCATTCTCCACACAGAAAGTCAATGACTTCCTGCGCTCTTTCATGAACGAGCGAATCATTGACGAGTTCGCGCACTATGACTTGCAGGCTGTCTTCACACAGCTTGACGAAACCTCACTGAAGGTCAAGACACAAGTCCGTATGAACTTTGAGAGAATCGGTCTCGAACTTGTCGATTTGAAGTTCGAAGGTATAGATACTACTGAGAAGTATCGTGAACGACTCTTCTTCATGAAGACAGGAGGAGTAAGCGGCGCACAGATGCTAGGCTCGGAGACCGTCAAGGACTCCGCAGAGTCCCTGGGTAAGAGCCCCGGCGCAGGCTTTGGCGCTGGTATGGGTTTCATGGCTGGTGCGCAAGGCATGATGAGCGGAGGACAACAGGGTGGCGGAGCCGCTCCAGCAGGAGCTAAGTTCTGTCCGAACTGCGGTACTGCACTCAATGGTGCAAAGTTCTGTCCCAATTGTGGTACAAAGATAGGATAAAACACTGAAGGGTTGGGAACTCCCCAACCTTCTCATTCTTTTTCTGTAAATACACTTAGTCATCAATACATCATAGAACATGAAGGTTTATTCCCACTCAGATGAATAGCCATTTGGGGATTGAATGAACTTTATTGATTTCTTGATCCTAGGAGTAGGATGCATAACATTCTTTGAAGGAGCTCGGCGACTCGACCTCTTAGCCTTAGCAGCGAAACAGAGCGAGAAAATTACGAATAAAAGCGAAACCGGAAATCAAGAGAATAGCCTCTCCTATAGAATCCTCTTGAATCCTATGAGTGACACAAATTGGAAACCAGGCATAGGAGCCGCAATCAACGAAAGACCCTTTGTGATTTTTCTGTTGATCATTCTTGTATTGGCAGCCATTAGTTCGGTGCTAGCATTTGTGCCAAATTACTCAAGGATGTCTTTTCTTCTTATGGTGCTTGCTTTTTCATTTGCGTTCCATAGCGGCCCTGATACTATCTCTGCCAAGGAACGGTATCTAGAGATTATCGTATCACAGAATCCAGGAAAACTGAATGGTCATGATTTGAGAATTCTCACAAAGACTTCCAAGGAGTACCATGACTGGCCTTTGGTGCAACTAGCATTTGGCTTACTCTTTGCAACAACCATCTTCTTGCCAGATTGGTTCTTTTTCACAGAAGCGGTCTTTCTTCTTCTGATTGGACTTGTATATCTTGGTTGGAAATATTCCATTACAAAAGGTATCTATGCTTCAGCTCCTGGTATTTGAGCTTCAGGCTTCTATGAAAGAAAACTCCAAGTTCGAAAACTAAACTCAACAAGTCCTTCTTGATTATTTCCTTTCTTTCATTCTGCTCCAAGAATGAACTTACAATTCTATGCTGGATGATTCACCGTTTAGATTAAGGAGAAGTTTTCGTCTATCGAACCAGTACTGAATTATGGCCACCACCATCAATGCATAGCCGCCGATAAGACCAATCGGACATGTCCAACTTACAGTGCAATGGCAGAGATAAATCCAGAAGTAACCATAGGTAAATCCTCCAAAGTGGAAAGTAGCAACTGCACCTACTGCGTAAGTCTTGGCGACTGAT
>MUGD01000141.1 GCA_002900555.1 Thermoplasmata archaeon M9B2D | reverse complement strand
TGCGGTAATGAAGCTCAGCCTACAGAGCTTTTTTGCAGGAGACTCTTCATTTGCGTCACTAAGTCAATATGTCAACCTGCCCTTGCTTGAAATAATTGTTTTGATTCTTGGCATAATCATTGCAGGCATCTTGGCAGATAGTAGAGGCAGAAAACCAGCTTTCAGTTTTGCGCTTTTGATGATGGGCTTGTTGACGATTTTTGGCTCTACTCTCTATACTGCTTTCTTTCAGAATTCAGATTTCATTTGGCTTCTCCAGTTACTACTGGGCTCAGAACGGTTCATTGAAGGATATCTTCTTGGTCTCTGCTTGTTTCTAATTTGGCCAGAACTTGGATCTGTTCGTACGAAGGGCCTTCGTCTCTCTCTTATTTGGTTCTTCTTCCTAGGCTATATGACGTTGTTCTGGGCTGTCGATCTTAACATCCTCTTCTTTGGATTCCAGTTTCATATCCCTGCGTACTTCTCGATATTTGGTGGACAATTGGCAATTTTTTCATCACTGATTGCTCTATATCTTATAGGACCCATACCAACGATTCTGGGAAGGGAAATCGAGATTGAGAAGCTAGCATTCGATTTTGATGACCGTCAAGTAAAGAAGACGGTTGATGCATATGTTGGCACGCATGACTTTGATTCGATAAAGAGCCAGATTGACATAATTGATGCTAGCGCTGAACTGAGTGACAAAGACATGGATGAAATACTTGGCGATAACTCCAAATCCAGTCTTTCTCTTCAGTTAATTCCCGGAATTGGGGAGGCATTGGAGAAGAGGCTCAAAGCTGCTGGATATAAATCAGCGTCGCAGCTTGCTGGCGAAACACCACAAAGGCTAGCTCAGAAAATCGAAGGACTGAGCACTTCACGTGCGGAAAAAATCTTGAAAGATGCAAGAACTGTTGTGAAGAAAGCTATAAAGAAAAGCAAGAAAAAATAATTGTATGGATTGATCTGAAGCAGTGGCATGTTTTTTTTCTTTCTTCTAATCATGCGCATATCTGAAATAATAGGCGAGTCCAGTTCCTGATAGCAGATCGGCACCTTTCAATTGCTTTCCACAGGTTGCACATTTGAAAACTATCTTCGGGTCATTTGATGCAGTTCCACACTTATTGCAAAGTGGTTCAACGTCGATAATGGAGAGTTCACTTACCTTAACCGGTTGCTTACAGGTCATACATGTGACCTCCGCAAGATCGTCTACTAGAACAGCTTGAAATTGATTACTACACTTTGGACAAAATACTGTGTATACCTTATGAATATCATTCGAACTACATGAAGGACATAGTAATTCAATAGTTATGTCAGAATCACCACATTGCCTACACTCCACCTTGCGACCATATGTACGGGACTCGAGAATTTCTTCATCTTCAAGATCCTTCAAAAGCCTAGCGACTTCCTCGTCATCATTTCCTAAATATTCATGGGCATTGGGATAGCGAACTGTTGCTTTTAGCACATGTTTAGGAAAGACAGTTGCTACTCTCCCATTCATCATGTCTCCTACAAGTTGTTTCACACCTGGATTCAGAAGTAGTTCCTCGCCAGTGGTTTCATTTATCAAGTCTGTAAGTCCATGAAATGCTTTCTCTAATTCCTTCCCCCACGCATCACTGTCAAAATCGATTGTAGGTGCAAGCCGCAATAGATTACGTTCGATTATCGCACCATTCTCTTCATTATCCAATAGAATAGCAATGCAGTTAGGTGGACGCATATATGAAACTACAACGCCGCTAGCAATCTTGGAATAACCTACTGAAATCTCCATGTTAGAACCGTGTCCCATGAAGACTGTGACTGCTTCCTCGCTTGATAGTATCATTGTTTCGGGATATGAGCGGCCGACCATTGGTCCGAGCTTGTCATCCCACCAAATTGAGAATATTGCCTTTGGCACAGTATCTTTCCCCTTCGTCAAAGAGTCCCATCTAACGAGTGCATTGTTCCTGTGAAAAACTTATTCTCTTATCAGCCTATTCTTGACAGATATGATTTAGCGATATCGTGCAGTAGTTCAAGTACGGAAAGGTATAAAACCGCACTCTGAAGTTCGACCGGTCAATACGTGTAACAAGGATACACAGGATGTTGGTCATATGGTTTCATTTAATCGTAGACGTCTCTTATTTGCGTTCATCTTTACTTGGTTTGTCTTATCACCATATGTCATTTCAGTTGGTAATGTGAACCACAGCTTTGCTCCTGTCAATGTTGCTCAGCTATCTGCTCCAACAATAACTGGCCCATCATCCTATCAATTCGAGAATGGTAGTGCTGGCGAGACTCTAGTATATGATGCATATGATCCAAATCCTAAGAATTATACAGTCACTGTGAATGGGGGTAGTTATGATGAAGGTCCATGGTCTGGCGGCGAGCTTACTATATCCTTGTCTTATCTTTACACGAGAAACATGGTCACTTCACTACCAATGGTGTTCAATTTTGCAGTCACTGTGTTTAATCAGGCTAATGAATCTGCAACGGCCCAAACCACAGTGACGGTCATTGCTGACATACTTGCTCCAATCATTACGCCTCATGATAACATCACGTACGAAGTGGGGAGTTTTGGGCATGAAATCAATTGGGAGATAACAGAATCAAACCCAGATTTCTACAATGTGACTCGTGTGTCCAATGAATTGACTTCGAATTACACGGAGATAATGAGTGGTTCTTGGGATGGAAACAACATTGTTGTGAATGTTGATGGGCTCAATGCAAGCCATTGGTATCTGTATACCTTATTTGTGAATGACACCTTCGGTCGGAACGCAACTAGTTTTGTTAATGTAACAGTCACTCCTGATACGACAAATCCTGTGATATCCTCACCTGATGATGTATCGTTTGAGTTCGGTTCCAAAGGGCATCAGATCAACTGGACTGTCTATGATAGCAATCCAAAGAATTACACAATTTCTGGTATAATCCGTTATAATGACACAACTTATGGAAATGTATCTGCATTCCATACTTTTCTCAATGTGACTGAGCCAAACTGGAGCTTTCCAAATCCAGAAGGACAGAACATCATTGTATCATTAGATGGTCTCTTCCTTGGTAACTACACAATCATTATACTAGCATTCGATGACTTCGATTTGAATTCTACAGACTCCGTTAATGTAACTGTTTACAAAGATGTTAGGGCGCCTATCATTGAATATGATCCTGATTTGTCCTACGAAGAGGGCTATACAGGTTACAATATTTCGTGGTCGGCTGAGGAGAGCAATCCCCTATTCTACAACCTAACTAAGGACGGCGAAGTCTTGATGAATGGGACTTGGCGCGGCGAGAATTTCACCATATTTGTTGATGGTCTTGCTGTAGGCGATTATAACTACAATCTGACTCTGAGGGATTATTTCAACGCAACATCCTTTGCAGTTATTCAGGTTCATGTCACTCCTGATGCGCACAATCCAATCATTGCCAATATCAAAGTCATACAGACTCTGACATCACAAACAACGAATAATCTGACAGTGCAAGCGTATGTTTGGGACTTGAATAATATATCAAGCATCGAGATATCTTGGGGTGTTGGAGATCCTGAAGATGCAGGATTTGTCTACGAAACAAAATTGATGAATAGGTCCGAGATAGATGATTTCTATAGTTGTGCTCTTGGTGAATACACTCATGGACAGATAGTATGGTACAAGCTTAAAGCCACGGACAATTCGTCAGTAAACAATGTTGAGGAAACTGCATGGACAAGCGTTACAGTTGCTGTAATGAGCTACACCGGAGGACCCGGCCTTGTTTATGCTGTCGTGTTTGCGTTTGGTGTCCTCTCCCTACTAGTCGTACTTATTCTATACTTCCGAACGAGAGTGAAGTAGAATCAGTAGCGAGTGCTCCAAGGATATTGTATCTTTGGGGGCACTCTTCTCTATTTTCCTTTCAGTAGAAGAAGCCGCATTCTTCTAATGTTTCGAACTGAGTCCATAGTATTTGTTCATCTTGAACCTAGCTGAGTTCATGACAGAAAGCATCGCATCTGATTCAAGTTGTTCTCCCTCAATCGCTCCATTCTTAATGGCATCTTTGATGATTTTAACTCCTCGATCAGTTCTCGCGAGCACAGTAGTCCATCCCTCATCGGACCCAATATTGCCACAAGATAGGTCTGCATGCTTTCCACTCAGATCTTGACAAAATGCGCATGAGGAAGCGGCTGCGTAGTCAAGTTCTCCCACAGGCCAACTTTGCTCATCATCACCTACGGAGACCTTGAATTGCCCGCCTGCAATTGCAAAACGTGCTACATTCTTGATATCAATTCCTACTTTATCCAAGAAAGCAACAATGTCTTGATAATTGAAAGATTCCATACAAAAGAGACTGACTTTGAAAATGCTTGCTTTCTTATCAATGCTAAAGAATCCAGCAGGATGTTCTTCCATTCTATGAACTGCATCAATATTGCAAGCTGTTCCAACGATGGCCAATGATGTAAGATTCTTCTTAAAACCTTGAATCATCTCATCAACAACTTGAGCATGTGAATAAATCGTTCCGCCGCACGCGTAAAGGTCCTCCTTGTTGGTCACTGTCTTGGCAATAGGCATCCACGGTTTTTCTGTTGATTTGCATGCGATTACTGCTCCTTCAATCATCTTCGTATCCAGCATATACCCAAGGATTGAGGTCACTGCCCCACCATCTTGATGCTTGTAGTTAGCTGTAGTTCTTATCTTCCAGATACTTTTGACATTTCCAAGAAGATGTTCTTCCAGCACGAAAGACCTAGGACACATGGCATAGCAGATTCCGCAGGATGTGCAGTCTCCAGTGAGTTTGGGAACATACTTGTCATTAATACGCTCCCCTGTTATTGCATTAACTGGACATGACGCAGCACAAGCTCCGCATTCGACACAGGCACCGGTCTTGACGACTTCTCTCTCGAGTTTCTTAAATGCGAATCTCTTGGTCTTTTCTTTTAGGACTCTTTGAATCTCCTCAATTGTTACATTATAGTCGCGATCCATAACACGATCACCATGCATTGTTGATTAGACAAGTCAATCAATGATGATTATCCTACGCTTATATTTAGTGATGTCCGAGTTCAGATGAAAATCTCTATATTTGAGTTGAAAACGAAAAAACCGAGTCGAACAAAAATGAAATTGTCAGAAGAGCAAATCTCTCATCTTCTTGAAACTAGCGAAAAGCAGGTCTGCACAACTGATGA
>MUGD01000018.1 GCA_002900555.1 Thermoplasmata archaeon M9B2D | reverse complement strand
CCGATCTCCCGCATGTCCTGGTGCTGTTTTCGGTAGAGGATGTATGCCTTTGCGGTTTTTGCATGTCCGTCCTCGATGAGGACTTTCTCGACGACATCCTGGACGTGTTCGACGGTGGGGACCTTGTCGGTGAGCTCGGCTGCTTTTTTGTAGTCTTTTCCACCTACGGCCTGGGCGGCTTTCCAGATGGCTTCTGAGATCTTCACGGGGTTGAAATCAACGATTTTTCCGTCTCGTTTCTTTATCTTTCGTATCATTTTGTCTCTCTCCTTCTCCTTTTATTTTTCTGTGAGATTTTTAACCTCTTTTTCAAAGCTGGTGATGTCGGTGAACTGACGGTAGACCGAGGCGAATCTTATGTAGGCGACATGGTCGACTTCTTTGAGTGCATCCATAACGTATTCGCCGATGAGTGATGTTTCTATTTCTTCTTTTCCGACGCGTCTGATTTTCTCTTCGATGTTGTCTATCATTTCCTCGATTTTTTCGTGTGTGATCGGGCGTTTTTCAAGTGCTTTTTCCATGCCGTTTCTGATTTTGCAACGGTCGAATCGTTCGCGTCTGCCGTCTTTTTTTATGACGAACATGGGCGCCATTTCGATGTATTCGTAGGTCGTGAATCGCCTGTTGCATCTGAGGCATTCGCGTCGTCGTCGGATGGACCCTCCGGTGTCGCGTGAGTCTGTCACCTTTGTCTCAATATGATTGCAATAGGGGCAATTCATCTCCCATCACCACCGATACAATACCGATACAATATATAGTATAGCAAAAAAAATCTGCTACAAACTGTAGTATATTTTGATGGTTTTTAAGTCTTTTGATTTTTCTTAAAAAACATGGTTTTCTTCCGTCTTATTTATTAATCATTTTGACTGTGACGTGTTAGAGTGTGACGGTTTTTACGTGCGTTATTGCATACTGAATAAGCTCATCGATTTTGATTTTTTGTTCCTCCGCATAGATCTGCTCCAGACGCGCCTGTGTAGACGGCTTCAAGGGAACGGCCCCGCATACTTCTGCCGGTGCTATTGAAAGGTCGAAGGTGCCAATCTTTCGTGCAATCTGAATCGTTTCTTCCTTGTCAAACCCGATCAATGGTCTGAGGATGGGAAGCTGTATTGCCTCTTCGACGACGCGGATGTTGCGAAGTGTTTGCGAGGCGACCTGACCAAGAGAATCCCCCATAATGATTGCGTCTGCTTGTTCTTTTTCTGCGATTGTTTCTGCGTAGCGCAGCATCATCCGCTTGCAGATGACACAGGTATATTTATTGTCACACTGTGCCTTGTAGGCTTGAAGTGTTTGCCCATGGGGAATGAGTCGTGCAGTGAGTTTCGAAGGAAGAAGGTTCTTGAGGTATCTTGCCAGTGTTATGAATTTTTCGATTTCACGATCATCGGTAAACGGACGATTGTCCGCATGAACCAAAATAATCTCCTCCGCATACTTTGAAAGCAGATAGGTGGCGACCGGGGAATCAATCCCACTTGAGACCAGTGAGACAAGTCTCATACCGTCTCCTCATCGACATAATCAAGATACTCCTTCAGTCCACCAACCGGTGGAAGCACGACGATCTCAGGGACCTCATACGGATGCAAGGAACGGATTTTCTGAATGGTGCTCTGCACGTTCCGATCAGAGGTTTTCACAAGAAGCACACATTCGCTTGTCTCCTCAATTTTCCCTTGCCATCGATAGATCGATTCAATCGTAGGTATGATATGAACACAGGCAGCAAGTTTTTCTTTTACCAAGGTACGCGCGATCATCTTTGCTGATTCAAGGGTATCGGTTGTGGAATAAAGAACAGAAACCATGAAGGAATCAATAGACAGAATGATTTTAAGGGTTTGCCTCCAAACGATACGGCTTCATACCAAGAGCACATGCTACCTGTGAAATCTCCTGAGAAGACCCGAAGAACAAATGACTTTCACAAGAACAATCACTGCATCCAAACCCAGGGATGCTGCCAAAATACTCCTGGAGAGCTTGTGCGATGGTGCATTCCTCTTTGACAATATTTTCCTTATAAAAAATGGCAACAACCTCTGTATACGGACGGAGATAATCAATATGCCAATGTGTCTTCTTCTCATATCGAAGATGTCGTCGTATCCGTTGGTTCAACCCCTGCAACGCTGAACCAACATAGACGTAGTATCCTTTCGTAAAACCAAGTACCTTGCGTTTCCCAATCTGAATCAAGGTGTCTTTGTCAAGCTTCATGACAACCAAATACGCCCCCTTCATACGCACGAGTATGTGCATAGATTCTTATAACACTGATTCTGTTTCCTCCTCCGATGGTACCTCATAACCCTCGGTTTATCGCTATTGACTCACTTGCCTCCGCAAGAAAAGAAATCCAAAACATCGGAAGCGACCCAAGGAGCCATGACATCATGGCCCCCAAAGCAGTCTTTAGAGTCATCAGACTTGAACAGGTAGTGCTTCAGGATGCAATTATCATCAAACAAGACATGCTTTCACTAGGAGGAGAGGTCGCGATCCCCCGGAATGCCTTTGAGCTGAAAAAAAACCCAGGACAGATCCTCCTGATGGGGACCGTTGCTCAGCTCCGACAGCTTGTTGAAAAGCTGCAACGCCACTATCCCCGGATCCAGGAGATCGCTGGGGAGCTTGCTGTTTTATTAGAAAAGATCTCGTAACAAAACCGCCCCAAAAAAAACATTAACTCATAGACGATTCTAGGTCAGAAGCCTTATGGAGAACCCTGTCTGTCCCCTTGATTTCCGCTATGGAAGAAAAGAGATAAAAGACGTCTTTGGCGAGACAAGTAAACTACAATACCTTTTGGATGTAGAGGCAGCACTTGCCCGTGCGCATGCATCTGTTGGTAATATCTCAAAGAAGGCTGCTGATGAGATTTCAAAGAAAGCCTCTGTGAAGTATGTCACCGTAAAAAGAGTCAATGAAATCGAGAGAGAAACAAGGCATGACATCATGGCGGTTACCAAAGCACTTAGTGAGACCTGCAAAGGTGACGCTGGAAAATATGTGCATCTCGGTGCAACCAGCTATGACATCGTTGATACCGCCAATGCATTGCAGTTCGCAGCGGCAACTGACCTTGTAAAATCCCAGGTGCGGGAGCTTCGGGTCACGCTTGTCAGTCTCGCGAAGGAGTACAAAAACACGATTATGGCAGGCCGTACCCATGGGCAGTACTCCATTCCTATCACTTTTGGGTTGAAAATGTCGATCTACGCGATGGAGGTCGACCGGCATCTCGAGCGGCTCCATGAATGTAAATCACGGTTGCTTGTTGGAAAAATGTCTGGTGCGGTCGGATCAGGTGCAGCGATGGGAAAACATGCGTTGAAAATCCAGGAACTGGTCATGACCGACCTTAAACTTGGGACTGAGGAGGCTGCAACACAGATTGTGGGTCGTGACCGTTACATCGAGTTGGTCTCAGTACTTGCGAATATCGCCAGTAGTATGGAGAAGTTCGCCACAGAGATCAGAAACCTCCAACGCAGCGAAATCGGTGAGGTATCAGAGGCTTTCGAAGCAAAAAAACAGGTCGGCTCCTCAACAATGCCGCAGAAGAGAAACCCGATTCTCTGCGAGCAGGTCTGCGGTATTGCCCGGGTTATACGAAGCTTCATCATCCCTACCTATGAGAACGCAATCCAGTGGCATGAACGTGATTTATGTAATTCCTCTTCAGAACGATTCATCCTGCCTCATTCATTAATCATGACAGATTGGATCGTATTTCAGATGAACAAGGTGTTTAAGAACCTACAGGTGTACCCGGAGCGGATGCGAGAGAACCTAGAGAACTCAAAGGGACTGCCCATGGCTGAAGCAGTCATGACAAGACTTGTGGAGAAAGGTATGGGACGAGGTGATGCTCACGAACTTCTCAGAACCTGCTCGCTAAAGGCAGTCCGTGAGAATAAACAACTCCTCTCTGTTCTTCTAGAGAATCCGAAGGTCACAAAACTACTAAAGAAAAAGGAACTTGAGGAGGTAATGAATCCGCGGAACTACCTTGGCGTCTCGGATAAAATCGTTGATCACGTGGTTAAGAAACTGACGCGATAGGAATAGGTGAAGGAGTCATGGAAAAACTTAAAAGACTTATCGCAAACACAGATGAAGTCGTCACATTCGAAGAACTCAAAGCAGTACTTAATAAACAAAACCCGAAAGCATACATCGGTTTTGAGCCTTCGGGGGTGGTGCATCTTGGATGGAAGATTTGTACCAACAAGATAAAGGATTTTCTTGCCTGTGGGTTTGATTTCACGGTGCTGCTTGCTGACTGGCACGCGTACATAAACGACAAACTCGGGGGAGACCTTGAGAAAATCAAACTCTGCGGCAGATACATGCAGGATTGTTTCGCAGCGATGGGGGTAGACATCAGCAAAGTACGGTTCGTGTACGCAAGCGATTATGTAAATGACGCAAAATACTGGGAACTTGTGCTAAAGACTGCGAAAGCAACATCAGTTGCTCGTGTGAAACGTGCGATGGACATCATGGGACGCGGAGAAGAGGAAGCAGAAAAAGACCTCTCAAAATTGTTCTACCCGGCGATGCAGGTCTCTGATATTTTCTACCTTCAGTTGGATGTCGCCTATGGGGGGACAGACCAGCGTCACGCCCATATGCTGGCTCGGGATGTAGCAAAAAAGATAGGACAAGCTACTCCGGTCGCGATTCATACACCGTTGTTAACTAGCTTACAGGCAGATGGTCGTATGAACCCAATCGAAGCAAAAATGAGCAAAAGCAAGCCAGAGACCATGATCTCGATACATGATACCCCTGATGAGGTGAAAAAGAAACTTAGTAAGGCATTTTGTCCTGAGAAACAGGTCGAGGGAAACCCCATCATGGAGATCTGCAAGTTCGTCATCTTCCCGGACCTCGAAGGAAAACCATTCTTGATTCAGCGGCCTGAGAAGTTCGGGGGAAACCTTGAATTCACATCCTATGATACTCTTGCAGAGTCTTTTGCGTCTGGGCTGCATCCACTGGATCTGAAGAACGCAACAGCGGACCATATCAACAAGATTCTTTCACCAGTCCATCTCTTCTTTGAGAAGCACCCGGAGAATTATAAGAAAATGAAAGAGATGGGAATTATCGCAGATTAATAACAAATGACAGAAAAAAAATAATAGGTGTTACCCTGGAATGTAGGGTACGAACGCAGGGTCACCAAAGACGTGATACTCAAAGAACGTCTGGAACTTGTTGTCAAGCCGAGGATCTAGTCCTGATGCAGCAGCAGTTTGTTTCATAAGATCATCTTGGTATAATATATCAAATTCTTGGACACCGGTATAGACTAGCGGGGGTGACCACCATACCTCCCAGCTGGCGTCCTCAGGCAAGTAGACGTTCCGTGCGTTTCTAAACGCCTCACCAATACTTCTGCTCCCTTGTTTGAGTTGATTGAGGGTATCGGTGTACACCTTAAAGCCGAAATGCTGATCAGGGTAAATCCCCTGTCGAGCCTTAATCGCCCATTGAATCGAGCGAATAAGGGCCTGCCCTGGGAAATCATAGTGTGTGTTCTTTGGTTCCAAGTACCCACCGGGGATATTTGATGTAGTTGTCGAAGAGACAATTACATTACATCCAGCATGCAGATATGTTTGCGTGATGCTTTGCGGGGGGTAGACCCCATCGAATTTACCGCATATACAGCTCTCAATCCATAGGAAAGACGGACCGAGATTCATGTTTTCAACGTTTCTCGGGTTATAATACATATGATCGGATAGCGCATATCCCGGCCCATATCCAAAAATCGAGGATACTTGTTGCAGAATCTTATTAAGTATCCCGTTAGGAAGACCAAGGCCAAGGCTGTTTACGCCAACATCCCCCATGGTGAAGAGATGTTGCTGTCCATGCGCATTTGCCAAAATAAAATTCGAGTTTTCCTGCAATGCTTTTCCTCGGACAACCTGCTCACCTACTGCAGTACGTAACTGACGCTTTGACATCAAAAATCGATTCAGAAGATTCGCGGTTTTAAGTTTCTGGATTGCCTCGTTGCTATACCCTTGGAAACCTGCTTCGTTTTCCCGCACATACGTTGTATCAAATCCAAGGGATTCTACTGTTTCTGTTAGGGCAAGGCCGTTAAAGTACGACGCACCCGTGGTGACTTTCATTGGATCCCCATGAGCAACAATACCAAGGATCTCGCCGAAGAGCTTATACCGTAAAAATGGTTTTTGGAAATCATTCCCACCACCCAGCTGAACGACAGCGGTATTCTTCCAATCCCCAAGGTCATTGACGATTTCGCTATAGTATATCGTTCGTGCGACTAATGCTGATGCATCCTGTACATCCCATCCAGTAATCCGCCCGATTATGTTTTCTTGATATGGGAAATGATCCTCATTATCGCTATATAGGTCTTTTGCACGGTTTGACCAATCGCCAGGGTTTGGGTCTATGTTCCCATAGATAAAGTCACTTGGGATACCACCTCCCCAGAAGTAGCTCGTATCCTCAACTGATACAGGCTCAATTGAGGAGTTATAGATAATCTGTGGTAAGACGGTTCCGTCCCCAACAAGGGCGATATAGATCGGATTAGTCTTGTAATGCTCACGGAGGATTTTAAGGTCCTGTGTTTTTTCAACCGTTATATCTGCAAGGCCGGCGAGCAGAGCATTTATCTGCTCATGGATCCGGAAGACGTGGGCATTTGATGCTGGGACGAGGTTTGGATTACGCCTAGGCATGTAGAACCCTGGGCAGGGTTTCCCAAGGTAGAGGGTGTCGTCGTTTGCCGCGAAGGCAAATTCTGGTTTGCCGTAAATTAGTCCTTTGTGGTAAGCGGTCAGATAGGGGGCGATGGAAGAAAGCCCTTTCATCATCGGATAGATGGAATCATTGAGTTTTTCGATGGTAACCTCGACTTTCACCTGACCTTGATTCGTAGCAAGCCATTGCGGTGTTGCAAGGACCTGGTATGTAACACCACCTCTGTCATAGACCACTGCCTCATTATAGGTGATATCCTCTATTATTCTCCCAGTTGAATCTCGGACAGGAACACCGCCCATTGCCGTGCCACCTGCATATGCCTCAAATTTTTGAAGTTGAGCAGGGACATCATCAAGCATCGGGCCGGAAAAGAAAACAACGTTATCCCCTAAATCATCGACGTTTTCTGGATTCATATTGATTCCTTTGAATTTGATAAGCGCGTATTTATAATCCTCAGGAATCGTGTAGGTATCAACGAGAGCATCGCCACCTCTAAGTGCGGTGAGCAGCTCGGTTGTTGCCATGGTATTCATTGTTTTTGGTCCAAGTGTATAATGTGTACTTGCCAGGACTTCCGGCGGCCAAGCGTCTTTCGGATTAGTAATCGTAAGATATTCAACCGCACCAAACTTCTGTTCAATCAAACTTGCTGAGGCATCAACAATATCGTCGATATCGGTAAATCTTAGTATTTTTCCAAACCCCTTTACATTATCGCCACAGACGATAGTCATTTCTACTCCAAGAGTATTCAGTGCTGACTGGACGGATGTGGTTGTTCCATTGGTGATAAAAACTGGGATGGAAAGATAGGAGGCAAGAGGCGTGGCCATAACACCCAAGGTGTATCCTGTTTCATCATTTTGAATGAGAAGAGCAGCATCGCTTTTACTCCAATATTTCGTTGCTATGTACACCGACCATGCTTCTGCAGTTTGTCTCTCATCTAAAATAACATCAACAGGTATACCGATTTGTTCGTTCATAGCCCTTGTCACTGCACGCGACGGGTTTGTAAAGTTCTGAACATACAATGGGATAACTTCTTGGTTTCCCTGAGTATCATAATGGACAGCAAGCGGAGTTGCTATCAAAGGTAAAAAAGGATTAACATCAGAGACAGCAATAGCATGAGGAGTTTCAGCAAAGCTGCTGGTAATAGAAAGATACGTATCAATAGATGAAAGGTCTTCAGCAATTCCAGAAGGCTGCCATGTATATACACCGATTGCAGCAATAACAAGAACGATGGCTCCAATGACTGCGATAATTTTATCATTTTTATTCATAGGGTAATCTCCTGAATTGAAGAAAGTTCTTCTGTATGTTCATATTCTTATCTTTCTATATAATATTTTCTATTATAAACATATGCATGCTTTTTGTAGAAAGTTTCGTATGAATGAATATATTTAAGAAGGATGCGAATATTACCCCCGAAAGGAGACAAAACAGAATGCCAGGTGAAGAACTTTCCCCTCAACTGCAAGATCAAATCAATAGATTACAGCAGGCACGAGCACAACTACAGATGATTACGCAACAACGACAACAAGTTGAGATTCAGCTTAAAGAAACCGAAGAGGCGTTAAAGGAAATCGAGGCAGTGACTGAGAAAACACCCATTTACAAAAGCATCGGAGCCCTGCTTATCAAAACTAAAGGAAAAAGCGATATTATAAAAGAATTGACAGCAACTAAAGAGTCACTGGAGCTGCGAAAAACCACGTTGGAAAAACAAGAGGGGCGCAGCAGAGAGAGACTCACCGAATTACAAAGCAAGGTGGAAAATTCCTTAAAACTCGCTGGTGGAGCAGGAAACCTCAATGGGTAAGAAACATTTTTTTTCTGCACATACTGATTTTAAGTCCGGGTTTTTCTGCAAATTTTTTCTGATCATCGGATGTGTCTTTTTCATCCTTTACACTCTTGAAGCAGTGGTCCATCTTCTTCAGTTGAATGACGATGTTGTTGGCATCATCCTTGCATTTGCGATTCTTTTCCTTGGCCTTGGGCTTATCTCGTATTTTTTCTCTTGTCAATTTGCTAAGCTCTCACGGATTGCAGATGAAGTTGAAAATGACGAGTCTCTTCTTGATGACGAAGAGATAACCGAGTAACTGCAAGAGAGTTGTTTTATTTCCCGAACCGACGTTTTCTGTTTTGATAGGTACGAATCGCCTGCAGAAAATCCCGTTTTCGAAACGCAGGCCAGTATACATCTGAGAAATAGAGCTCCGAATACGCAAGCTGCCATAACAAAAAGTTCGAGATGCGCTCCTCACCGGAAGTCCGAAGGATGAGGTCCGGGTCAGGTAACCCACGGGTATAGAGATACGACGAGACGGTGTCTGTGGAGATGTCCTTTACCTTCAGTTTCCCTTTTTTTATGTCATTTCCCATCTGTTGCATGGCGTAAATGATTTCTTCTCGACCACCATAGGCAAGTGCGATATTCAAAAAATAGGTTTTATATGATTTGGTCATTGTCATGATAGCTTTTGCTGACTCTTGGATGTCTTTCGGTAGTGATTTAAGTCGACCCAGAATCTGTATTCGTACTTTATTTTGATGAATACGGGAGTCTTCCTTTACCTTGTCCAATTCGTTTTTAAGCAAGGTCATCAGAGTTTTAACTTCTTTTTCACTACGGGTGAAATTCTCTGTCGAGAACGCATAAATCGTCAGCACCTTTATACCAAGGTCAAAACACCAATCCAACACCTCTTCGAGTTTTTCTCTTCCAAATATATGACCTGCTTCCCAGGACAACCCAAGTTCCTTTGCATACCTCCGATTTCCATCCATGATGATGGCGATGTGTTTTGGGAGTGGATTGCGTTGTATTTCCTCAAGGAGGTTTTCGTCCACAAAATCAGTAATAATTCTTGAAACGGAACGATAGATGGAGGAACGATAGAATGCGGCAAGAATCCTTTTTCCTGTTAGACTTTGAATAACGTATTTTTCCCATTCATCGAATGTTTTATTGGCTAGTGTTCTGAGAGATGGTTTTTGAGAACTAATGATATTGCCTCCAGAAGGAGAAATATTGTTGCCATTATATAGATTTAATGTTCTCCATCTGAAAGAAAAACAAAGGTTTTTGATATCAGGATATGATGTGTTCTGTGGATACTATAATGGTTTTTGTTTCTCATGATGAATCTTGTTTTGCTACCTGAGAAAGTTCGTTTGCTGTTTCTGTTAATTCCTTTTCATATCCTTCAGGGTCTTCAAGTGCTCTGATGGTATCCTCAAGTTCCCGTTTTTCCGTCCCGGTCATCCCTTTCATCTCAAGGATCTGCCGTAGGAGCAGTAAGGCATCCTTTCGCTGTTGTTTTACAAAATTATAGGTAAAATCCTCAATATGAAACCATCCTTTATACTGGGAGGGGCTGGCGATAAAATCATTGGTGACCTTCGTCATGAACTCATAGGGTGCAGGTCCGATAATTCCAGTTAACGCACCAACCAGATAGGAGTTATAATGTCTGTTTTCAAACAATTCCTCCAATTTCTCTATAAGAGGGACTATCGAAGGATCCCCGATATCTTGAAGGGCAAACATTGCTTCTTCGTTTGCCATGGAATCATCAGATTCTTTGACCAAAAAGGCAATAAGCGGAACAACGGCCTGTGGGTCTTTTGTCTGGCGAAGAACCGTTAGTGCAAAAAAACAACTCCAGGTAAATTCTGTTTGAAGCAATTTGAGAAGATCATTGGTTGCTTGACTACCTAAGTCAATGAGTTCCTGCAGAGTATTTTGAGCATACCGTCTGACCTCATCTTCATCTCTCTCATAAAACTCCTCGGTGTCAAGTGATTGTAAAAACTCGATATGCCTACTTAGCGTCTCTACCTGGTTTTGCATAGTGCACCTCACTTGTGTAAAAGGATTCGTTTTACTTAAATATTTGTTTGCAAGAAAAACAACATCTACAGTGCATTCATATTGACTGTAATGGTCGTTTTTCTTTCATGCAGACCAGCAGAAGAAACGATGAGAGTATGGTAAGTCCAAACGAGAGATAAAATGGTGTCTCAACACCGAACGATTCCCAGAGAACCCCGGCGAGAAGCGACGCAGGAAACGCACATAAACCAATAACCATTTGAAACCCGCCAAGACTACTTGCCCGATAGAGAGGTGGTGCAAGCTCAGCAACTAATGTTTTTTGTACAGGTTCTAACGCAGCTCGATGCAGCCCATAGAGGATAAAGGTACAGACAATGAGCCAGTAGCTTTGCATGAAGATAATTATCAGGCAGAGAGCACCCCAGAACGCATACGATATCAGAAGGACGATTTTCCTTCCTATTTTATCAGCAAGTCGTCCGAAGGGATAGGAGAACACGGCAGCAAAAACAGTGAAGATGAGATACAGGACAGGAACGAAAATAACTTCGAACCCGAATTGTTTTGCATAGATAAGCAAGAATGAATAGCTAAACGATCCCAGTGCAAACAACGCGCTTAACAGAAGGAACACCTTGAAATCCCGGTGTAAATCCTTAAATGAGAGCCCTTTGAATATTTTTTTTGTCTGTAGTTTCCTTTCCCGAATGAACAGAATCACGACAATTGATCCGATGAGAGAGGGGAGGGCAGCAAACAAGAATAACTCCCGATATCCGATGTTCAGCAGCCAGAAACAAACGATGCAGAATACAATACCGCACACTGCACCAAAGTTATCCATCGCCCGGAGCAACCCGAAATTCCTGCCTCTGTTCTCATCTGTCGAGGCATCAGCGATAAGAGCATCACGTGGTGCTCCTCTCATTTTCCCGATTCGGTCAAGAATCCGAAAGGGAACGATATGCTGCCAGATGACAGAGAACGCATATCCTATCCGTGAGGCAGCTCCACAGAGATACCCCACCCAGACAAAGACCTTACGACGACGGATTTTATCTGAGACATACCCTGAGACGGCTTGAGAAATCGAAACAAGCGCGTCACCAAGTCCATCGATAAATCCAAGAACCGCCATGTTTGCACCAAGTACCGTTGTCAGAAACAGCGGCCATATCGGATAGATGATGTCAGAGCCAAAATCATTAAGAAACGAAGCCGCAGCAAAGGTGCGAACCGTTTTTTTATTGTCCTTTTCGTCCATGGCATCCTCTTGCTCGTTTATGATGTAATATAATGCGTTATTTTCAGAGTTTGCATCCAAAAAAGGTAATCTCTATTAAACAAGAGGCTATTACGCATTTTGATTCGTATGGCAGCAGTTGAGGTGAAGAATTTAGTGAAGAAATACGGGTTAATGGATGCAGTAAAAGGAATATCCTTTTCAATATCTGAAGGGGAGATCTTTGGGCTTATCGGACCAAACGGCGCGGGAAAAACCACGACCCTGCGGGTTCTCTCAACTCTCCTTTCCATCAACGGCGGGTCCGTCACCATCCTTGGATATGACCTGAGTAAACAGGCTGCGGAAATCAGAAAACTCATTAGCTATCTCCCTGAAGATGCAGGTGCGTATAAGAATCTCAGTGGGAGAGCCTATCTCCAGTTTATCGCAAACTTCTTTGACCCGAAAGATACGAAAGCAATGGTTCAAAAAGGAATCGAGATCACAGACCTTGGAGCACGCATAGATGACCGGGTGGACACCTATAGCAAAGGAATGATGCGCCGCCTCCTCGTCGGAAGAGCACTTATGACCAACCCAAAGCTTGCAATCCTTGATGAGCCCACCTCCGGTCTTGATGTCATCAACGCTCAGGAGATACGCAAACTGGTCAAATCTACATCACATGCAGGGACAACCGTGCTTCTCTCATCTCATAACATGCTAGAGGTGGAATATCTCTGTGATCGGATCGCATTAATCTCAGAGGGGAGAATAATCGAAACAGGTAAACCAACGACATTAATGCAGAAATATCAGGCGCGTAACGTCGAAGAAGTCTTTGTTCGGACGGTGTCGTAATGAGCGGACTTGGAAACATTACAAAAAAAGAGATCCGGGAGCTGCTCACACCAGCGACGTTCATCCCCATCATCGTTGTCGCCTTGATTTTTGCTACCATGGGGACCAGCATACAAGGTCTCCAAGAACAATCATCAGAGCCACCCGTTATTGGAATCATCAACGAGGATGCCAGCGGGTACAGTGCAATGGCATTGACCATTCTGCATACAAACGCAAAATCAGTGTTTAACTCGACATCGATTGCTGATTTACAAGATGGACTTGAGACCGTAAAGCAGC
This sequence comes from Thermoplasmata archaeon M9B2D, assembly GCA_002900555.1. Next base: position 10,999 of record MUGD01000018.1, on the reverse strand, counting down.
ATGACGGTGTTGCCGTCGTTCTTATCCCGAAGAATTTCACAGAGCGGATAACCCAAGAGCAACAAGGCACCATTGAAGTATATTGGATCATGAGAGGAACAGGGATAATGGATTCTATCTCATCAGGTGCCCTAGAACTGTTACTTTCGTATATTAACACCAATCTCTCAAAAAATCTCATAGAACAGAATGCGTCCGTTAACGCTTCCTTTGTCCTTTCACCAACAAATCGGGTTGAAACCACTTTCTATAAAAACCGGCAGTTTCCTGGAATTTCACCAAACATGATAGCAGGGATGTTGGCTTCACAGTCGATGCTTATCCCCCTTGTCATGATGATGATCATTATTATGGCTGGAGGAATCGTCATCACCTCCATGGCGCTTGAAAAGGAGAACAAAACCCTGGAAACATTGCTTACCTTACCGGTGAAACGAACAAGCATCGTCACCGGTAAAATAATAGCGGCATCAGTCATCGGACTGATCCTTGCTGTAATCTACATGATAGGGATGCAGTTCTATTTCAAAGGCTTTGAGGTTTCAGTCGGAGCAAACCTCGCTGCCTATGGTCTTGTGTTGACCACAACAGATTTCCTCTGGATTGGCATCTCATTGTTCCTTACTCTCATCGCAGGTCTTTCCCTCTGTATGCTTCTTGGGACCTTTGCAAAGAATTACAAAAGCGCACAAACCCTCACCTTCCCCATCACCATGCTTGCGTTAATCCCTATGTTTATCACGATGTTTGCTGATTTTGACACACTCCCAGTAGCAGTGAAGATATTGACATTTGCAATTCCATTCTCCCATCCAATGATGGCATCACGAGCGCTGCTCTTTGATGATTACATGCTTGTAATCGGAGGGATTGTGTACGTCGGTATCTTTGCGTTGATTACAATAAGCATCGTGGTATGGGTGTTTAAAACCGATCGGTTATTGACTGGGACAACAAAATTCAAGTGGCTCAAAGCATTAAAACGACGGCGATTCTAAGGAAAAACCTCCTCTTTGATAGTAACTTTGCACAAGTCTTTGTAAAGAGAAACAAATGGGAGTCTATCACTGAGCAAACCTTTTTATAGGCTATAGGCTACTGTTTTTTAAGGGGATACTTCATGAAGAATCACAGGCATCATCACAAAAAATCACGTCTATGGGAGAATATGCACGGGTGGAAAGGGATATGGTTCCATATCGCTGGAATTATCGCGATTGTTTGGTTTCTCATCAGGGTACTGCCTAAACCGCAACGAGCTTCCTATCCCTGCCAACAGGTCGCCCTGTCTGTTTCACTTGGCTATATCGCATTCTGGAGTGTCTTATTCACAGGTCTTGTGATATGGCTCCGAAGTGTAAAGACAAAATGTGCAAAAACATTTCCAACAGTGCTTGCTGGTTTTATTGTGGTATTCACCATCACGGGCGCTGTGTTTGCCACGAACTACTTTCAAGCAGAACAGCCAGTTACAGCATCCTGGGATCCTATCCCAAAACAACCCATTGGGACCGGAGTCGGGACATGTCCAGGGAGAGTCGTTTGGGTATGGAATCCAAACGCAACAGAAAGAAACCTTTCAGGATACTGGTGGGAACAGCAGAACAACAACCAAGAGGTCATTGATCAGATGGTCTCTATAGGCATCCAAAAGCTTACAGAAACATCAAATGATTCTGAGGCATGGGACGCTCTCTTTTCTTATTTCAATGAAGTTCATGGGAACGGAAATATAAGCTACCAGCCTGGTGAAACGATTGCGATTAAAATGAATTTAAACAATGCGCTTGGTGGTATTGGAGACCCCTATGTCAAAGAAGATAATGACCGAGACGCAAGTCCATATGTGGTTAAAGCTCTGCTTCGTCAACTTGTCAACGTTGTTGGTGTCGCCCAACAGGACATCACGGTATTCGACGCCTCACGACCCATAATAAACTCTCTGTATGACAGAATCTATTATCAGAGCTATCCTGCTAATCCACTCGTTGAAGAATTTTCACAGATTCATTACGTCGACTCGCTAGGTGGAGCACCCGGTCGTGAACAGGTAATACCAAGCGGAACATCTCTGTATTTCTCAGATGGCGTCGTCCGTACACTGCCAACCTGTGTTGCTGACGCAAAGTACCTCATCAACATCCCCTTACTAAAGAGACATCCGATAAACATGGGTGTAACGTTGTCTGGGAAGAACTTATTTGGCTCGTTTATCGAACCGGTTTCAGATATCCATCCATACCATATCTCTGGCTTAACCATGGGAAACGCTGCACCGCAGGTGGATCTATTCACATATGAACATCTAGGCGGAAAAACACTTTTGTATCTTGGAGACGGGACGTTTGGAACAAAAGTAGATCATAAGACGATTGCGAAATTCCTGATGTATCCGTTTAATGATGATTGGACCAATAGTTTGTTCTTTTCACAAGACCCGGTTGCTCTTGATTCAGTGATGTATGATTTCCTTCATACAGAAGGGACTAACCCCATTGAGGGGTCACAGAATTACCTGCATCAAGCCGCTGTCCCACCTGCGAATGTGTATGACCCAGAGAATGACGGGACCTATCTGTCAACAAGCCTTGGCGTACATGAGCACTGGGATAGGATGGTTGATATCTTTTCATCAGAGCGGTACGTCGGCCCCTCAGAGAACGGGATTGATTATCGTACATCTGGGAAAGAATTTGCTCGCCCTGGCGTCGTCTTCATCACCCCTTTAGAAAAACACCTGTATTTCTTCGGAGCGGACAAGGGAGCATGTCCATTTACATTGATCATTGGGAAAATCAATGTGGAAGCAGAACTCAATGGGGTTTTAGGAGAGATACAAAAAATCGAGTTTTACAAGGATGATAGATTGCAATACACCGACACAGAGGAGCCCTATAGCTGGACATGGAATAAACTTTCACTTTTCAGACACACCATAAAAATCATCGCATACTACGACGAGGTGAATACGACAAGCAATGAAATAATGGTCTGGAAAATTTTCTGAGAGAACAGAACCTCTCAAGCATTCAAGGAAGAACCATTAAACGACTGCCTATAGCTATAGCATCTTGTGGTTTTTCTTTTTTCCTTATGACATCCTATACAAATTCAAAAGCACGAAAAAATAGAGTCTTTTGACCCAATTCTCTCCGAGAACGAAAAGCGGATGTGGCGGGATTCGAACCAGTCACTAAAACGTGAGAGGAAATCTGAAAAAATTTTATTCTCTATTCAATCCGTTTAACCATTTTTGTAATTCATTATAGACTAATTGTTTCTTCTTAAGCGTTAAATGAAATATTCTTTTGGAAATCATGGCCGCTGAGATGGTGAAGATATAGTTTAATTTTATCACGCTGTCATGTATCGCACCCTCTTCTTTCGAAAGGGGAATTCCTTTCATCTTGGTATTACTTGTTATCCCTGCAACGACAACATTATCAAACTCCTCGAAGAGGACGAGAGCAGGTCTTTTTTTTACCTCAAAAGTATCAGTAAACTGCACCTGAGCAAGGACGACATCACCGGGCTTAAACGTCATTCCACGCCTCATCTTCTTTATTGTCCCATAGGTCTTTCATCTTGGGTTGCTGTATTTTGTGTAAGAATTCGTCGTATTGATTTCTTTTTTTGAGATTTTTGACGATTTCAATCATATGCAAGATCAGTTCGTTGTAGGTCTGTCGCGGATATTCCTTGTGTTTTTTCAGGGATTCAACCACGGATTTATCCAACTGAATCGTGGTCACATTGTTCACTATATATCACCTATAGTTACTATATAAAATATTATATATAAAGATTTCCACTGAGAATGAATGAAGCGGACGTGGCGGGATTCGAACCCGCGATTACCGACTTAGAAGGCCGGTGCCTTATCCAGGCTAGGCCACACGCCCAAAGGGAGTAGCGCTGAGGGGGAGATTCGAACTCCCGCTCCCCTTGCGGAGAACCGGCTCTCAAGGCCGGCGCGGTAAACCGAGCTTTGCTACCTCAGCAGACTATCATCTACTAATGCAAGGGTATAAGATATTCTTATAAAAAAGAGTTGTTCTATTAAGATTTCAAAACAATCTCAATATGAACGCCATCAGGAACCTGAATCCTCATCAGCTGCCGTAACGCACGGTCACTGGCATCCAGATCAATGAGCCGCTTATGGATCCGCATCTCCCAATGGTCAATAGTCTCTGTCCCTTCTCCGTCAGGAGATTTCCGACAAGGAACACGCAGCCGTTTCGTCGGCATCGGCACCGGTCCTCGCAATGCGACACCTGTTTTCTCAGCAATCATCTTAATTTGCGTACACACTTCCTCAAGTTTCGTTGATTCCGTGCTGGTCAATGATATCCGTGCTTTCTGCGCTGGCATATTCGGTTGCCCCCATTGGTTTTAAAATAAATAAAGAGAAGAGAAAGAAATGTTTACTTCGCGGCCTCAACTTCCAAACAGACGCCAGCAGCCACAGTCTGCCCCATATCCCGTATGGCGAATCTTCCGAGTTGCGGGATTTTCTTTGATGATTCGATGACCATCGGACGAGTGGGGATGATCTTGACGATTGCAGCGTCACCTGTTTTAATAAAGTCAGGGTTCTCTTCTTTGACTTGCCCGGTTTTCGGGTCCAGCTTCTTTTGGATTTCTTCAAACCTGCATGCGACTTGTGCAGTGTAGCAGTGGAAGACCGGTGTGTACCCTTTCGTAATCACGGAGGGGTGGTTCAACACCATGATCTGCGCAATAAATGACTTGGCCACCGTTGGTGGATCATTTGCTGGTCCTGCGACATCTCCCCTTTTGATATCCCCCTTGTTCAGACCGCGGACGTTCACACCGATGTTATCACCAGGCATGGCTTCGTTAATCATTTCATGATGCATCTCAATGGTTTTTACTTCTCCCGTGACCCCACCAGGCTTCATGCTTGGTTTGAACATCAGGGTCATCCCTGGTTTCATGACACCGCATTCGACCTTTCCGACAGGGACAGTACCGACTCCTTTAATCGAGTAGACGTCCTGAATCGGCCATCTCAGCGGAAGCTGTGTTGGTTTCTCAGGAAGGGTGAATTTGTCAATTGCCTTCAGGATAGGGTCCCCAGTCCACCATTCGAGTTTCTTTTTCTCCTTAATGTTGTCCCCCTCGAACGCAGAGACAGGGACGAACTGGAGTTGCTCATCTTTGTATCCGACGCTTTTTGCTAGGGTATGCACATCGTTTTTTACTTGTTCATAGCGTGCTTTATCATACGGTGGTGTGGTCGCATCCATCTGGTTAATCGCAACAATCATCTGTTTGACACCAAGTGTCCGAGCAAGAAACATATGTTCCTTTGTCTGTGCCATGACGCCATGCTGTGCAGCTACGACAAGGATAGCTGCATCTGCTTGGGATGTTCCCGTGATCATGTTTTTTACAAAATCTCGATGACCCGGGGCATCGATGATGGTGATGTAATATTTATCAGTGTCAAATCGTTTGTGTGCAACATCGATTGTGACTCCTCGTTCCCGTTCTTCTTTTAGTTGATCGAAAATCCATGCCAACGCGAAACTTTCCTTTCCTTTTGCTTTCGCTTCTTCTTTGAATTTCTCTACCATGTGGGCAGGGAACTGTCCGGTATCAAGTAAGATTCTTCCGACGAGTGTGGACTTGCCGTGATCGACGTGACCAATAATTACTAAATTCAGATGTGGTTTTTCAGCCATACTTTGACCTCCATGAGTCTACATTTCATTTCAGTATTTATCTTTTCCTATTCCTTTCTTTTGTTCGAAGGTTTGATAGCGTATAGCCTTCTTATTTATAAGTTTTACCTAGATAACGGGAGGCATGCTTCACAATGAATAAAACATTGATTTCCTATCATCATTCAATAAGGGATTCGACGAGGTTTTTGTAAACCATGGCAACCTGTTCAGATTGAGATTTTTCTTTTGTTTCTACGTACACCCGAAAGATCGGTTCTGTGCCTGAGGGACGCAACAGCACCCATCCATTGTTCAGATAAACCTTCACGCCATCGGTTCTGTCGATGCATCGTACATCGCTTTTGTCTTTCATATGTTCAGCGATTTGACGCATGACGTGTTCTTTCTTCTCGTTTGGACAGGCGACCTTTGTTTTGAACATCTCATAGGAGGGTATGTCCGCGATAAGCTCAGAAAGTGGTCGTTTCTCTTTTGCGAGAATCTCAAGGATTTTTGCTAGGGACATCCCCGAATCGCGACAGTACTGAAACTCAGGGAAGATAAGTCCTCCGTTCTCTTCACCACCGAATACCGCATGTGTTTCTTTCATCACCGAGGCGACGATGGGGGACCCCACTTTCGTATACACCACCTGCCCGTTGTTCTGGCGGATGACATCCTCAAAACAGGTGGACGTCGTCACAGGAGTGACGGTTATTCCCCCTTTCGTCTCATATGTGATGTATTTACCGACAAGCGACAGCGATTTGTCGCCCCAGATGTACGACCCGTTCTCATCAATGAAAATCGCACGATCCGCATCACCATCCAGTCCAATACCAAACGATCCGTCACTCTCAGAGACATATTGCATAAGTTTTATGAGGTTCTGAGGGGTTGGTTCTGAGTGCCGTCCAGGAAAGGTACCATCAAGGTCGCAGTGCAGTTTCGTCACCCTGCATCCAAGTTTTTGTAAAAGGAGAGGCGCCGTGCGGCATCCTGCACCGTTTCCACAGTCAAGAATCACATGGAATCGCTGTTTTTTTATAGCGGCGATATCGACTCTTGAGACAATACCATTGATATAGAGGTCTATCGCACCATCCCAGGTGGTTAGGGTACCAACGGTTCTCCAATCTGAGAGGGCGTACTGCTTTGAAAAATAGATGGTTTCGATGGTCTCCTCAACATCCTTCGTAAGTTCAGCCCCATCGTCTGCTGTCCCTTTTATGCCGTTAAATTGAGGCGGATTATGCGAGGCAGTGATAATGATCCCGGCGTCAAACCTTTTCTCTTTAACTGTATATTGTAGGGTCGGTGTGGGGACAAGTCCGATGTCGACGACATTACATCCTGTTGCGAGAAGACCTGCGTTGATGGCGGATTTCAACATATGATTCGAGAGTCGTGCGTCAGTTCCAACGGCACAGACTGGGCGAGGAAGCGTTTTTCTTAGATAGGTGCCCCAGGAGTTCCCAATACCTAAGGCAAGCTCACAATTCATGTCTTGATTGACGATGCCTCTGATACCATTGGTACCGAACAGTCGTGTCATGGCCTCTTCAACCTTTATGTTTTTGCTTGCATATCTTGTACTATTTGTTGTGTTTTTGTCATAAACCGGGTTGTCAGCTCAGATAGAATTTCCATGGTATCCGCTTCAACAGTTAATCGGATGACAGGGCTAGTGTTTGATGCACGGATCAGTACCCATCCGTCCTTGAAATCAACTCGGACGCCATCCATGGTGTTTACCTGCGAATATTCATTAGACAGTGTCTGTTTGAGGTGATTGATGACCGTAAACTTAAGTTCATCAGCACAGTCAATTTCCTCTTTTTTTATCGGATACCTTGGGATTTCTTTTACCAGATCATGTAAGGGTTTTTTTTCCTGCGTAAGGATTTCTGCTATCTTCAGAGGGACTACAAGAGCATCGTCAAAAAGGAAATAATCAGGAAGGATAATATGTCCAGATGATTCAATGCCAAGCGGTGCCTGTTCCTGCTTTGCCTCCAGTGTTAAAAAGGTGTGACCAACAGGTATTTGTTTGATTGAAAAACCAAGGGGTTCGAGCTGCTCTTTGACGGATTTGGAGCATTCAACGTTGACGATGATGGTCCCTTTCTTCGTTTTTAGTCCATGCTTTCCGATGATGATGCCGGTTTGATCCGCGGAGAGTATCTGTCCTGTGTTATCAACAATGACTGCCCTGTCCCCATCGCCGTCGAATGCGACACCAAAGTCAGCGTTCTGTTTCTTCAGGGTAGTGACAAGCGTCGTTAGATTCTTTGGTTTTGGGTCTGATGGCCGTTTTGAGAACGTCGGGTCTGGGTTGCAATAGACCGGTATGACCTGGAATCCTAACGCGGAGAAGATCTCTGGTGCGGAAAGGGTCATGCTTGCGCCACCGCAGTCAAGGACGACAGTGAGTTTATTTTTGTTTCTGAAACGAGAAAGGAAGAAGGTTTTATAGGAGGATCGCGCATCGATGGCGTCTACCTGCCCGATGGCATCCCAGGAAACCAACTCGTAGGAATTCTGTAGCACAAGGTCTCTGATCGCCATGAGCCGTTCTTCGGGGAACCCGACCCCATCACCGTAATAAAACTTAATCCCATTCCACTCAGGGGGCAAATGACTGGCCGTGACAAACGCAATCAAATTAGCCTTCATCGTTCCTCCAGCAAAAAGCGTCTGTCCAAATGACGTCGTCCCCGTGTATTTGATATGTACTCCAGTCGCAGTGACTCCCGCGATGAACGCGTGTGCAAGAGGTAGGCTTGACTGACGGATGTCGTTTCCAACGGTGATGTGCGTCCCTTTCATGGTGTGTCGTACGTAGGTGCCTGCAGCAAGACCGATTTTGTAAAACACCTCAGGGGAAATGTCCTTGTTATACAATCCTCTGATATCATATGCCCGGAATATTTGTTTTGAGATAGGCTGATTCATAAGAGGGCACATGAGCTGCCTGTTATAAAAATCTGTGTGAGAGCCGGGTTGGTTTATTCACCAATCACGTTTCCAATTTGTTTACTTGGGTATCCTTCTGGAATGGGCTTGTTCCACACGACTGTGTTGTCAAGTGTTGTGTGTTTCTCAAGTCGTTCATTATCACCAACTGCAACATTTCGCAATATCGATCCATCGCCAATCTCACTATGTTCACCAATCACGCAGTGGTCTAATGTCACGTTTTCCCCTACGATGGCATTGTCAAAGAGAACACTTGATTCTATGGTCGTACCTTTGCCTATATGTACTTTGTTCCCAGCGCAGGAGCGGTGCAATGTTCCCTGTATTGTGCATTGTTCCCCTGTGACAAATGCTTTCTTTTGTTTCTCTAAAAGCAGCGATTGGACGTTTAAGTAGCTGCTGATTCTGCCTACGTCACACCAGTATCCTTTGAATTTGTAACCAAAAAACCGTCCGGTGTTCTGGATGATCTGCGGGAAGATTTGTTTTTCCATGGATACAAGCCTACCGGATTCTATGTAATTAAGCACTTGTGGTTCAAGGAGATATGCTCCGGCGTTGATAAGATCAGAGGGGGCATCCTCTGCTTTTGGTTTTTCAACAAACTTTGTGATTGTGCCGTCTTTTTTAATGTCAACGACGCCGAATTCGGAGACATTCTCGACAGGCCACAGTGAAATGGTTGCGACTGATTTTTTCCGTTCATGGAATCGAAGCATCTCTGTGAGATTTAAGGAGCAGATAATGTCAGCATTAAGCACAAAAAAATTCCCGCGGATGAACCGATCGGCGAACTTGACAGCCCCACCGGTCCCAAGTGGCTCTGGCTCCTCATTGACAAGAATGGTTTTTCCGAAATCATTGGTACAAAAATAATCCTCGATTTGTTCCCTTCGATAGTTCACCGCAAGAATGACAGTATCGACTTTTTTTGGAAGTGTTTTTATTAAATGGGAAATCATTGGCTCATTTAAGATAGGGAGCAGGGATTTTGCTTTTGTAAAGGTAAATGGGCGTAATCTGGTTCCAAAGCCTCCAGCAAGGATGATTGCCTCCATAACAGTCCCTCATTGTTTTTTATATGACCTGAAACAGGTGCGACATATTAAATCGTTTGTTTTTTTACTTTAAAGGATACAACGAAAAGAATTTATATGAATGTAATATTATAATTACCATATCACTTTGATGTAAGAGGGAACATTATGAATGGAAAAATGAAATGGAGTGTAGGCAGTATAGCATTTATTTGTATTGTACTCCTTGTGTCTCCAGCATGCACTGCTGGATTAGGAGTTCTAAATCTAAAAAAACAGACCATTCAAAGTGGAGAAACAGGACAGTCATCGCAATCGAGGTATTGGGCGTTATTGTTTGCAGTGGGTGTCTACGAAGGTGCTCCTGATCAAGACCGGCCATCGATGCTGGAAGCCTGTGATGACTTCTATGATGTGCTTCTTCAGTCGCCAAACTTCTGGCAAACCAGTAACATCCATGTGGTAAAAGGAAGCCAAGCACTGCTGCAGAACCTTATCAAAGAATTGCTCTGGCTACGAAAAAACTCCAGAAACGAGGATTATGTCCTTGTGTATCTCACCACACATGGTGGACAGTTGAAAAGGAATGACCTACCATGGGATCTCCCGCCTAAAGACGAGCCAGATGGGACAGATGAACTTCTTGTGATGTACAATGGGTTTAGCAAATCATATGGCATCATCTGGGATGATCTCCTAAACTTTTTCCTTAGTATCATCCGCTGCCAAGGTCTCTGTCTGATTGTTGATAGCTGCTACAGTGGTGGGTTTAACGATCGACCAGTCCCACTTACCATAGGTGGTCAAAAGGGATATACCGCAACAGCGGAATCATTTGCTAACGGATTTGTTGAAAGCCTTTCAGCAGCAAACAGGGTTGTGCTGATGTCCTGCAGCGAAAATCAGCTCTCCTTTGGGTCGGATTTCTCAGACTTGCTCATTGCCGGCTTTGGAGGAGTAGCAGATACCACCACATGGGGGGCAAGTGGAAATAACGATGGCATCGTCTCTGCTGAGGAGTCATTTCGGTTGGCTGACTTCTGGTTAGATCTCCTTGGTCAACAAAACCCAACAATCTCTGATGGTTTCCCTGATGATTTTCCTGTAACCTATACATAGGATTCAAAAGACACATTGAGCTCAGAGGCACTGAAACATTTAAAAAGCAATAGAAATTCTGGTTGCACACCATAACATCTATGGTTTTGGTCTCGGGCTCGTGGTCTAGTTGGTTATGACGTCTCCCTGACACGGAGGAGGTCTTGAGTTCGAATCTCAACGAGCCCACTC
>MUGD01000350.1 GCA_002900555.1 Thermoplasmata archaeon M9B2D | reverse complement strand
AAAGAAATCACCGAATGTACTTGAATCAGTACCAATCATCCATATACCTGCACGATCTAATTTTATAGTACCCAAGCTAACATTATCGGCGGGATCTGGAGCGACAAATGTAACAACAAGACCGTTGACTTTGGTCACTGGGTTTGGATCCCATTTAAATTCCTCTGGAATGGAGGCAGTAGTGCAATTATACAGAGGTTTATACAAGAAGTAAGTGAGACCAGGAGTCAAATCAATTGTATAAAAGGATATCGCAACACCTGAATCTCCGCCTTGCATATAATATAAATCTGTTGTAGCATGGCCATAGTCATCGTAACCAGGTTGTGCACTCGCTTCTTTTATAACATCTAATTGGTTTAACACTACCAGCGTTGATAATACCATTGTCAGTACTACCAAGGTAGCTATTATTTTGTTTGCTTTCATTTTTTTCATGTCCTCCTAAATTCATCTTGCATATTGCTTCATGAAAGTCTGGAAAAACACTGGGTTCACACCGTGAACCACCATATAAGTCCCTCTCTAGTGTAGATGTAGGTAACTTATATCTGTGTCCTCACCGGACCTCAGGTGACGTAAATATCTACCTTGTTTATATACATTACGATTTTCCTTCCTTATCTTATAAACAACTATTGGTATAAAATTTAGATTAATCGCTTAAATCATTTACGCTTGCTTTTGTTTTTATCTTCGAAAAATTCTATAAATGTACCACGCTTTCCTTCCAACTGCGCATTCATCAAACCCACAGCCTGCCGAAGCTTTTCTTGCGAATCTGTTTTATAGAAGATCTTTACTTTTTTTAACCATAGAGTCTTTCCACAGCGGATGCATTTTGTCGTTTTTGAAAAAAGATCTACGCCTTTGACAAGTCTGCAGTACGGACAGACAATCACACCAAATCTCATACAAGCCACCCGTGACAAACAAACCTTAACTAATAAATATACCTATTATTATGTGGGCTTGACAGGTTCCACCCCGCCTTAGCTCAGTCTGGCTGGAGCGGCCGGCTGTAGACTCTATGGCCGTAACCGGCAGGTCCCACTTTCCTTCTTTCTGTAGAAATTCTGGTGAAAACCTCCATAATATTTATTCATATACTCATCTATATGTTATTTGTACAATGACAAAGAAGAAAACGCAGGCACTCTGTGTTCCCCTCAGTAGCGCTGAATCAGTACGAAGAGCTCTTCGCCACCAGCAGCTTCTACGAAATGATGTAACGCCCATAAAGGATGAAACATGCATTTATTTAAAGTATTCGAAATGCGACATAGAAAACCTCGTTCCTACAAAGGACTCCTCAAGTTACCAGAAAAATATATGGATGAGCTTCCAACATCATATGATATCGTAGGAAAAATTATTCTGATTAAGCTTCCAAAAACTCTTACTAAGTATAAGGAGGACATCGGGAACGCTTTACTGGAGACACATAAAAATATACAGACCGTCTGTCTCATTGACCCGGTCTCAGGGGAACTTCGCATAAGAACCATCACGATTATAGCTGGAAAGACCCAAACCCTTACGACCCATACCGAATATGGATTATCATTTGATGTGGATGTCGCAACAACCTATTTTTCTCCACGACTCGCATCAGAAAGAAAACGAATCACAACCCTTGTAAGACCGGGGGAAACCGTAGTGGACATGTTCGCAGGTGTCGCACCGTTCTCCATCATGATTGCGCGGTTTTCAAAACCAAAGAAGGTCTATGTAATCGATAAAAACAAAGAAGCAATAAGATTAGCACGACAGAACATCAAGAAAAACCATGTCCTTGATATTATTGAAATAATCCATGCTGATGCAAATGACGCTGTAAAAATGCTTCCTGAAAAAGCTGACCGGATCATCATGAACCTCCCGTTCTTAGCCTATAGGTTTTTTTCAACTGCGTTGTCAATCGCTGCCCCATTCTGTAAAATCCATTACGAAAAAGAGATAAAGGAAAGGATTTCTTTTTTAAAGAAGATTGCAGCAGATAAGAAGTATATTTTATCAGATATAAAAGTTCATACAATAAAATCCTATGCACCAAGAGAATTTTATATAGGGTTAGATATTACCGCTACGAAACATGCCGACGTAGCTTAGCCCGGTTGAGCGGCTGACTTGTAATCAGCAGGTCGGGGGTCCAAATCCCTCCGTCGGCTCCATTTCCTATTTTTTCTCCTGTTAAACACCGTGAAAACCACGATATCAGAAATCGGCTTTTGACCCTTTTAATCCTACAATCAAAATCGATCATCTACACAAAAAAAATTTGTTTCAAATCATGTCACTGCTTTCTTAATGTGAATGAAGAAAATATACAGGAAGATTTTCTGATATCAGAAATGCGTTAGGAGTTCAGCGATATTTTTCAACAAATTCTTTTTTTTGTATTATTTTTGGCTTTG
>MUGD01000140.1 GCA_002900555.1 Thermoplasmata archaeon M9B2D | reverse complement strand
CAGGAAGAAAAAGACGAACGATGGTGAGGAAGAGGATATCGATATCGACAAGGTATGGTAGCTTTTTTCCTTTTTTTTTCATTTTTTACGAAATGTTTATAAAAAGCCTTTATATACTTCAAGGAGGGAAATTTTCTTATGACTAAGGTCCAGGTGGAAAACATCGTCGTGTCTTTTTCAGTGTCGTCCTGCTTGGATTTACCAAAACTTACGGAAATTCTCCCGGATGCGCAGTACAATCCGGACGAAATACCTTTGATTGTACTTAAGTTTCCCCATCCGCGGTCCATGGCCACCCTTTCTTCCACAGGACAGGTGACCGTTACCGGGCCGAGAAGCATGCAGGAGGTTGATGACGTCGTACAAATGGTTATTGATCGCCTGACTATGGTTGGTTTCGAGGTGACTGAAACGCCGGAGGTTACGGTTCAGAATGTGACCGCCTCTATTGATATGCATCAGAAATTAACGTTACGGTCTCTAGCAAAATCACTGCAGAGTGAGGAGTATTCCTCAAGGGTTTTCCCTGGGTTGGTCTATCGAGGAGACGACCCAAACACAGTTATACTGCTGTTTGATTCGGGAAAGATTGTCTGCAACGGACTACGACTGGAAGATGTCACCGTTGCTCTTGAGAAGATGGTGGAGAAACTGTCATCGTTTGGTATAAAAATGGAGGAAGATGTATGCCAGAAGTAATCGTAGAAAATATTGTGGCGTCAACGTCGTTTTCCGATAAGTTGGATTTGGACGTTATCGCACAATCATTAGAAGAAGCTGAATATGAGCCTGAACAGTTTCCCGGGCTTGTGTATCGTTTAAGCAGTCCGAAAACCGCAACGCTGTTGTTCCGCAGCGGGAAAGCGAATTGCACCGGTGCGAAAAACATTGAGGATGTTCGGACGACGATTAACATCATAGCAGAGAAACTGAAGAAACTGGGCGTCGAGGTCTATAAGGACCCTGAGATCGTCATTCAGAACATCGTCGCAATCTCTGATCTTGGCGGTGAGCTGAACCTCAACGAGGTCGCGATGGCCCTTGGGCTTGAGAACGTCGAGTATGAACCTGAGCAGTTTCCCGGGCTTGTGTATCGGATCAAAGAACCACGTGTCGCGATGCTATTGTTTGGCTCAGGCAAGATCGTCTGCACCGGGGCACGGAAGATAACCGATGTCTCTCTTGCTGTGGAGAAACTCTCCCAAGAGCTTTCGTCACTTGGTCTGATTCATCATTAATAATAGCTAGTCCAGATAAGAGAACGGAGTGGTTTTAAAACATGTGCCTCCGTTTTTTTTCTTTTTTTTTATTTAATGATGCGACGTGTTTACCGTGTTTTTTTTGCCTGTTTGTTCGCTTAGGTTTGCTGTGAAATGTATGAGTAAATTTTATGTACCCGTACTCGATTACAGGATAGTGAGGGGGTCTAAAGAATTGAATTGAAAATTCTTTTTTCATTCTTTTCCTCCCAGACTTTTTAGACCCCTTCTCTTCATTCTCTATCGATCAGGATAAGAAAGGGAAAAGAAAATGAATTGGTTTTCTTAAGAAACATTTTTTTTTTAAAAAAAAAATAGGAAGAGGGCTGTTGCCCTTAGAGCGGGTTATACTGTTTTGAAGTATTCTTTGAGATCGTCGACCTTTGGATTCATCATTCCGCTGATTCGTACGGAGAAGATATCCTCCATCATCATGATGTCTTTTATGTAAGATGAGTATTTTTTCCTGATGAATTCCATGAATCGTTTTGCCACCATGATGTCTTTTGCGGTGAAACAGAAAATCAGGTCGTATTCACCTTGCAGCAGACTTGCGGTTTGAACGAAGACACCAAGGTTTTTCCCCGCATATTTCTTGAACTGGTCGATGACACCGTCGATGATGTCAGCTGCTGGCTCGTTGGAGCGTTTGATCAGCATGATGTAATGGTGTACACCTTGTTTTTCTTTGTCTGGTATTGCTGTGTAACCCCAAATGGTTTTGTTGTTTTCCAGACGTTTTATGATGCGCCATACCTTTTGTCTTGAGAATCCGCAGGTTTTTGCGATTTTATCGATACTCTCATTTGAATTTCGTTGTAATTGTTCGATTACCCGCTTCTCATCTTGATCTATTTGTTTTTTGCTACTTTTTGCCATATTCTTTTTCCCCCATGATGTTTTGATTCTATAAGAGCAGGTTTTTTAGCTCTTTTATTACCTTTCAATATCAAGGAGATTGAGATTTCCCAATCTCTTAAAATGTTATAAATGTTTCGGATTAAGGCCGGTTACCATCGGTATATAGACTTTTTCAGAAACATTTATAAATTCAAACGAGATTTTCTATTGGGGGTTGTAGAGTTCGAATACCAAATCCTTTTTTTTACTCTTCAACTTCCCCTTTCCTCCCTTTTATAGGAAGAAAGTCCTATTTTTTTCCATAATATGAAACTTCGTATGGTTTTTAAATTTATAGGTTATTTGAGTTAAATAGTATATGTACAACTGCTGTCTTGAAACAAAGTGCATGCAATGCTGCATACAAACAAATATGATTCTTTCATATCGAGATATTGAGAGTATCGAAAAAATGGGATATGAAAAATTTTTTTTTGTTTCAGAGCATAATGGATGGCTACAGTTAAAAAATGTAGACGGTCGGTGCGTGTTCCATAATGGGACAGAATGTAGCATTTATCCCCAAAGACCAAAAGGATGTACCCTGTATCCCGTAGTCTATGATAATGATGATAAGAGAGCGATCCTTGACGACGAATGCCCGCAGAGACACTGTTTTTCGCTTTCGAAAACAAAGGTGATAGAACTTACCGCGCTCATCGCTCTTCTCGAAAAAGAAAGAACAGAACGTATGAAGAAAAACACCTGCACCACCACACAAAAGACAAGAAAGTAGAGATAATTATATATACTATACTGTATTGTAATATGCTTAGGGAGTGAAAGAACATGTCTATCAAAAAACATTTCGTACTACTTCTTTTCATCACCGCAATTTTTTTCCTACAGGCGCATGGGTATGCGTTCTCGCATAGCTCATATGAACCAACAGGGACCTTATCTGGGTATGTGACTGATACGCTGATGAATCCTCTTTCAGGAGCGCTTGTCCGAGTGTATTTCCATGAAACCTACGAAGAAAACTATAGTGATTCATCAGGATATTATCAAGTGACCGACATCCCTCTCTGCTATTGTCTGAAAAACGCAACGTGCTCAAAACAAGGGTATCTAACAGAATGGGTACTGCTAAGCATCGGTGAGAATACCACCTATGATTTCACTCTTGCTCCTCTTGGTTCAGATCCGTACCCGGTGTTGAATGGGACCTTGGGAAATAATGGAATATATGTCAGCTGTGTGAACGTCACCTTTGTAAATATCGAAAACATCGACGCTCTTTTTTATAAGCTTGATGATGCAGATTATACCCAATATCATGAACCTTTTATGGTTTGTGAAAGCGGGGCACATGCGTTGTGGTGGTATTGGATCTACCAAGGCAATTCCTCTGAGGAGTGTTTTATTACCCTAAAAATCGACCGTGACCTTCCAACATTGCACCTCTCCGCTCAACGAATAAGTATAAACAAACGTAAGATTACTGGCGATGCAGCCGATGAAACAAGTGGAATTCATCGTGTTGAGTTCTTGGTCGATGGCTATCATTCGTACATCGATTATGATCTGCCGTATGAAGTTATTATAAGTGGCATTGGAATTCATGTTGTGAACGCCACCGCTTTTGACCTCGCAGGCAACTCAGCGAACAGCACGATCATCACTTCCTGTAGTTCTCAGATGCGTTTCTGCCTCCTGCGTCCACGTCTGTCTTGGTTCGTTTTTATCTATGAATTCGTTCAACGATTGTAATCCGATTGATGTGGTTCGTTAGCTTGGTTTCATGTAAGGTTAGTTTTTTTTAAAAGGAAAAATAGGCATTTTGTCAAAGGCATATGGAAATACATTTCGACTGATGTAGATACAATAGGCAGAGGACGGTATGCTTGCTTATGCACATAATGGTACTGTGGTTAAGAAAAATTTTTGTGCAAACCAAATACTGCCTTTGTTGTCTTTTTGGAAAACGTCTGTTTTATCGTCGCTTCATTTGTTTTTTTCAACGAGTTGTCCTAACACTCCGTATGCTTTCGATGAGTCTTTTTTATTGAGTATGAAGGTAAGTTCAGTGTTGGTTGAAACTATCTCATAGATGTTGATGTTTTCCCATGCTAGTGCTCTAACGACATTATAAATCACCCCTGGCGTATGAAGGAAGTCTGAGGAAAAGGTCAGGGTTAGGGAGAC
Organism: Thermoplasmata archaeon M9B2D; assembly: GCA_002900555.1. The sequence continues at coordinate 987 of MUGD01000140.1, read as the reverse complement.
AAGGTTTTTTTCGACGTTGAACACCTTTTCTCCTTTGAAAAGATCAAGTGATTTTTTCATGTATCGTTCGTTGGTTACGATGACGACCTCATGACGTCCATGGATGATGTTTAGGATATCTCCTTTTTCAAAGTCGACAATGTCGTAGAGACGTTTGAGTTTCGTAAAGAGTGTTGGTGAGCGGAGCAATGCAATATCACAGATGTCGGTTTTCAGGATGATTTCTGAGGAGTAGTCGAACGTTATTTCCTTGTGTTTTTTTTGGATGTCTTCTGTGTAGCGTCGTAGTGCCATGACGATCGCATGGGTCTTTACCTTTTTTCCAAGTTCTTCTTCTATCTTAGGTTTGAGCTGCTCTGCTAGTGATACGTTTGAGATGATTCCTTTGCTGAGTGGTTCTAGAATGAATAGTTTATCGCTGACGATTTTCTGAACAACGTGGCTGATGGTTACCATAATAACCCCTTCTTTTGTGATTATAATCACATAATGTTCTTATATACTTTCTTATTTATCATCTTTGCTTTTACGACATCTAGAAAGGAGGATGACATGAAAACGACTGGTTGGACTATTGGAATCAGCGTTGTAACTGTAGTTATTGTTGTATTTGGTTCTTTGGCAAATGTCGTTGGGTATCAATCGGTAAAATCGACTATTAATGATTCACCATTGTTTAATGTAAGGACACAAAGAGCTACGAATCAACAACAGAAAATCCTTACATCTCAGTATCTTGGAATGGGAAAAGAAAATCTCTTACAATTTCCAATTCGAGATAGCAGGACTGAACAACTAAGCAAAACCATAGACATCATCAGTAACATGGATGATACGACATTTGCACGATTCACAGAATTATGTATACAAAAAGCAAGACAGGATGATACCCTACACGATTTAAGTCGTAATCAGATTGTTCAAGCTTTTTTAATATTAAAAACAAAACCAGAATTCGTCGTGAATACAACTACGAATGGAAATTAT
>MUGD01000139.1 GCA_002900555.1 Thermoplasmata archaeon M9B2D | reverse complement strand
ATCTGACCATTGTGAAGGAGTACAAAACACCCATCTCGTCCTATCCATTTTCGAAAAGATTCCTCTTCAAGAGGATCATCCGGGAAGATTTCAACATCCATCATATGCAGCTCTTCCCAATCCTCCGGTTTCATAGGTCTAATATCTGCCATGAATCTTCACTTCACTGAATGGTCAATTTAATCCTATTAGAAAAGTTTTGGTTAATTCTGGTTGTCTTCGCACATACCAAGATTGATAAAGCACGAGACTTCATCAGTTTGAATTATGACAAAGAATCTCAAGATTGAAAAAGCGAAGAATTCGGACTATTCTGGGCTTGTAGCTCTATTGAAAGAAACAAACCTTCCTCCTGATGGCATAGAACCGCATTTGATGAACTTCCTTGTCATCAGGTATTCAGAAGCGGCTGTCCCTTCGGAATCTCTTGTAGGCTCTGTTGGTTTGGAGATCTATGGAAAGTCCGCCTTGCTTAGGTCTCTCGCAGTTCATCCTGATTTTCAGGGAACAGGATTAGGGTCTCAACTCGTCGAGCAAATTATTGATTTGGCAAAAAAGAAAGGGATTAGCCGGCTCTATCTTCTTACTGATACCGCCGAGGAGTATTTCAAGAGAAAGGGATTTGTGTATGTCACGCGCGACAAAATACCCTCCGACATGAAGCAATCCGTTGAATTCACTACTCTCTGTACAAGTTCGCCGTCAATGATGAAAGAAATTTAGAAATGTCCCATAGGAGCTGGAAAAGAAATGTCGAAGGTTGAACTTACAGGGAGAGTTTCTCCCTATCCTATGCCAGTTGCAATTCTCGGTGTAATGACAGATGAAAAACCAAACTTCATGACCATTGCCTGGTTCAATCGATTCAATGGAAATCCATCAATTTGGGGAGTAGGTATTGGCAAGGGCAAGATCACTCTCGAGGCAATAGAGAAACATCGAGAGTTCAGTATTAACTTCCCATGTTCAAAGCAAGTGGTGGAAACTGATTATTGTGGAATCATGTCTGGAAGGGATGTTGACAAGGCAAGATTATTCAAAGTCTTCAATGGAAAACTAGAACACGCTCCAATGATAGAAGAGTGCCCATTGAATCTGGAATGCAAACTCCACGATTTGGTGGATCTGCCAAGAGCTGTGCTGGTTCTCGGAGAGGTGATTGCAGCATATTCGAATGATAGTTTCATGACAGGAGGCGTGCTCGATCCGAAGAAGATTGATCCCATTCTACTGACCCAGCCTGATAATCATTATTGGACGATTGGAGACATAGTAGGAAATGCCTTTGAAATAGGAAAGAATCTTTCAAAATGAAATCTATTTTCATCTCGTACTTTGAATGAAAGATGTATGTTTCCTCTGTTGTTCTTCCCACCGTTTCCGTTCAATCCGAAGTTGAAAGAGGTCTACATCTTTAAAGATCAGATTTTCTTCTTTTGGTGGGATAGTTCTCTCAACACGATCTTTTTCGGGAGTATATATTAGTGAATCTCCAAATTCTGCAACATTCACAAAGAAGCAGTATGCATAGATTGATCTTCTAGCGTCAAAATGTGCTGCTCTGAAGTCTGCTGTGACTGGAGTAAAAGCTGGATTAATAACCAGGTCGACAGGCGGATCCGAATTCTTTAGTGCCACCCGTAAGTCCATGTCAAGAAAATCGCGGCAAATGACAATGGCAATTCTACCATACTCTGTTTTGGATATAATCACTTTCTTAGATTCCGACTCAGTTTCAATTCTCTCCATGAATCTATTGCCTTTAATGTGAATGATTGCTGGGATGTGTTTCTTCTGTGTCCAAAGAATGCCATCGGGCCCAATAATCGTGCAGAGGTTTTGTCGAGAATCGCTATCGTGGAAAGAGCCTGGCACGATATACATCTCATGCTGTCTTGCTAGTGTTTTCAGATCTTCGGTGAATTGATTATAGCTTAAGTCGATGGTCATCTCTGGAAAGACAAGAATACTGACTCCTGAAGCATGTGCTTTTTCAACCATCTCTCTGATCTTCACTCTAATGGGCTCAACGCACTCCTGCTGAAGACCTATCAAGCCATCGTTTCTTTCTTCATATTGTTCTCCTAAAATATCGCCATTCTCAGAGAGTCCTATCTGTGCGATTCCTACTCTGAATGCACTTTTTTCTGATTTTTCTGTTCCCTCGATCAAATCTTGATGAACAATCAAATACTTCTTTTTAGAGAATTCCGAGGTTGATTCAATTCCAAGAGACAGGACTGTTTTTTGTACCATCCGCTCAACGAGGTTATTCAATTCAGTTAGGCTGACCATTTCTTCTTTTGAGGGATTCTGGTTGATTATCGACTCCCATTTTTGTTGTTGTTTGTCTAGCTTTCGTATTTCATTATTTACGACAACTAACAACCTCTGAAGCCCTTTTTCGTCTGCTAAGCTTTTTGCCTTGTTCAGCAATTTATGTGCTTGACCTATTTCGAAATCAATGATTGCGAGTTTGGATTGCAAAAGATATGATTCAATTACGAGTGAATGTGAAGATTGCTGTTGGGCAATGGTCATAAGTTGCTCCGTCAGGTTGTTTATCCTTCGGAGCATTTCTTCATCTCCTGTCGCCTTAAATTCCGTAATTAGCAGGTCACACAGATGAATCATTGCCTTGACCGTCAATGTGTGATCTACAATTTCCTCTCCTACTACCTGTTCCAAGACTTCCTCTGCTCTAAGTCTGTCTTTACTACGTCCTTTCTTTTTGAGTAATAGGGCTTTGCAAATGCGATACTGGTGATTGATAAGTGCACCATGAGATTCATCACTTATCTTTTCAAGTTGCGAGAAGTATTTCTCAGCAAGATTATTGTCTTCATAATCCAAAGACAGCCAGATGAGTTCAGCGAGAGCTGAAGCCGTTAACCTTGCGTTGCTAATTTCTTCTGCAGTGGATAAGCTGCGCCTGTAGTAATTGAAAGCTATCTCTGGTTCTCCCTTTCTTCCATACATGTCGCCTATATTCATGAGAGTAAGCGAAATACCCTCTTTGTTTCCCATGTCTTCGTAAATCAAAAGACTGCGTTGGTATAAATCCAGAGCTTCATCAAGTTCTCCCTTAAGTGTGTAAATCTCTCCCAAGTTGTTCAGAACTAGGGCATATTCAGGTCCGATGCTAAGATGCTTCTGAATCGCAAGGCTTCTATTGTAGTATTCCTCAGCCCGACCGATGTCTCCTTTCAATCTGAAGATGACTCCAATATTTATCAGCGATAATGCGATATCTTGCTTGCCAGCAATCTTCTCTTTCAATGCAAGGCTCCGTTCATGGTATTGTAGAGCTTCATCTAGATTCCCTAAAGCTGAGCTGATATTGGCCAGATTATTTAGTACTCTTGATAGACCATCCTGATCATTTGTTTCTTCACAGATTTTTAGACTACGTTGGTAGAAATCCGCTGCTACATCCAGTTTATCCTTTGACCAATAGACCAAGCCAAGATTGTTTAACGCTCTTAAAATCCCACTCCTATCGCCAAGTTTCTCCCTTATTCGTAGACTATTCTGATGATACTCCAACGCCTTGTCCAGTTCGCCTTTGTACCAATAAATTACTCCAGCTTGTGAATAGTGTGATGCTTTACTCTTCTCCAGATCTGGCTCCTCGCCATTTTTTCCCAATCCTGATGAAAGCAGTTTCTCAACTTTTTTTATAGTATCTCGACCTTCGTCTAACTTACCTACTCGCCAGGCAAGTTCCTCCTTTAGAATTAGTATCTCAAGAGTAACAAGTTTTTCTTTTCGCCCTCCCCGAGCTAGTTGTGACTGTATAATCTCATACGCTCTGGTATATTCTCCCTCTTTAAGTAGAGTCCTTACTTTTGATAGTTCTTCTCGAGTGGAGTCTGTCAATATCCCTCTTCCTGATTCATTTCTACAAACCAGAGCTGCATATCAGTTACAAACATCCTATATGCTCCATAGTTGTCTAAAAGCGTTTCCAGAGAATACTGAATATCCAATTCTAGTAGCATTCCTGCCTGAATAGTGAAAAAATAAGGAAAATAAGAGAAAGTAACCAATTTATGAGATCATAAACTGATTTAAGAAATTCAAGGAGTCTAATTATTCCTGCTTCTTCACATAATCTACTCATCTTCCGGAGGAGATATGCGAATTTGTCCTCCTCTCTCGCTCTTTGGGATGAAGAAATTACTAATCTGTTCAACTGCTGGCTCAACATCTTCCGGGTCATAGTTGGAAAGCACAATTACTGTATGGCCAGATCGAAGGAATTTCATATAGAATGCAACTAGACCAGAAGCGCCTCCAGCCATTATTATTGCCTTGGGTTCTGAATCTGGTGGAGCATCAAGGGGACGAAGCACCATCTTCGAATGTTCTGTATCGAGTAGAGTTTCCTGAGTTATTGCTCTATCAAACTTAAGCAAATCATAGGCTGTGGAATAGCCTCCGCCTGCTGGACTGCCCCTACTACCTATTGCAAAGAAATTGCATCTTCTATCATCTGAACTGGTCAAATCATTTGGTGCGCATGATTCGCATGAGGTATGCCGAGTATATCCAATTGCCATATTGGGAGTAATTGAGTCGATCTCATAGTGATCAGAATCATTCATTCCTGCAGGGTGATAGATGTTCTCTCTCACATATTCGTAATAGTCTTGCCCAGTGATTGCTTCAATGATTTTTCCCAACACAACATACCCTGCATTACTATACTGCCTCTTCTCACCTGGTTCAAAGAGTAGTTCGTCATCAATAAAGAATGGTATAAAGTCGTCTACTTTCCTTAGTCGCCCTAGCGACGCCGTGAATTTCTCGTTAAAGTAATCTCCCAAGCCAGAGGTGAAAGAGATCAGATGCTTGACTTTGACTTTTTTTGCAATTGCTTCTGGAAATTCTGGCAGGAATTTTCCCACTGAATCATCAAAATCAAGAAGTCCCTTTTGATGAAGTTGAAGGATTGCTATCTTTGTCACCAATTTGTTCAATGAGCCAATATTGAATTTCGTATCCATCCGATTTGGCACATTGAAGCTTTTGTTTGCCATTCCATAGGCTCTCTCAAAGACAACCTTGTCGCCCTCAGCAACAAGGACAACACCTGAAAACCTATCTTCATCGACTAGCTTTTGAAAGATTGTTTCAAATTCCTTTGGATCGAATTGAAGCATCGATGTTCCTCCGTTAAGATGATAATATTTCGATATAATCGAAATCTTTAGATGCCGTGATACTTATAACTCTGTTCATCCCTGTAATTATAACCAAGAATGAGAGGCGCCTATAATTGACCCTTGTTGAACTACTAGCTGATCCAGTTAGAGCACGTATCTACATAGAGGTACTTCTAAACAGAGAGATTACTGCTCAGGAACTGATGAGTATTACAAAT
>MUGD01000138.1 GCA_002900555.1 Thermoplasmata archaeon M9B2D | reverse complement strand
AGCAGTATTATTTACTTGTTCAACATTCATGTTCGTAGCAGACATACCTTGTATTGGATATATTATCAATAGTAGAAATGCCAAGACCGCAACAATTCTATCCAATGCCAACACAATTAGTATTTGTTAACCTTCTCTAATTTATCTGCCTTAGGGAGCAATTGTTCGCCCTTTCTATCGAGAATCGCCTATCTCCAACACGAAACAAAGTGTCCTGGTGAAACCTCTCGAAGTTCAGGTTCCTCTTCACCGCAATCCACGCCAATCTCTTGACATCTTGGTTTGAAACGACATCCCGGCGGCAGATCTACAGGTGTTGGTGTTTCCCCTGGGAGCATTATTCTTTGTCTCTCTTCATCTGGATTCGGGATAGGTACATTTGAAACTAGTGCTTTAGTGTAGGGGTGCATTGGATTCTGTATCACTTCTTCCATTGGCCCCATCTCTGCTATTCGTCCAAGATACATGACAATGATTTGATTTCCAATATACCTTGCTTGGGCTAAATCGTGAGTTATGAAGATATATGTTAGACCGTAGTCACGTTTGAGATCTTCCATTAGATTCATGATCTCAGTTCTGATACTAGCATCTAACATCGATACAGGTTCATCAGCGATGATCAAATCTGGTTTTAGAATGAGTGATCGAGCTATACATACTCGTTGTAATTGTCCTCCGCTCAGTTCATGAGTGTATCTCCCAGCAAAGTCGTCTGAGGGGATAAGTCTGACATCTTCCAGAACTTTAAGAACTCTTTCCTCGAGTTCTTCCTCATTTTCAACCAAATCGTGTATTGAAAGTGCTTCGCCAACAAGTGTCCGTATCTGCAATCGTGGATCGAGAACCTCGTAGGGATTCTGAAATATGAGTTGCATCTTAAGTCTTAATTCTCGCATTTCTTCACGGTTCTTCTTCAAGATATCCTCGCCGCGAAAGAAGATACTGCCACTAGTCGGTTCAATCAATCTCAAGATAGTACGTGCAAGAGTTGTCTTGCCGCAACCTGATTCACCAACAATACAGAGAGAATCTCCGTATGCAATACTGAAGCTGACCTTGTCGACAGCTTTCACATATCTCCTTTTTGTGAAGAATGATAGAAGACCAGATCTTACAGCGAACCATTTCTGTAAATCACGAACTTCAAGGATATTTCCTGTATTACTCAACATGTCAATCCTCCAAGGTTAGCTCTCCAGCAAAATGGCATCTTGCGTAATGCCCTGGACTAATCTCTCTATATTCTGGTTCGTCAGTCTTACAAACATCCTCCACAAATGGGCATCTTGGATGGAATTTGCATCCCGAAGGCGGATTCAAGAGATTAGGAGGTGTTCCAGGTATGAATTCAAGTCGTCTCTTCGGGCCAGAAATACTTGGGAAAGCACCTATCAGTTTGTAGGTGTATGGATGAAGACTCTGTTTAAAGACACTATTAGTTAATCCTTTTTCAACAATGTTACCAGCATACATGATTGCAGTACTATGGCAGTTCTCTGCAACCACAGACAGATCATGAGTTATGAAGAGTACGCCGAGGTCATATTTTTTCTGCAATTTTCGTAGAAGGTCAAGTATTTTGTTTTGTACGATGACATCGAGTGCAGTGACAGGTTCATCAGCAATTATTAACTTGGGATCACAGGACAGTGCTTGTGCGATAATTGCCCGTTGAAGCATCCCTCCACTAAATTCATGAGGATAGTCCCGCATCCTTGATGGTTCTAGACCGACTTCATTGAATAAATCTGCAACAGTTTTCACTGCCTCTTCTTCAGTGATATCTTGTTTTTCCATCATGACTTCAGTGATTTGGTCGACAATCCGAATCACTGGATTAAATGCATTCATAGCATATTGAAAGACGATAGAAGCGCTTCTCCAACGCAATTTTCGCATTTCTTCCTCTGTTTTTAATGTCAACTCATCCTCGCCAAGGCGGATGCTTCCACCTATTATTTTTCCATTCTCTGGCAGAATCCTCATTATACTATAGGCAGTGGTTGTCTTGCCGCAACCTGATTCTCCTGCTACTCCAAGAGTTTCTTGCTTATCAATAGTAAAAGAAACATTTTCGACAGCTCGTACGGGTTTTTTTCCCAAATAGTAATGGGTTGAGAGGTTGTCGACCTTAAGCATTGGCATTCTATCCCTTCCTCCCCCGAAGCCTTGGATTTACAACCTTGTCAGACGCATGACTAACGAACGCAAATCCCACTGTTGTTAGCATTATCATTAATCCTGGTGGTATAATCCACCACCACATCTCATTTACAAGAGCTGCTTTTCGAGATGCCCAGTATAACACAATCCCCCAACTTGGCTGACCATGAATTGGCATGAATCCAAGAAATGAGATGCCCGCCTCGCTTAAAATTGAACCTACAACACCAATAATCACATTTGCCAGAATCAGAGGAAGCGTGTTTGGCATAATGTGGCGAAACAATATATAATTGTCAGAGGCTCCAATTGCATGAGCAGCTTCAGTTAGAGGGCGTTCCTTAAGACTCAGTGCTTCGCTTCTGACCATTCTTGCTGTGCCTGTCCATCCGAGGATTGCGATAACGATGATAACATTCTGAAGTCCCTGACCGAAGATCATAAGAAATATCAGCATCAGGGGCAGTGTTGGAAGACAGAGAAACAAGTCTGTGATTCGCATTAAGACTGAGTCTAGAAAACCACCATAATATCCTGAAAGAAGACCGACCAAAGTTCCAATGACAACTGCTACTATACTAGCAGTGAAACCGACAAGAAGTGATACCTGTGATCCCCATATCACTCGGCTAAAGATATCTGAGCCATCATGATTGGTACCAAATGGGTGCTGCCAACTTGGTGGTAAAAACCAGTCATCTGGGTTTAATGAAGCATATGACCAGTGATATGGTGCAATCCAAGGGGCAAATACTGCCAAGATAACAATCCCACAGATGAGGATGAAACCGAAGAGCCCAAGCTTGTCATGAACAAACTCCATCCAGAATGTTTCAATGCCTTTTCTCATACCCCACACAATCATGACCATTCTAGGAATAAATATGTATAATGGGATCACGATGAATGCTGCCCCTACTGCAATCCACGAAAATCCGTGAAGCAGTCCACCAACTGAAGCAGTTATAATAGATGGTAGCAAGTCTATACCTATGTATTCAACTGTTAGAAATGATTCCAACAACATCCAAACGAGCAAAACACCAATTACAGCAGAATGATAGAGAGTCATCTTACTAACATTCCAATCTACAAGCTGTGGTGGATCCCAGAGAAAGAAGATAAAAGCTGCAATGACTGCCATCCCGATATTAAAAGCCATCATTAAGAGCAGCACGATTGATATTTTTAGAACAATAAGGACAATTTCCGCAGGTCTCTTCTCATACAACGGTTTTCCTAGAAATCCTATCCATAATGTCATAATTAATATGATTAATCCAAGGACTCTGATTGTTGTTGTAAATCCGACTGTGGTAGAAATGTCAAATCCAATAATGGATAAAGATAACCAGTCCATTAGGGCAGATATTCCAGCATCTGTTCCATATATAATCAGTATTGAAAGAATAATGAAGCTCCCCAGAGATATGATATTTACATGCAGTGGTTTTCCTTCAATATTGAGCTTCTGTTTGATTGATTTTGTTTCTCTATCTCTTGAGTCTATATCTATTATTACCTGTTCAGTCATTCTGAATCATACTCCTAATATCGAATTCTTGGGTCAAGATACAGATATAGCAGATCTGCTACAAGATTGGCTAACACTGTTATCGTTGCGAGGAACAGAAAGAGTCCTTGAAGCACTGGATAATCATTAGATAATACTGCGTTATACGTCAACAAACCCAGACCTTCCCAACTAAAGACGAATTCTGTTATAGTTGCGCCACTAATCAGGTATGGAATATTCGTAGCTATTACACTCACCATTGGAAGCATTGCATTCCTCATGGCATGTTTATATAGAATCGTTTTTTCTTTCAAACCCTTTGCCTTGGCTGCCAACATGAAATCCTGAGTAAATACATCCAAGACTGAATCTCTCATGATTAGATAAAACCCGCCAATGAAAGATAGTGTAAGGACTATAGTTGGTGCAATCATATGCCATCCATAATCAACTAAATATTCCAAGAAATTCGCGTGTTGAAAACCACGGGTTATTGTTCCAGCAATGGGTATCAAGTTAAAATAGAATCCAAAGAACAAAATGAGTAGCAAGCCAATCCAAAACACCGGGATGCTATATGCAACTAGAAAGAAGATAGTGGACCCAGTATCAGTCTTGGAACCTCTACGAGATGCCGCGATAACTCCAGCAACCATACCAATAACAATCGACAAAACCAATGAGGCTCCCATGAGCCATAGCGTGTTCCAGAATCTATGGTCAAAAATCGTAAACAACACATCTTCTCCAAAATGTGAAAATGATTCTCCAAAATCACCTCTAAAAATGTTAATGATATAAATAACAAACTGATCGAAGAGGGGTAAATCAAGCCCAAATCGGGCTGCGATTGCTTGTCTTACTTCAGGGGGCATGTGCTCAGAAATTAATGATCCTCTTGGGTCTCCGGGCATTATTCTAAAAATAAAGAAATTGACTACAACAATTAAAAACCAGATGAGAATCGTTTGACCTATTCTCTTCAGTATATACTGTCCAGGCTTACTCCTCTCTTTATCAGTCATCGGACATTCCCCAACTCATGATTCAGTAGACTCTAGCTTTCCATTAATTAAAGGCTATCGAATTCAGTAGGAAATATGTGAAAATAAAAAAAAAGAAAGGGTAGTGACTACCCTTTACTTCTTCCGTAGTAAAACATACGAAATGAGCACACCTACAACAAGTGCACCTGCGCCAATTCCTATGATTAAAACGATGTCAATACCACCTGATGGTGGTGCAACACCTGGGAACTCTCTTACGCCGTCATTGTCGATGTCGAGATATCCTGCATCATCAAGTATCTCGTTTGCGAGATCGACGTCTTCTACAAAAGCTCCGTCAGGACTGTAGTATGATGGGAAGTAGGTAGCAGGTATTGTGCTGTTTGTAATGGTACCAAATCCTAGCCTACCGACATTCACGAGGTATTGACGATCCATCGCAAGGCTGATTGCCCGCCTGACTGTAAAATCATCTAACCCTGGAATAGTCATGTTAAAGCCAAGGACATAGTCCCACTGAGAAGCAACACCTGTAATGAGATCGAGTTCTGGTGCATTAAGAATAGTGTTAACGTAGGCACCAAACACCTCATAGCGTTCTGTGTCTGCTGCACCACTTCGCATTGCAAGAATTCGTGCATCTTGTCCTGCAATTACATCGATTCTCAAATCAGTGATACTTGGTAGTTGACCAATGTT
>MUGD01000137.1 GCA_002900555.1 Thermoplasmata archaeon M9B2D | reverse complement strand
TACATATGACTAGACAAAAGATTATATTCTTCTTCATTTTCGTTTATCCCCAAGATACTATACTCCCCAGAGTATTTAAATTTTCGTAGCAAAAAAGATGAGAACTTGATTGTATTCTTTGATACAGATCGGGTGGAACATCGGATTTTGCCCAAAATCACCAACCATCTTATGAAATTGGTGTATTGGTTCCATATACTCCGCTCCCCTGCATACTTTTCCCCCTATTGTTCCTTTTTGAGTTTCTGATGCCCTCCAGAACGTTTAAATAAAACAAGGTATTACAAAAAATGAGGAAGAGATGCAATGTCCTATTGTATAAAATGTGGTAGTGAGCTAGAAATAACCGGATATGATGCTGAAACAGGAAAGCCACGGTATTTTCGATGTCCGAAATGTGATAGGATAAAAAAGATAGAGGATTTAGATTTCGTAGATTTAGATTTAGTGTAGGTGCTCATAGATCGTCTGATCACAGACTCCTGATTTTATGCTGGCTGCGTCGGTGTCATACAGAGTCTTCCTTTTTGAACAGCGACTACCGATATCCTCCAAAATCAAGCGAATCATTCGTCTTCAATTATGCATGACCTCTTTACTATAAAATATTGTATTTTCTGGATAAAACAATATCAATTTCTCACAAAAAACGTTCTGAAAGAAAGTAAAGAAAAAAAGAGGTTTTTAGCCAAAGATAAGGGCTAAAACTGGGAACCGTGCGAATAGGAGTTGTAACAGTTGCATCAATAGCGTGGATTGGCTGCAACTATATGGTGTTACTAATGACACTGATATAGTGCATGAATCAGCTGGGTTTTCAGAGTTGACAATGACGATTTCTCCACTGTATTCAGTTTCTTCCTCAGGTGGTGCTTCAACTGATACTGTAACGATTACTGCACCGTCTTCTGGTGTGAGACCAACGCCGCCATCTGGGTTAAATGTCCAGTTGGTTCCCCAATCAGGAACTTCTGATATTTCCCAGTCGAGCAATGATCCTGCTTCTCCGGCATTGCTGACTTCAAAAGTTCCCTCAACAGTGTCGCCAGGTACTACATCTTCCCATGCGAGTTGTCCATTGCATTCCAAATCTGGTACAGCTACTTGTCCTGTGAATCCAGTGAGTGTGTATGCCACGTCAAAATAGTCTAACCATACATTATATCCCCAGGTCCATCGGGGGTATCCAAGATCTGGCATGTCACAGAATACTGAGCAGTTTATGTTATGTTTAACAGTTAACCAAAACGAGTTATCTGTTGTTACGGTTTGGAAGCATACCCACCATTCACCAGTTGCTGCCAGTTCAATTGGTTGATCAAAAACGACTTCTACAAGTATTTCTGGTCTGTCGAAATACCAGTTACCAGTTAACGAAGCTGAAAAGGATGGTTGAACAAAGGCATATTCGGTCATTGCAGGTTGACATGGACCAGTACTTTCAAAGAAATAGACGTTGACACCATCTATTACTTGTGGTGTTCCTCCACCTAAGGTTACTATTCGATAGGTTCCTCCAGTTACTTGCCATGGGTCAGAGCCACTTACTGTAAAATCATCAACAATAATCCTATCATATCCTGTTGCATACCAGCAGGATAACCCATCTTTTCCATCTGGTAAACCATTGTCCCAAAGGACATCTTTAGATGACAGGTTGATTGGTTTTACATTTGATGGACTCTGTGAAATTGTCGAGGACAGACATGATGGCTCTGTTTGGTTGCTTGTATTTGCTGTAACAGCAATAGAGGTAAACAGAAACATTGCTGTTATAATCAATATAACGGATTCTTTAAAAATTTTGTTCGTATTCATTTTTATGTTCCCCCTATTTTATGAAACTCCGATGACGAAGAACAGTATGACTGTTCCCGATGCAGTTGCGCTTGCATCGCCTGCTTCAACAGCGATCCCTGTCTTGCCAATACCAAGGACGAAGGTTTTTACTGTTTCTGTATCACCTGGTGCAAGAGATGTAATAGTTCCTGATTTTGTTTTTCCAACAAAAATCAAGCTACCATTTAGAGAGATTGTCCAGTCGATGTCCGTCAGATTGGTTTCTCCTGTGTTTTTAATCTCGGCAGAGACACCAAATCCGCCTTTAATCGTTATGGAGATTGACGGCGCTTGGTGCTGGATGGTAAAGGTCTCACTTTTCTCATCTTCAATGTTGCCTGCGTTATCAACAGAGTAGAAGTATACAGTGTGCTCTCCATCTTCGGTTACCACAAATGAGTCTTCGTAGGTGGTCCAGGCTCCGTCATCAAGCTTATACATGGTATAATTCACACCAGAGTCATCATCTGTCGCGGTTAATGTTACTGTAACGTCGCTGATATATATGCCGCCTTCCATATCTCCTTCCAAGGTGCAGGTTGTCACTGGAGGTGTTGTATCTCCACTGCCACTTGGTCGGAGTTCATAGGCAAACATCATATCAGGTGATCCCTGTAAACAACCGCCAATGACGACATTATTTGGATCTAAACCATCACTGACAAACAACCCGCCAGCAATAGCATCATTCATTGGGAAATCAGAAGTGACAGAATAAAAAAATCCAGTCATTGCACCTGCGTTAAGATCCCACTGATAAATATATTGTGGATATCCATAGCTTTCACCTTGATCAAATATGTACAGATATCTGTTGGTTCCATCGTTATCATACGCAAAACCATACGTGCTGTCTAAAGTGTGTAGCCTGAACCAATCAATGATGGTTCCAGTGGCTGGATCTACCACCCAAACAGGGTCATCCCAGTTCGAGCAATAAATCACATTATCGTCATGGTTGTAGGCGATAGCTCGGCATTGGAAATCACCAGTTATGGTGCTTACTAGGGTTTCTGATTCAAAGTCCATCTCCCAGATGGTTGCTCCGCCTGCACCGCCGTAGAACGTACCGGTATTTGGGTTATAGGCAAGGTCTCGCAGTCCAGATACACCAGCGATGGAGAATTCTTTTTGGAGAATTCCGGATGTGTCGAATTGATGTATTAGGTTGCTTGCCCATACTGTGCTGTAGAAGTAGTCTCCATCGAATTCGGCACCAGCGTTCTGCGCAGATCCAGTTGCTGCCTCAAGGTCAAATGAGAAGTATAAATCCCATGGGTCTCGTGAAGTTTCATGTGGGAACGGGAATATTTCTTCACCCTTGATTTGATTAGTGTTTATTGCGATTGTATTATCTGTTATGATACGTGTTGCTGCTGCGTTTCCGATAAACAACAGGGCAACAAATAGTGCTGTTGTTACTACTAGGATGTTTTTTAGACTTTTTTCAAAATGTTTTTTTGTGCTTCGCATAATTATGTCTCCCTGTATTATTTTTAGGAATATTCTTACAAATAATGTGCATATTTATATATATTTCTATTCTTTTATTAAAATGTATTAACCCGAAAAAATTAATAACTAGTAGTGTATAACAAACACAAGGGGATTTAAAATGACCTATTGTAAGAGTTGCGGACTGTCTTTTTTCAAAGCGAAAAATGTTAAATCGCCAGTGAACCGATGCCCATTTTGCAATTCTGAACGAATTGTGAATAAATAACCACTTGATTATTTATTTTTCGCTTTCAACCCTTTTCCTGCGATATATGCTCCAAGTATAATTAAAATTATACCTAGCAACCAGAAAATCATCGCGTTTGTTTGTGTTTGCTCTTCGATAAGGGCGGTATAGATAATAACGATAATGCCGCAAATATCTACCGCTACACCGGCTCCTACAACATAGGGATTCATATATCAGCGCCTCCTCATAATCGAATATAAATGGATATTTAATTACTTTTTGGGGAATTCAAGTGGGATTTTTTCATCAAGAAACACCCGTACAACAAAAGAAGCAAATGCATTGACCTGATTTTCACACTCATGGTTTTTTTTCTGTGAAAATCAAAAAGAGAAAAAAAGAGATAAAGGAGATGGACCGTTCCCGTTGCTCTTTCTATATTTTGATGAAAACGAGCAGTACGGTCGCATTCTGCGATTTTGTGGCGGTGTCGGCAGTGACGGTCACAACTGTCGTCCCAAAACCAATGATGACTTTCGAGGAAATATCAGCAGTGGCGTCAGCCGCGATTGTAGGAATCGTACCTGTGGATTCTTTTCCAAGGAAAATAAATCCACCAGTCAGCGTGATGCTCCATTCTACGTTGGTTGCTGCTGCATCTCCAGCGTTCCTGACCACGGCATTGACTTTGAATAATCCACCGGTTATATCCCCAATCTCAATAACTGGTGAAGTCGTATATTTGTAAAGATACACTCCCTCACCTAATACAGTAAAAACGACATACTCTTCATTCAAATTCCAGGGTTGCGTCAGATACGAATTTTCGTAAATCAATGTTTCAGTATGTGTATGGACATCATAGAGACAGAGACGACCATCCGGTTCACTATAAACGATTATATCGCCAAATACTTCTGGAGAATTAGCGGTAGGTTCCTCTCCTGTAAAAAAGGTTGTTTCCTCTCCAGTAGAGATCGTATACATTTTCAGTCCATAGAGTATTGTCCCATTTGTTTTATCATAAAAGAAATAGCTATAGACAACAGTATCATCATAGATTGAAGGAAACGTTTCTGATTCAAACTGGGACGTATTTGTCACTCTTGTGTATTCGTTACTATCTATATCATACATGACAATATCGTTTAGGTTACCTTGGCAGAGTTGCCAGGCGACGATGTTTTCATAGATACATGGATTCTCTGTATAATCATCACCAGGGGTATCTGTCAACTGAATATTTTCACTGGTAGCAATAGTATAAAGAAAAATTTCGGTGCTATAGAGATCGAAATCAAAGTTTTCATACACGATATAATCACCAAAGAACTGATAGGAATCTGCATCTCCCCCCTCCCAATTTGTCACAATCAAATCTGTTTTTTCACCGGTGCTTATCTTATACATTTTAAAACCCATGTATGAAAAATCATAATAGACAACTCTATCGTCTGAGATTTTAGGAAAGATGATGTTTCCCCCCACATACACATTTTCTGTCTCTGCTGTTTCTATATCATAGATATGAAGATACGGATACGAATCGTTAGCATAGACGACGAAATGACCGTCTATATCACAAGCTGGATGTTCTGTAGTGATTTTTATTAATTCTGAATTAGCGCTTAAATCAACAGGTATGTTTGTGACATTGGTAGTAATACCTGCAAGATTTTTTGCGGTTGTTAACCCTGCAAAAACACTCGTCAGAAAAAGCATGCATATCAATAGACTTATCACTTTCGTTTTCATAGTACTTAACTCCGTTTAATTTTACCTTAATTCCCTTATAGATGGCGCTGAGTATATAAAGATTAGTTTTAAAAAATTCTACGAAAATAAAAAAACAAACAAAAAAATTTGCTTTTGTATATATATTAATACAATGAAAAAGAGGAAAAAAAAGAAAGAAACTCTTCTAAGACGGAATTATCATCGAAGAGAGGATAGCTTAGTATCCTAAGAGATGTCGGAGGAGCGGGAATGCGTTGGGGAACCGTACGAACAATTGATCCCAGAACCATTGGAGTGGTATGGTGTATGAGTACGGCATTGTGACATCAAGAGGTTCTGACCAGTTGGTCTCTGTGTCATAACAATCCTTTGCTTTCACACGGATTTGATAGCTCCCTTTGTTTGGCCACAC
>MUGD01000136.1 GCA_002900555.1 Thermoplasmata archaeon M9B2D | reverse complement strand
ATTAACTCATCTCTGTACTCCACACGGTTCTCTTTGATCAGGTAATCCATATCATTATAGATGGTCGCCAACGATTTTGTAGCCGACTTGATACGGTTAAAGTATTTGTTCTTTCCGTATATGCTGTTAAAAAGGTCTACATTCACATTGATGATACTCAGCGGCGTATTGATTTCATGCATGGACTCTTTGATAAAGTCATCGAGTTTTTCATTCACCCGCTTGAACGGAAGGGAAAAACTGTTCAGAAAGTAGAAAGAGAGGAGTAGGATCAGTGTAATGATGCCAAAGGCGATAAGACTTGCTTCAAGAAAAACCGAGGTATAGGATATTGCTGTTTTGGTAATAAGATAGTCGGCAAAAAAGTACTTCTTGGAGGGGAGTTTCGTGATCAGAAAACGGCTGCCTCCCTGACTGTGATAGCCTGACATAAAAGAAGACAACGGTTCTTTGATCTGTGAATAGATGACCGAAAAATCTTTGGCATACACTCCCGACTCATAAGCGGCAAACCTCGGAAACTCAAAAACCTTGTTCGGGTTGTTGCCGAAGGCGTCCATTGCACTGATTATGTGGGCCTGAATGAACTTGAGTTCGACTTCCGTCTTGATCTCCTGCACATTGATCTTGTGATTGACATAGATGGACAAGGGGGCCAAAAGGATGACGGAGATGATAGACGTGTAGATCATACTGTAGCGTCTAACAAATCTCTGCTCATCGACAATCAAGACGATACCCCAGACCATAGATGTTTTTAATCATATTTTTCGGCAGTTTTCTTCTTAGATTATTGACCTGTACGCGAGCATTGGCAGAGTCTACATTGTTCGCCCAGATCTGTTCATACAGCATCTCAAAGCTGACGACCTGATTACGGTGGATAAGAAAAAGGTTGAGCAGCTCACCTTCCCGCTTGCTAAGCGGTATCGGCTTTGATTGACAGGTAAGTTCATATGTCGTTACATTGTACTGGTACTCCTGCGGAAGATCGATGAAGTTCTCTTTTGTTTTGAAACAGTTCGATTTTAGGGCGTGCTGCACTCTAAGCAGAAGCTCTATCAGGTCAAAAGGCTTTTTGATGTAATCGCAGCAGCCATTGGCATACCCTTGAAGCATCGCATCCGAACTGGACATGGAGGTCACGAAAATAGTGGGTATCGACTTGCCCTCCTTCGCCAACTCTTTTCGCAGGGAAAAACCGTTCCATTCACCGGGGACATTGACATCAAGCAGCAAGAGATCATACTCGGTAGAGAAGATGGCGTCAAAAGCGTCATCACTGTTCTCAAATCCGTCCACGATGTAGTTTTTGGAGGTCAGAAACTCTTCAATGCTCTCTTTTAAGATCAGTTCGTCTTCCAGTAGAAGAATTCTCATTTTATCTCTCCTCTTGACTTTTTGTTTGAATTCACATCCAGTAAAAGGGAAATGAGCTCATCCTGCGTGTAATTTTTAAGCTGTTTTCTCAGCTTCTCTTCAAGAGCAATCCTGTCCTCTGCATGCACACATTTTTTCAGCAGAAAGAGCTCTTTATCCGTAAAATCATGATAGCTGTTGATATAGGGGTCGCGATTGATAATGGAGTAGTAGAGATCTTTTCGGGCATAGGTGAAAAAAGTATCCAGTTCCTCTTCAAAAGCACTGAAAAGTCTGAGCTTTTTTTTAGAGAGTATCAGAATGAAAGATCCGATATTTTGCCCTTCGCTGTTAAAGATCGCTTTGGAAAAATAGAAGTGGTTCTTCCCTTCTAATATCCCCTGCGTCAGCAGATTCCCTACACCCCTTTTTTGTAGAAAGGAAATATGGTATATGTTCGCCCCCTCATTGGCCACGATCGTATCACCTATACGGGGGTTTTTGTCGAGCAATACCGCCTGATCCTCATATTTTGCATCAAGCAGGACCAGAAGGTCAACGTCATAATTGGCAAAATAGTCCTCTATCGCATTGAACTTCTGTATTACTTCGACAAAACCGATAAACTCGCCCTCCTTGACAATGGGGATAGAGGCGATCAACACGAGTCGTCTTGCCGCTTCAAAAGAGAGATGGGGTTCAAACGTACGGACCATCTCTTCTAGATCGGGACGGTACTCTTTTATGGGCAATCCGGCATCACGGTTATCCCAGCTTCTTGCAAAGATGACAAAATCTTTCGAGATGATCTGGGTACGGACCTTGGAACCGCTGAATGTCTCCAAGGTGTTCATGTACCGCTTTAATATCTCGTAGCCTTTCTTTCCATCACTGTTTTGTATTGCTGTCTGTAGTGTCTCGTTTTGCGAAAGTGCAAAAGCGAAAGCAAAGGCTTTGGCTTTCTCTTCTTCGATCTGTTTGTCAAGCAGATTCATAAGAACGACATCCACCCTGTTTACAAACTCTTGTTTGTTTTGGATGTAGAAGTAAACGATCGCTATGAGCAGGAGCATCAACATCAAAGCAAGATATTTTTGATAGAGTTTCATGATTTTCCATAGAGTAAAATAATAAATTCTGATACTATAACTGAATAGTTTGAATCAAACATATGGTGCACCTCTCCTGTGATGGATCACAGCCGTTAAGGAACCAACTTCAGTTCAAGCTCTTTATCATCAGCTTGAACGAAACCGTAACTGGCATAGATCTTTTGCGCTTCTGGCGTTTTTAAAAATTTCAGGTAACGATGGGCATTTGCATGATTTTTCGCAGTTGTTAGTTCTCCGATTACATACGAGACCTTGTCTGCCATATTGTATGGAGCCGGGATTTTCACACCTTCGACAGCACGATGAGCGGCTTTTGCAGCTTTGACTTCTGTTGTCCATACAATCCCGACATCAGCTTCACTTTTTTCTATCAGAGAAGGGGTTTCTCTGTGGTGACGCTCTGTAAACCATGTCTTATCTTTGACTGCCCAACATGATTTACATTTTTTTCCATCGGTGACTTTTTCATAGATATCCAAATCTATTAACATTTGCGAACCGTAAAATTTAAAAATACCTTCTGTTAAAGGGTTTGGCAGTGATTTAACCAGATCGTCCCTTGCAAGATCCGCTGGTCCTGTAATGTGTTTAGGGTTACCTTGTGCAACCATTAACTCAAGCTGATTATGCGTATACGTTATGTAGGTGTTCATCTTGTCTACTTCTTTAAGTTTTCTAAGATGCCCTAAGTTTACACTGCCGTAAATATCAGGATTCTGATTGGTCTTTTGACCGTAAACCATGCCTTGCTTTAAAATCTGTTCTTTTAAAATCTTGCCTGGCGGTATCGTTTCAACATAGACAGTTTTTATATCGGGGTTTTTCTTTTGAAAATTTTTGATCAACTCTTCTATAACCATAAATTGGTTTCCGGCTAAATATACCACCAGATCTGAAGTGTAAGAATCATAAATCTGCCCATACTCGATTTTTCCGTCACTATGAAATGTTCTATAATCAAGTCCGTGTCCCGTATCTTTCGCAAAACAGACAGGAGAGAGTGCAAATACACCTGTTAACGTAATAGTTGGCAGTAATTTTTTAATATACATTTTTCGCCTTTATTGTTTGATGTACCACTCCTCCAAGCAAAAAGAGACATTTTAAGGAGCAGTAATACTTTGATTCCATGATCCAAAAATCGTGAAACAACTCTTTCTCTTCTCGGGTTATATTAAGATTACTGGATCTTAATATAGGAATACCCTTGTCGCTGAAGCTCGATTGCTTTTATAATACCGGCCGGGGTCGTCGTTACGATGTCCAACAGCTGCTCCGGTTTGACATTTTTCTTGTTCATCGTGTTTTCGCACGCAAAAAATTTTATATTGTCCCCGCCCGTCATTTTTAGACTTTTGAACCGTCCTGTCGTTCCGTTCTCTGCCGGTCCGCCGTGGGTGAGATAGGGCATTTCTCTGAAACCGGTCTCTTTGAAATCTTTCATCATGTACTGCAGACAGGGGCCGAGCGTCACGATATCGATTTCGTAATCGATAAAGTTGTCCTGATAGTACTTTACAGCGTTATTGAGTGTGTTCAACATCAGATGGACGCGTTGTACATCGGGAAAATCGCACTGGTAAATGACTTTTATCGTCTCGTCATCCTCGGCAAAAAGCGGCAGCGAAGCCGTCATCATGACCATCATTGTGATTACTGTTTTTAACATTTTCATTGTTTTTCCTTTCCTAAAAAGCTGCAGTGACTTGGACTGCTACCCGGTTACCCATATTGTCGAGAACTTTCTGCGCATTGGCGTTGCCGGGGGCTTTGGCATCACGGAACATGTAGTTGAAGTCGATACGCGTTGCGCCTTTGAACCTGTAAGAACAGCCGAGTGTGGCCGTTTTAAAATCTCTTTCGCCCTTGCTGTCATTTGTCAGACGATTCGAAAAATCATAACGTCCGAAGACTTCCAGCTTTTTAGGCATTATTTCATACTGAAGGTTCACATAACCGCCGTCAGCCTTGTTTTCATCGCCGACAGCAAACTGGAACTGCCAGTCTTCTTTCAAAGGGTCACTGTCTGTATCTTTCGCACCGGTAAAGATCATCCCTTCGGCTCTCATATATTCTGCTTCAAATCGAAGACCGTAATTGTAATAGGTCATACCAAGACCGTAACGTTTTCTGTTTGCGTTCACCTCAGTCGTCACGAGTGTTGTTGGGTCTGTTGAAAGAAGGGTACGTTTACCGTCCTGACCCCACATAAAGAATTTCATCGATTCGGTGTAATAACCTCTGGACGGACCGAAATTGTCTTCCAGTGCAAGGTAGCCGTAATGCGTTCTCTGCTTATCAGAAGCTTTCATAGAAATGCCGTTTCCGTTACCGTACATATAAGCATAAGACAAGGTCCAGCTCTTTGCAATATTAAAGGTATCAAAGATCTGTGCCCCTGTATCTCTATAGGCACCTATCGGTTCTTCAATGCTCGTACTGGTATAGTGTACAGTCGCTGCTCCACCCGCTGCGCCATTTATCTGTGCTGCTCCGACGTCAGTTACTTTTCTTTCAAGCAACTGTTGGTTTGACATCGTCGTAAACTCAATATACGGAGACACGAAAACAGCCTGTAACCCCTCTTCACTACCCGGCGTTTTAAACATACCCACACGCAGTTTTGCACCAGGCACATGCTTTAAGGTAACCGAAGCGTCAGTAAAGTAGGTCGCTACATTTCTGTGCCCGGCCAGGTTATTAACAGCATTATTTCCAAACTCTGTCATAACGAAGTAGTCCACAAGATTTTCATTATCCGCCATACCGCGCAGGGCTATTCTCGCACGGAAGACGTTGAATCCGGACTGATCCTCCAAGTCAGGGTTTAACAATGAAAATGGCGTTAGATTTATGCCTCCGCCATTAACGAGGACATCACCAAAGTCTTTCTTGTAGTTTATCTGTACAAACCCCCACAGTTTCGGTACTGTACTCCGGTAAGGCACTATGACACCTTTCGGTGCTACTACTTCGGGTTGTGCGCCCTGAAGCATAAGCC
>MUGD01000017.1 GCA_002900555.1 Thermoplasmata archaeon M9B2D | reverse complement strand
GAACCTCCAACATATAAAATATTCCCATTTCTTATTAGAGAAGATGTCTTTCCTGATATTGACATAGGGATTAACAATATTGCCATCATCAGCATACAAACAAAAACACAAAATAGTCTCTGCTTCATACTTTTTTCATTCCTCCTTATGATATGATAATTCATACCATCTATTTAAACTCATCGTGAGAGGGACAGAAACTCGCGGGATTCTTCCCTAGTATCAGGTTCCCGGGGCGTCATAGGGTTCTTGTGCTGGATGCCAATCAAAGTTCATCCAAGGAATTACACTTAATTTTCCTTTGATTAGTTTTGGTCCTAAACCCTGCCAATCATTCCAATAGTTTTTATCCCAGTGGTTTAAGAAACAAAAAGATTTGAAAAATGCGTTGCGATAATTTCCTATTAAATTATTTTCAAAAATACTATTGAAAGATGAACGTAAGAGATAAACACCATCATGGTTGTCAATGATGTTATTCTGAGTGATCTCTACAGATTTTTTACATCCCTGAAGACCGATGCCTCCACCGTATAAATTTATACCATTGTATGACACATTATTATTACTGATGCTAATATTTGATAGAGTTTTTTTAGAGGAGATGTCCCAAATAAATATCCCAAAATATGTATTTTCTTTTATGACATTGGATTCTATATTAATGTTTATAGAACCACGATCGATTGTTATACCACTCCATACGTTGTTAATGATTTTGCAATGGGAAATGAATATATTATCACTACCTTCCAACCACTCCTGATCTGAAATAATAACCCCACCACTATAATACCCCTCAGGTACTACTTGTCCATTTTCATGGATATAACAATCATGAATAGTAATGTATGATCCATTATTCATATAAATGGAATGCCCTAGATTATGATGAATATCACAAGAGGCGACTTCGCTGTTCCTAGTATTTATAAAACGTATACCACAGGAATTGTTTTTCACTATACAATTTACAATATGAACATCTGAACTTGCTGGGGGATCAGGAAGTGGCCAAGATAATTTTTCAGTAACAAAGATACCCGCACTAAATAGGTCGTTCCTACAATTTATAACAGTAAAATTACATACATAAACCAATGACGACGGTATCCATATGGTATTAGTATAATACATACCGTCAATGATCGTTGATGCTTGATCTTCTCCAATAAGATGGATTGATTTGTTTACTATTACGTTTCCATAATATGGAGATGAATCACTATAGACAAACACTGTATCTCCCTCACTTGCATTATCAATCGCATCCTGAATCTTGGTATAATTCCCAGGTCCACTCCCACCGACATACAACCAAGTCCCTCTTGATGTCTGGAGTGATTTCTCAGTCTCTTGGGCAATCGCTGGAATGATACCTGTTCCTACGAACAAAAGAATGATTCCAACTGCCAACCATTTACTACTCAGATGTTTCTTCCCCATAACTTACACTCCCCCATATGGATTTATAAGATTGTTCCCCTTTAAAAACATATCCTTAAAAACAGTGGTGGGTGGAACAACAGTGATAGAGTGTACAGGCTCCATATTGTAACAATGAGATTTATATATTCAATCATAAAAAAACAGATATTTTTACGAATATTGGACGAATCAGTCAGAATTAGCACATTCAGTATTTTTTTGTTCAATAAAGAGGAAAAAAGTCTTTTATATTATTATTTTGCTCTCTTTCTTGAGGAAATACTATGGGAAAGAAAATATTAGGTATTTTGGTAAGCCTGTTGATGATTATCTCAGGTTTTAGTGCAGTAGCAACCGCATTTGGGACTACACCTACCTCTCTGTTCAACACGTCAGATGAAGGTACCGAATATTGGGCGCTTCTTGTTGGTGTCAATGAATTTAAAAACCATCCATACATGACCAATCTTTCACTCTTTAATGCTATACCACCAACTGATTTGTACAATTTATTACTTGTATCAGATCATTGGAAAGCAGATCATATCAGATTATTGACAGGTAAGAACGCTTCGATTTTCAATGTGTTTAAAGGTTTTCTTTGGATGATTCGAATGGCTGATGAAGATGATGTCTGCCTGTTCTATATCTCTACACATGGCTCCCCAGTTACAAAGGATGTTTTTCCAAAGGATGAAAATGGTGGCGTTGACACTGCTCTGTATATGTATGATACCTATCGAACGAAAATCGGAGAATGGCCAAACTGTTGGTACCTGTGTATTCCAAACAAATTATACTATTTGTACGATGATACA
This sequence comes from Thermoplasmata archaeon M9B2D, assembly GCA_002900555.1. The sequence continues at coordinate 22,650 of MUGD01000017.1, read as the reverse complement.
ATCAACAGATGGCTTTGTAACTTAAGGTGTAAAGGAGTCTGTGTTATCATTGAAGCTTGTTATGCAGGTGGTTTTAATGATCCACCTTGGGAGACAACACATACAACTGCAAAGGTTTCTGAATGGATGAATACATTCACAAAACGATTAAGCGGACCAGGGCGAGTCATATTAATGGCATGTAAAGAAAATCAGATGAGTAATGGGAACTTTTTTGGGTATTACATCATGGAAGGACTGCAGGGATTTGGTGATGTAAATCAGGATAGGTTATGTTCAGCGGAGGAAGCATTTAACTATAGTGCCCCGAAAACAACAGCAATATTACTTAAAGAGTATAATTTTCCTGTAACTCCCCAAATCTATGATAGTTATCCTGGTGAACTTATCTTAACTGAGAAAGAGATGCCACCAACCTATACGGCACTTGTAAATGGTTCGTTAGTCGGTGATATTAACACTGACCAAACATATTCCTTCAATGCTACAGATCCAGAAGAAGATCAAATAAAATATTATTTTGAATGGGGTGACGAAACAGAGGAATGGACTGGATTATACCCTTCAGAATCACTTGTCAATGTTACTCATGAATGGACGAAAGAAGGTACTTATAATATTCTTCTTCGAAATTTCGACGAGCATGGGATGTGGTTCTTTGAGGATAGTATCCCCCGTAGGAGACTAGTAGTAACTATGGAGAATGATCACTTTGTCGATCAACGACAAACAGAGCTCTTTAATGGACTTAGCCTGAATAATGGTATATTCATGCAGAATTGGTACGCTCAATCATTTATCCCAACTCAAAATACTCTCTCAAAGGTTGAATTGGAGCTTATTGCAAAAGGAAATGTACAACCAATAACGGTTTCTATACGAAAAAATCTGACAGAACCTGATCTTACCTCTACGTCAGTATTAATTAATCCGATGGATCTATACAGACCAAAATTAATCTGGACAACATTTGATTTCCCAGATATTTCGGTAACCCCCGGTGAAACTTACTATATTGTATGTAAAACCACATATTCCTCTGATTCCCTCTATGGATGGACCTATGCAGGTGCTGAGTATGAAGATCCATACCTTAATGGGGAAAGTTATATTTCAAACAACAATGGAATCACATGGAGAATCTACTATGATGTGTATGATTTCTCTTTTGTGACGTATGGAAACAAATAGCCATATTTAAAAAAATGATACATATAAGATGATATAAAATATAAAAAAACTATATTGGAAAAGACCATAATGTACTTCTTATAATTTTAATTGAATTTGTAACGATGATTAAAAAAAAAAAAAGATGCAAAATAATTATATATTTCTTAGGTTTGTCCTAAAAACGTTCAGGCGGTTGAACATTTTTTAATATCTAAAAAAAGAGGTTATAGGATTTCGAAAGAGTTCTAACGAAGTACTATTCCCCAAGGATTTTAACTCCTACGAGCCTATTACGAACAGCTATCGAACAAAAAAATCAATCCTATTACAATGTAATGCTTTCCCATATCCCAAAAATCCTTCCTTCTTTAATTAGCCCATGGAAATTATTCTTTGGAATACTCATATCAACATTTCTATCAAGAATTCTTTTAGTAGTAAAACCAATAGGGGGAAAATATGCATGAATTATTATTAGTATCCAGTCAACACGAAAAGTATAACGAATTGTATCATTTTTGGTTTCTTCACTGATATTATGAATCTTACCAATCATAAAATCAATTTCGTAGAACCTATCACCATTTGGTAAAATTTTGTAATTACTATCGCTTTCATTCATTAAGGTTCCTGTTACAGGCGATACTGTAAGAATCAACAATATACAAATAACAATTCCAACAATTTCCTTTTTCATGCTTTTTGTTCCTCCCTAAAAACCCCGGGGTTGTAGGAAAATTTTAATGACATCATAATATAAATAATTTATCATCAGATTTTAATTGTAACAAAAGTTACAAAAAGAAAAACAGTGGTGGGTTGGAAAGTAGTGACACGGTTCCAAAATTAAGTTATTCTTCTTTTCTAGATATCTAACAAATTACTCCGACCATAACGCTGCGTTACTCAGCCCGCGGTTCACTCTTTTTCCTTTTTTTTTATTATTTTCATTATCATGTTTCTGGGACCACCGCACAATACCCAACCAAAAACTCTTAGTACCATTGTTCCCATTCCGCTGTACACAAAAAACCAAAGAAAAAAATATTAGAACACCGATGCCATACTCTACAACCCAAGGCATCATGAGGAGAAAAAACATATGATATCAAAAAAAGACAAAGATGATATTATGGATCATTTACAAGACGAACAAAACAAGGACAAAGAGAACGACTCTGACCTTGTATTGGAAAATGAGATGAAGATAGAAATGAAAAAAGACGACCCAACTCATGGCCATACCGAAATCGTGCCCCGTGACCACGTCGTCCTAAAACTCGACTCCTACCTAAGCGAAACAGGACTAAACATCAAAAAAAACGACTACTGTTACGTAAAAATCGTCGGCAACCACCTAGAGATCGGACGGGCAAAGATAGTTCTGGAGGAATAGCCCCCTCATTTTTTCCCCAGTTCTTAAAAAAACTGTTCGTTACATCCTTTTTTAGAGAAGAAAAAAAACCTTTTCATATAAATCAATTGTGATTAAGTTTTATATGCCCTAGTATTCAAAAAAATTTATAAACCGTCCTTTATACATGACAATTACTATGCATACGACGGTACTAAAAATATGGTGTATTTCTATCATCACGCTTTTGGTTTTTGTACAAACAGTTCCTTCAAAAACGATAGCACCCCAACAGCAACAAAGTAAGTATGAACAGAACGCCCTGGTACATACTGATGAAAAAATTCAAGATATACTACTTAAAATAAATGAAACACTTGTAAAAAACTTCATGGAGTATTTAATTTTAAACATAGGTGTTCGATATACTGGAACCTCTGGCTGTCAAAACGCGTCGCACTATATCTATGAACAATTTGAAGACATGGGACTACAAGTACGCTATCATAATTGGAGCGCAAAAATAAACAGATCAAATCCGACCCTTGTCACATCACAAAACGTCGAAGCAACGCAACAAGGGTCAGATCCAGAGTATGATGACGTAATAATCTTTAACGCCCATTATGATACAGCAAAAGGAACGGTCGGCGCAAATGACGATGGCTCAGGGACAGTCGCTGTTCTTGCTGCCGCATACGTCCTTAGCCAATATCGTTTTAACAGAACCATGAAATTTGTAACATTCTCTGGGGAAGAACAAGGTCTTTTTGGAAGTGATGCCTATGTCCGAGAACTTTACGATCAACGAACACCTGTTCTCGTGGAGTTTAACGCAGACGGAATAGGAAGAGCAACCACCTCAGAGTACGGAAGGAAAATCAGACTTTCTTACACAGAAGACACAGGATGGATTATCGACATTATGAAAGAGATGACCAACGAGTATGGGTTGAATTTTACCTTCACGACCTTTTGGAAGGTAAACAGATTTCTCCCTATTGGTTTTAGTGATTATTATCCTTTTACGAGATTTGGATATGAATCAATAAGTGTCTGGGAAGCGGAGGGAGACCCGAATTACCATTCACCCCGTGACAATATAAGTAATATCAACTTCAGCTATCTGGTAAACACCACCCGACATATCGCTGCGACCATGGCGATCCTTGCGGACATGCAGGTTGAAGTACCACAGGTGCATATTGCAAACCCAAGAGCAGGAAAAATAATATCTAATGACACCATCCGTAAAAACACAAAATACGTAACATCCCTGATTATCGATAAAACCAACATCTATGCAGAGGTAACACAAGGAATTTATCCAATTGATAGGGTAGAGTTTTATTACGGCACTACACTGCTTTTCACTGACACAGAGGAACCTTACGAATATATGCTTAACAAAAGATCAATCGGGTTTCATAGAATAAAAGTCGTCGTCTATGATGAACAGGGAAACAGTGCAACAGATCAAATGAGAATACTATTTCTCAATATAAAAACGAAATAAAACGATGCGCATCGGCTATTCCAACCAGAGTAAATCTCCAGGGTATCCAACCTAGACAGGGATACACTCCCCTCACTCTTTTTCCTTTTTCAATATTCTAGAAAAGAACTGACTCCTACAACCGCGTTACCAATGCTTTATTCATCCAAGGATAGATTTTTAAGGGATAACGATGTTATGAAAACCATATAAAGGGGAAAAAATGAAAAAAATAGTTCTGTATCTAATTGTAGGGGGAGTTCTCATAAGCGGATTACATGGGATGGCAACAGAAAAAATACTTGAACTTAATATGCAAGGTCCAGATACGTCACATGATTCAAAAATATATATTGCACCAATCTCCCAACCATATTCTCCAGAATATCAAATAATAAAAAAGAACGGAGAACACACAAAAGAAGAACTAAACATTTACCAAGTCTCCTTCAAACAAAACCCAAAGAAAACACCAGATGAAAAAGAGATACAAAAACAACGAACATCAAATAACATGCAACAGACTACTGAGACATATGATTATGTAATTATTACCGCTGAGAACCTTTATAACGCAATTACATCCTCCACATTCATAGGATGGAAAACACTCATAGGTCATACTGTTACCATCATTAACATCACTGATAGCGAGATAACCTCACAAAACGGCCAGGACCTACCTGAAAAAATCAGAAACTTCCTCAGATTGAATTACCAAGAAGCAGGGATAACGTATGCATTACTCGTTGGGGATCATGCAACAATCCCAATGAGATACTGCTACCCAGACCCAACAAATCACAGATTTGATATTTTCGATTGGACAAGTGGAGAAGTCCCAACGGATTATTACTACGCAGATTTATCAATGAGCGATGCGGATTCCTGGGATCTGGATGGTGATGGATATTACGGGGAATACGGACAAGACGCACCAGATTTTTTCCCAGAAATATACGTAGGAAGAATCCCAACAAGTATCACCTCCCGAATAACCTATACTCTTAACAAAATTACATCATTTGAACAAGACACCACCGAATGGAAAACAAATGCGTTGAATGCCGGAGCGTTTTTTTATTTTACCAACGAAGATTACAGTGGACATCCAGCAATGGATGGCGCAAAACTTTCGTACTATATCGAAACCGATACGATGACGAACTGGTCAATTAGTCATTATAGCGAACAACAAGGATTAGAGACATCAGTCTATCCTTGGCCAGCATTAAGTGAATCAGCGTTTACATCCGACTGGAGAAATGGTCAATACTCCATTGTGAATTGGCAAGGCCACGGATGGACAAACAGAGCTGCTCGAAAGATTTGGTCATGGGATGATGGAGATAACGTCCCTGAAGCATCTGAAATATCTTGGATAGATTTCATCAACATCAATTCATATCTTGATGATGATTACCCCTCAATTATCACCGCGGAATCGTGTTATGTTGGTTGCCCAGAGCCAGCACCAGGGGGGAACCTTGGCATTGATTTACTGACAAACCCGTCCATGGGTGCTTCAATAGGTGTCATTGCATCAGCCCGTTCACCATACGGGTCGCTCGACTGGCCAACCAACCCTGGAGGCTCTGATTCCATTATTTATGAATTCAACCGGTTCCTGATCAATGATTCAAAGGCAGTCGGTGAAGCCCTCTATGACGCTAAATATTACTGTAATCTTCATTATGGCTGGGATCACTATGCTGAATATCTCGACATGTACACATTCAATCTTTTTGGAGAACCGTCCCTTGTTCTAGGCGGAATAACTGTTGAGAATCTACCTCCTGACACACCAACAATAACCGGACCAACAGAAGGGAAAATAAAGGTCGCTACTGAGTATAATGTTACAACAATAGATGACGATGGCGATGATCTCTATTATTGGATTGATTGGGGTGATACAACAAACACGGGCTGGATAGGCCCCTACCAATCAGGGGTAGTACTAACCAAATCACATATCTGGACTAAAAAAGGAACCTACACGATACAAGCAAAAGCAAAGGATATCTATGGCGCTGAAAGCACCTTTGGGGAGCTATCAATAACCATGCCGTATTCATACACCATGCCTTTCCTGCAGTTCTGGAGAATGCTCCTTGAGCGATTCCCAAACGCATTCCCACTCCTTCGGAATCTGCTGCGATACTAAGAAGATACCTCACCGATCTTTTCTCCCTTTTTTCTTCGATGATACCTATAATGAAACACCACAATACTTTCGAAGATGACTCTTTCGGATTTTCAAGAAATATCTTAAAAAATGAAAAAAAGAGGAGAAGGATTGAGCAGTACTCTCAATTCCGTTTAACGATTCTCATAGGAACTTAACCGCTGTGACGTCCTGACGTGCATTGTTTCCCATCTCATCATAAGCCATGACGCTGATCGTGTGTGGGATGAAAGGCAGGCTGAACCGTGTCCATATAAAGGTATAAGGCGAGGTTGTAACTTCAGCCTGCTGTACTCCATCGATGAGGAACAAAACCCTGTCAATGCCGGATTCTGCGTCTGTAGCATTTACTTGAATGGTTATCTTGCCTATGATGAGAGCATTTTTTGCAAGCAGACGCGCTTTTCCATCATTATCCTGGATGTAGAAATAGCCGCTCTTTGGTTTTTCGAACATGACCGTGGGTGGTATGATATCAGGCACAGATCCTGTGGTAAAACTCCAGAGGGGGCCTTCCGTGACCTGCCCATGGTTATCGTGAGCGACTATCTTCCAGTAATACTTTGTTTGGAACTGCATGAGACCAACATCATAGGTCATCTCGAAGATGTTAGCCTTGAGAAGCGGTGGTGGGTTTGTGGTTCCGAAATAAAGGTCAGAGTATACATCTTCGCCGATATCCGGATCGCTATTCGTCCAGAAGAGATCCCTTGAGATGTCAACGTCGGTGGCACCATCGGCTGGTTTAGGATTTGAGGGAACTGCCGGTGGATGTGGAGTACCAAGCCAGACACCTGCAGCATCATCGACGTAGTAGGCATCGAACGGGTTCCCGCTCGGAGGGTCGGAGTAGCCTTGATGAACTTCCGAGTTGAAGACTACGGCGATGACTTGAAGGTTTCCGAACTGTATATTGCCGAAATCATGACCATTACCATCGTCATAATCATGGCCGTCCCAGACCATAGACCCCGCCCACGAGCCGTTTATAGTTATGACGATGTCCTGGTTGAAGGCGTAATCAAGGAATGGGAAGGTATATGGATGCCCCGTGGTGTCATTCCAACCCATGGTTGATTCGACTTCACAGACGTACACATGGATATGGCCACTGTAAGAAGAGCTTTCATGGTTGATGACCGTGACATCGACGTCTATTTGGGCGTTACCCAGCCAGGTCGTGGTGAGATTGATATCAATATCCGGTACGATACGGGCGCCACAGGAATTGAGGTGTTCGCGGTAGTACTGCTCACCTTGAGGTAAACCCCCAACTTCGACTCGGTAGCCGCCATCGAACCAGACTGTCGGATATCCAGCGATGTTATACTCATCTATTCGTTCAGCGGCAGCGTCATTTTCAAAATCGACGAGACTGACATAATAGAAAGGGTAGTCGTTGCTCGTGTAGATTTTATGGAGTTGTTCTCGTGCGGTGTGGCAGTTGGAACACGAGAGATACGTGCCAAGTTCCGCAAACATTGTATGGGTAAATGCGTTGGTTTGCACAGTGGATGCTTGTGTCGATACAAAGGGGGATAGTGGGAAGGCAGACGTCATAAGGATAGCACTCATTATGAAGATTACAGTAGTCGTTTTCATAATCTTATTCCTCAGAATCTATTGTTGATTTGAAAAAAGGAAAAAGAAAGAGAGAGGGAGAGGCAAAGCACATAACCTAGGATTATACCCTGGTCAGTATGATGAGCTGTTTGCCTTCGAAGTCACTGGTGACGCCATTGACCATCACGGTAATGTCAATAGGCCCTAGTCCTAGGAACGGTTTACAGGAGATCGTCGCATCTCCTTCAGCGGGTATGCTGATGGTTTCAGTGTAGGAAACGTTAATGAGACCAAGAATTCCTCCGGTTATCGTAATTGTGACGTCCACGTCTGTCGCTTCCGTGGTTCCAAGATTTTTTACACGGGCATGCACGCCAAGACCACCAGTGACCTCATCAAGGACCACGCCTTTCTCGCCTTCGATCTTCAGGATAAAGGTATCTGCGGTGCGGTTGAAGACGAATTCACCGTAATCTCCAACAGCGACATAGCCTCCATCCCGTGCCTGAATCCCACAGTTGGCCTCATCAAATAACCCATCTGAGAGGTCGAGAGTCTTGACCCATTGTCTGGCACCCTGATGATTGAGCTTTAGGAAATACGCATCAGAAAAAAAACTCTCCATGTCAGTGACGAGTATACCGGTGATAAAGTATCCACCGTCCGTGGTTGGGGTAATACTAGTGCCAAACACGGAATTGTTCTCGGATATCTGCTGGTCCCAGAGGAGAGTGCCTTGGTCATCCAGTCTGAGTACCCAAAGATATTCCGTCCAGTTTATATCTTGGTAACCCCCAAGGACGATGTAGCCGTTGGAGACCGTTTTGATGCAAACGCCATATTCTGTCACGTTAGAGTCCCCGAAGGTTTTTTGCCATAGTACGTCACCAGTCTCATCTGTTTTTACCACCCACACGTCTCCCATATCGTCGGCAGCATCTGTTTGACCGACAATGATATAGCCACCGTCAACGGTTTTCGTGAACTTTTTTGGTTCGTCATAAGAAGTCCCGCCTATGGTTGTGTTCCACTGTTCGGTTCCATCTGGGGACAGTTTAATCAGCCAGAGGTCAAAATTGCCGTTGCCATAGGAAGTGGTCAGGCCAAGGGCGATGTAGCCGCCGTCCGATGTCTCAAGGATGTCGTATCCATGATCAAGCTCATCGCTTTTTCCAAAGCTTTTCTGCCAAACAAGATCTCCATTTGCATCGGCTTTGATTACGATGATGTCCCAGAGCCAGGCGCCACCAAGGCTGCCGACAACGATATAGCCACCGTCCGTTGTTTGATGAACGACCGTCCCATACAGATTTATCATGGGCATCGGGAAATTGTTATGCCAGGATACTTCGCCGTTTCCATCGGTTTTTACCAAAAGAAGTTCGGTATAGCCTGGGGGAGTTACAATTGTCGAACCCGTAAAAATATAGCCCCCATCCGCGGTTTGGTCGACGTAGTACGCCCGGTCGTTTATGATACTGTCGAAGGTTTGTATCCATTCGAACTCAGGTTCTGAAGATGTTTGTGTCGTGGGTTTTGCTAATGAGGCTCCAGCACCCATTAGTACGGTTGCGCATACCAGCATAGAAATAAAGATATTTTTTCTTTTTTTATTTTTCATATATCCACCCTTTTTTAAGCCCGTAATTCTCATTCTTGTTTATAAATACTTTTAAAATGTTCGGAAAAAGCCAAACAATATAATAAAAAAATTTTGATATGTTCAACTTTTTTCTATCTTCTTTGTTCTTTCTGTTCTCATCAACTCAACAGGTAAAAATAATAGATTAAACAAATATGAATACGGTCTTTTAGATGTTTTTTTATGCAAGTCAATAGTTTATAAAAAAACAGAGATCGTCTCTAAAGTTTACGTAACCCGGAGAACGAACGGGCCAACGATAACTGCAGTGACTATTTTATTCGCAGGGGCTACTCCTTCTGCAACCGCACTGACCGTTATCTCAACTCGACCGATCCCAAAGATAAATCCAGTTGCCGCTATTGGTTCAAAACCAGGAGCAATCTTAACGAACGATCCAGTCGTTTCCTTCCCGAAAAAAACAAACCCTTGCATGGTTATCGTCCATTGCACATTTATTGCATCAGCATTGCCACTGTTTTTAATCTCTGCATGAACACCAAACCCGCCGGTAATCTCTCCGATCTCAATGGCAGGCCCTCCCAGTATAACGATCGTAAGAGGTTCTGACCAGCCGCTTAGGGCACCTTCCATATCCTTTGCTATCACTCTGATATCATAGGTTCCTTTTGTTGTCCACGTATGGACTGCTTGAACGGTTTGACCAGATGCGTAAGGCCCCATCCAGTCGCTTATCTCATCCCCCCAAGACCATCGATAATAGATGAATTGAGAGTCATTATCTACCGTCTGCGAACTAAAGGTGTACTCGACATCCGTCGAACCCTCTGTCGGCCCTACCGGTTTGTCTGGGGTTTCAGGAGGCGTGTTCGCACCGCCTCGAATACCAGCAAGCGTCGCAAGGGTTGCAATGGACAACCGTGAGCAATTCACCGCATAGGAAATGTTCATATGAGCAATCGTATCCTGACTCGTATGATAATAATCGTTGAATTTATACTCATGATAAAAAATACCTTCAAAACCATTCTCCCAGAAGTAGGTCTGATCGCTATGCGCAAACCCACTTGGGATTGCAGTCAGATGGATGTACTCATAGTACATTTGACTAATATTCACCGTGAAATTTGTCACCCACCGTGGGTTTCCATTATCATAAATCTTTATCATGCTTGCTTGAGACGGGGTCAGTGCGTATCCTATCATGTCGACATTAAGAACCGCAACAATGTTATCCCCATTTTGAACTGCCTCTTCTACATATTCATGACTCCCAAGCATCCATTGCTCTTCCCCTGAAAATGCGATAAAACGAATGGTGTGTTCAAACGAATACTGACTTAATAGATACGCTGCAGTCAGCACAGTTGCTACACCCGATGCATCGTCATCAGCACCGGGACAATTTGACACGGTATCGAAATGACCGAAAATAAGATAGAGTTCATCACTTGTCTCATTAACACCGGGAAGGGTTGCTTCGATATTTCTATCTTGGTATCCACCGTTCGTCCAATTTTGATAACGGACAGTAAGTCCCAGACTTTGGAATTCATTATAGAGATACGTCCCTGTGTTATAGCACGACGTCGATCCTGTCACACGCGTTCCAAATCCAGTGATGTTTTCAAGATAGGGGAAATATACAGGTTGGGTGATGTTTTCTATGATATCAACAATCAAATCGTTTTTATGACTACAGGCACTATTGTAACGTCCATACGCTTGTTGAACATCACTAGTAGTTCTGCAATCATCAATTTCCCCCTCAATTGCCGTAATTTCATAGACCGTAGTTGGAAGAAGTAAAATACCTAACAATATACATAATACCTTCTGTACCATATGAAATCCTCTATGTATTATTTAATCATAATGATTATTATTATATAAATGTTGCATCAAAGGGTATTTGCTGATGAGTTCGTCTTAGATAGATTTTTTCTGTTCCCCCGTATGGAATTTTTACCATCATTTTTTTCTTTAATTTTTTAAACCTATCCATAGCGAATCATAATTTTCATAAATCATACAGATGGTTTGTGCATAAAAAAATGAGATATTCTTAAAAGTAAAATACGTCACCATCAGCGTCTTGGACCACTACAGCCATCGTAATCTACAGGACGATGTATTGGATATTGAGTTGATATTTCTTTCTCCAAACATTCAAAAAGATGTACAACGAAATCCTTTATTTTTTGAACAAACAATCAAATATAGTTAATTTAATTAAAACTATGTTCAAATAATTATAGAATAATTTATTAAATTATCGTCGCCTATACAACAAGTAGAAGAGGTGAAATGATATGAATATCCGAAAAAAAAGTGTTTTTAAAGCAAGTGTGATTGTCGCTTTTCTCCTCAGCATTTCTCTGGCTGATATGAGCGCAACGGCTCTTGAACAGACCACCCATTCACAAACTACACAAGCAAACAAACCCTGGACGACACTATACTACCTTGATGCGGACTATAGTGGCGGGTATACTGATCCATTAACACAAGTGTTTCTTGATGAAATCTCTTCAACATCAAACGTGAATGTTGTCGTCATACAAGACACCCTTTACGACCCTGCGTTTATCTATTACATTGATGAAAATCACACCAAGGTCGTCCTTGAGGAGCTTGGGGAGGTCAATATGGCAGACCAGCAGGTCCTCCAGAACTTTATCGCATACGGAAAACAGCAGTACCCCGCAGAGCGATATCTGCTATGGATCTATAATCATGGAGGCGCCTGGAAGGGTGCATGCCTTGATGAAACTGACAACGCCATCGGAATGACCCTGGATAAATTCCAAAAAGCCCTCTCAGAAACCGGTGGCGTCGACATCATTTGTTTTCTCGCCTGTCTCATGAGCTCTATCGAAGCAGTCTATGAACTACGCAACGACGTAGACGTCGTTATCGGAAGCGAGGATCTAGCCTACATGACATGGTTTGATGACATCTGTGGTGATACCAATCAACTCCTGACAGATTCACCAACCCTCTCAAACGAGGCAATCGCCAGTGAAATAGTCCAGGATTTCTATGAGAACAACAACCCTCCTGCAGATAAACTAACAATCAGTGCCTTACGAACAGACAAAATCGAATCATTAGCAACCGCAATCGATACTCTAGTCAGATATTACACAAAACATTGGCTCCGATACTACAGTTCTATTAAAAACGCATATAACAAAACCTTCCTTCTCTCCAATATAGATGAATGGGCGACAGTCTTTGAGGTCTACGACCTACGAGGTTTTATTGAAAATCTCCCTCAATGTACATTAACAGAAGCAGCACTTAGTGCCTTTGATGACGTCCTGATAAAAGAAGTTCATGGGATAGAAATGGAGGAAACACATGGGTTGTCGATATTCTTCCAGCCACGAATATCATCCTACGGATTATTCAGAGATTATCGAGATAAAAGCTATGGTCTTGATTTTGCACAAGACACCTACTGGAACGAGTTTCTCTTTCTATTCATCCTAACAAATATACTCTTGAGAAACTAGAAAAACAAGAAAAAACAGATGGTCGAGAGATCCTTAATTCATCCACTGACTATACACCACTAGGATCCTCATACTATTTTTTTATGTACACTGATACCTGACTTGCGAACCACTCCATGCATACTGGTTTTTCAGCAATAAACTGCTTTCAAAGTGGCAGCAATTAAAAAAAAATGGAAATTCTTTTGGTTTGTACAACATTGAAACGGAAAGTCTTATAGAGAGAAAAATCGTAATAGAAATACGTGATGAACTCATGGGTATCTGTCCGTATTGCAAACAATATATCGATCTTCATACGGTAAAAATTGAAAAGAAAGGAAAAGGAGTTGTCGAACAAGACAGGATATATATCTGTCCATACTGTGATTACATCCTTGGATTTTCCTATGCAATGCGATGATTCATTTTTCATACGGTTATTTTTTCGTTCTAACAGACACACAGGGCCACAATGACACTACGTTTTCTTATATAGATATGGTTTTTATAGGAGAGGTAGTATTATATAGTCCTAAAGTGGACTAGGAAAGAAATGAAATGCGTCATGTGTTTAACAGAAAATACAGATCAAATCAACTCTCTTTGTGCTTCATGTAGAACTATCTTGTTAAATGCAAATATGAAGACGAAAGGAAAATTAACCGAGTTCTTAACAAAATATACAGAGTAGATGCGTACTATGTTAAAAAAAGTAATGTCTGTATAAAACCGCGTCACTGCATCCCCAATCTCCTAGGATTTGTTTTCAATCGAGAAATCCAACCCTTCAGGAATACATAGAAAAAAACTTAGGTCTGTTTCCCCTGTGTTTCCCATGCGTGCTTCATCATGGGATTGCGGTCGAGGTACTGCTGCACATACGCATCAGGCACCTTGTTAAACACACAGGAAAAATTCACACAATGCGGACAGTACAACAAGAAAAACACCACATAAAACAACGCCAAGGTAAGTAGGGTCCCGACAAACATCCCAACAACCCCAAACAACGACACACCGTCTGCATGACGCATCCAGACCACATACACTCCATACAGCTCAACAAGGAGGGGGTACGCCCCAAGAAACCCAAACCCAATCACGGTACCTGTCTTCTCCCACCAGGTAATAGGCTCGGGATGATACCGCCAGATCTTCGGAGAGAAATGATTCTCTGTACAATGCAACACGAAGCGATCCTCCGCGTAGTACGGACAATGACTACATGTGATACGAGGCTGAATCACCAAGAAAAACAATGCGGAGAAAAGAGAGAACACCATTACCGGCCAGAGAGCGTCAAGAAGCAGACTGGTCAGCCCCGTCCCCAGCACCGCCATGACAAGAAATGATCCCTCGAGCAGGTGAGAGACCATCACCTTGTTCTCATCAGGTTTACAAAAAATCTCACCCTTATTCCCGCAGGAGGAACACGGTGCGTCAGGATCAAAGGTGCACAGACCTGCGTTGTCTTTTGTCATAGGCAAAAAAGGAAACAGCAAGGGTATATAAAAACAGGCTATGACACGCAAGTCAACCTCGGAGGAAAGAAAAAGAATATCTTTAAATTCTGATGTGCTCTTTCACATTAAAAAAACAGAAGAGCTGTGAGGAAGTATCATTCTATGAAAGAAGACCTCGTGATGAAGACTGCAAACTCGGAGACGCATTGTGCGATGTGCAGACTTGATTTCCTGGGGATCGGCGTGTGTCCATCGGGGAAAAAACAGGGGTTTGTCGCGTATTGGCCTCAAGGTCGTATCGAAATCTACCGGGCGCTAAAAGCCGGCACCCTGACACCAACACACCGACTCATCGACATCGCGGACACCTGTACCCTCTGTGGGACATGCGATAAACAATGCTCCTTTATCACCAACAGACGGCCGATGATCGTCCAGAAAGCACTGAAGGAATACGTACACAACCTTGACAAACATACCCTTAAAAAAACACCTACAGACCCAATCCTGCAAAAACTTCAGCACATCGTCGGGGAACAGTGGGCGACAAACGACCCTGTGATTCTTACCGCGTACACTAAGACAATTCTTACCCAAACCCCAAGTCTTCATGCATATGTCGTCATGCCAAAAACAACACAGGAAGTAAGCGACATCATCAAGATAGCAAAGACACACAATCTCCCCTACCGTCCCAGGGGAAACGGGACCTTCCTCTCCGTCGCCATGCAAACATTGCTTGCCGGAGCCGTTGGACTATCAAACGGCATCATCCTTGACATGTCCCGGATGAACACCATCACCCTAAACAAGGATGGAACCACCGCGACAATCCAGGCGGGCGTCACCGCGTTTGACCTCCAAAAAACCGCGGCCTCACAGAACAAACGAACCCTGGTTGGAGAAGCAGAGGCGTACCTATGCGCCAATATCCTTTCCTTTGGGATCATCTCTACTTGGGGGAACACCTACGGCTGGGGCGCGGACAATTATACAGATGTCGAACTAGTCGATGAGAACGGAACCATCCATCATCACACCGGGGAATCCCTGAAAAACCCGTTTGCCACAAACCATGGACCCACCAGCCTTACCCTACAGCCTGCAAACATCGTCACCGCAATGACGATAAAACTTCATCCTAAATCCACCGATGAACATGCCCTGTTCATCCCGTTTGACACCCTGGAAGATGCCGTGGACTTCTCATTAGATCTTGCCAAGAAAAACATCGGGATTTCTCTTGCAATACTCTCCAGTAAGTATTTCTCGGATTTCATCTGCCCGACCAACGACATCGCCCATTCCTTCGAAGAGGTCATCACAAAATATTTGCATATCAATTTTATCGTTGACATCATCTGTGACAGCAAGGACAAACGCTATGTACAAGACCATGCGGAGGTCATCATCGATGAACCAATGATGAAAACATTTGTCCTAAGCACCCCGACGCTTGCATCAATGAAAGACAGTGAATTCCTCAAAAAACTCGCACAAAAAGAAACCCCCCTGAAAACCCTGTTCCAAGGACGACTCAAACGCACGATCACCAAGATGGTGTTACATCCCTCCCCAGAACAAATCGGGGCTACGTTTGACAACGACCTCAAAGAGTTCTTCACCGACCTTTACAAGAAACCAGAGATGACCAACCCCATCTGGCTGCATGAGTATCGGATCTTGCCATGCCGTATGCTGCGTCAACGCATGTTCATGGTCAGAGGGGGATTTATGACCGCGCAAAAAGACGTCATCCGCAGAGCATTTGAGATTTTAAAAGAAGTCGGTCAGAAATACCACAAAGAACACGCACTAGGGTTCATCAGCTTTCTTGACAACGGCAACATCGCATTCCTCGAATATGACTACTATTATGATCACACAAACCCTGAAGAACACAAAAAACTCAACCCATCGATCGTAGAATCATTAACAAAAGAACTGACCATCGACGGATACCTCCCCATCGAGTTTTCCTACCATAAGGGACTGTATCGAAAAGAGCAGGTATTCTATCCATTCCCAAAGGCACTGACCACAGAAGAACTCCAGCAATTCGGACAAATGGTCCAGCACATCGTAAACGGATGATTCTCACAGGAGATTCTTTCTACGTAGTCGGATACAGTCCCAAGGAAAAAAAACTAATGGAGAGTCAACTTTTTCTCGGATTTACTTGATAAAACCTCTAAGGGACATGATACTGGAAAACCAGGGAAGGACCATAGAGAAGCAGTGATATGGTTTCAAAGACACCATAGCTTTTCTACACAAACCATCCCTTTGTGAAATCATCAAACAATGTCACGATGGAGGAGCCATCGCTGCTCGCGTTATCTCCAACATTGCGTGTCCCTGTAACTTGACATGGTGTATCCCCCACGAAAGAGTCCCCTCTACTGTACAGGGGCATTCCCACACCCCAAAAGAAACCTCAGGATCATGCCAAGTGTACTCTCCACGATTCACGACCTCAATGATTAGATCTAATCGGACCAATCCTTCCGATGGATTCCGTAGGAACACTCGTACAAAAAATGCGTTAATGTGAATTTTTGTGGGTATCTGAATCGTCGGGATGGACGTATTGATTGTCTCTAAATATTCAAAGTCAAAATACCGACATTCAGTGATATTTTCACCATCGGGCGTCACCCAAAGACTCCCAGGGAAAACCCTTGAGATGGGTGATTGCTGACAGATCTTTGCAACAAAAATATTCCACCCGTTCTCCAAAAAAATCGACGTCCAATCCCAGGCGTCTAACAGCACCTGCCACAATGGAATATCACCGCGAATCGCCTGTTGTCTTTCAGTGAAAGAACAGAGAGAGGCAGGGGGTTTTTGCTTTACGTTTCCCCAAGAATGTTCATGGTACCCAACGCCATGAACCATGTAGGTTGTTTTATTTATGGTCACGGTTCCCTGTACATCACTAGTGATGATGCAGTAATGACCAAGATGGCTTCTGGAGCGGTTGTATCCCAAATTCATAAATAGCCATAGTGGCAATGACTGTGCGGTATACGTGACATTCACCACAACAGCATCATCCTGTGATTCATTGTATCGAGCATCGATTACCCATCGGGGATATCTCCCTTTCACCGTTGAGTTTAAAAAGGAAACATTTACTCCTGATTTCGCAGCAGTCAGTGTTCCCGTCCATGTGGTACTCGTCCCCCCATAGCTTCGATTAGTGCCGTCCTCAAAGACAGCGCAGAATAATATATCGATTAATGCCATCTGATTAAAACTGACCATCATCGACCAGTTTTTCAGTTCACTGTCGTTGCTGTTGAAGAATGCGATAAAATACCACCATTCCTGATGAGTGGAGTTTTCTCTATCATGTGACCCTTCGTCATTGGACCCGATAACCTGGCGAAATGGTAAAATACGAGACGTCGGTGGTTTTGGTATGGTATAATTCTGACCGTAACTATGAGCAGTGCTCTGCTCCCCATGGACGAACCAACCAGTGTCTATCTGCAGACAAAAAATGATGCACACTGCAATAAGAGACACGGTGAATTTTCTCATGAATTTGCCTCCACTCTGTTAATTTTAACATTTCCTCCTTTAAAAGCTTATCCGTACGCAAATAGAAGCAGTGACACGGATTCAAACGTGGTTTTTTTTATGCATAGCACTATGATGAAATAAAACAGAAAATGTGAAATGAACACAAACTACAGTAAAATCTTGGTTTGCTGCACTGTGTTAGGACACGACAACAAGTTCGACATGAAGGAAGAGGAATTCTATGTTCTTGAACATCTGTCCATACGCGGTATACATCTTAAAGGTGACAAGCGTCCCTGGAGGAAAACGGTCAAATGATCTGGGTTCCTTATAGATTACCCATAACCTCACTGCCTCGATGACGAGGTATTCGCCTTGCGCAGTTACATTTGTATATCTCCCAAAGATGAATGCTTGTCGTATATCAGATGAGTTTGAAAAAGGAAGCATTCGTGTTCCATCGTTAAGGTTGGTAACAGCAGCAACAGCCGGTGCTACCAAAAGGATACATGTACATATTCCTAGAATTTCATATTTCATGGTTGTATTCCCCCATGGCTATGCCAGGTCATGAAGTGACAACATGTGGATTTATATTTAAATGTTTGGAACTAATAAAAATTCATAAGAAAAGAAAAAAGGGGGGAATAAAGGAAATGCAAGGTGAATTATATTTCAAGGGAGGAAAGAAATGATAAAATTTTTACATTTCCTATTTTTTCCCCATATAACTGTAATTGTTAACAATTGTTAATAAACTTTTTCCCAATTTATTCCCAAATTCACCTCAATTTTTCGAAAAAAACACGTACCTGGAAAAATCGCAAAATGGAAACGTATTGACACGGATGTGCTGATACAAACGACAAAAGCGCTCTTATAAGAACAACAAGCACGTCAAAGAAACCAAATATCTTCACTTACCGGTACTTCCTAAACACATGAATTGCGCGACATCAGGGCAAATACCACAGGAATTCTGTGACTGCCTACAAATCCGTATATAACGGTTCACGACCACACCAGCCCTCTCCTAAAAAAATCTTGGGAAAGAAAAGTCATCCGAATCTTTATAAACACACATTTTATTCCTGAACCTAACTCCGGGGAAGTAAAGTTTTTTTATTCCTTATTCATTAACTTTCCTCCCACCCCGGAGTCTTCTACTCACTCACGTGGTACACGATCCTGTTTCTTTTTATGCGAACGCATACGAGAAAAAAAGAGTTAATCTCTCATGAGGTGTCGGAGAAGCGAGAACGCATCAGGGAACCGCTCAAACAACAACGTTAAAAAACGAGGGAACAGCCTAGGAGCGGAGTATGGCATTGTTACAGTAAGAGTCCCCCAATCACTTTCATTGTCATACATATCCCACACTTTCGCCCGAATGGTAAAGGTACCAGCTGCCCCCCACCGGTGACCATATTCAAACAGTGAACCATTTGGCAGAGGACCACCCTGACATAAAAAACAGATATAGGTTCTATTATCGCTATCCCATCCACCCCATTCTATCAGAATCGTTTTGAGAGAATCCCCATCCGGGTCGGTGAGAAGAAAATTGTAAAAGTACCGAGTATTGATGGTTCCTTCAGAGGGTCCGGTGATTTCAGGCGGGTTAGGGTTTCGGTTATTCAACCCTGTCGTTTTCACTTGAGATGTATCACTGATACCCGTATGGAACGCATAGGAACTCCCACTAAACAGAAACACCATCACTACCCATGCACTACAAATTTTTACCAGATGTTTTTTCAGAAATAAACCCCCTGTGATATATTAAAACAACTACCATGATATAAATGCTTTGACTGCTGCACGGAACACGATAACTGTTTTTCACATACCCCCCACCACGTCTATCTGCCTCACATTCCATATCGTTCTTGCTACACAGCTATCCCTAAAAAACCTACGAGAAACTCGTGACCTTTGGTTCCCTTTTTGTTTTTTTTTACGAAAATACGAAGAAGTCTGTACACGCACTAGCATATCCATTTCTCCTAAACGTGAAGTAGTTCTCTTTTTTAGGAAGGACGCTTCGTCGTTTTGATATTTTGACAGAGAATATTTATGTAGGATAAGAAAGGAAAAAATACTTAAGGTTAAATAGGAGAAAGAAAAAAATGATGAAAAAACACTATCTAATGGTTGGAATAGCGGGAATAGCAATCGCAGCGATCGTGGTCATTGCCGCAGTCAGTGGGAGTTTTCAACCAAGCACCACAGCTGATCAATCACCAATAAATTCAACATCACCGGAACCAGAGTCACTTGAAACAATTTTATCAAAAGCTGACTCCATCGGATCAATGTATTATGAGATTTATGCGACGATCACGATGCCACAGTACGGAACACAGACCATGACCATGAAAGTGTGGCAAGAAAAACCGTATCTAAAAGAAGAAATAACAAGCCAGACTGCAGGCATCACAACCACACTTTCAGTAATCGTTCGTCCTGAAGGAACCTATGTCTATAGCCTCGCAGAAGGCAAATACGTCCTGACCACAGAAGTCCCATCCTATGTGACATCGTTACAATACCTCGATCCGAAAATGATCAAAGACCTTCTGAACAACCAGAGCATCACAGACTTTGAAACAGAAATCATAGACGGAAAACTGACCACTGTCATCGAGTATGACATCCCATTACTAGGCGACAGTCTCATGTCGGTAAAAATATGGATCTGGAATGAGAAAGGAGTCCCATTAAAAGCATATATGGACATGACAATGCAAGAGATAACCATGACCATGGACTTTGTATTTAGGAATTATTCCTTCGCAGATATCCCAGACAGCACCTTTAACGTCACATAAGAAGAAAAACAGGACATCTACCTAAATCCTTTATTTTTTAATTTTTTTTCTGCTTTTTCTTTTCCTTATCATGAGTGGTTTCATTGTTATGGAAGAGGTAAGAGAAAAGAAAGTTCACCTCCATTTTCTTGTTTTTTTAATGTATCTATAAAGAAACACAGAGGGGACAATAAAAAAAACATTTCAGTATTTTCACACATTTCTTATATAAAATCGTATCAAATTCCCTATTCGACCAACTTTCACAAGACTATATTCATATACTAGTGGAATCCTTCTTCTCTATTGTAGATATTGGAGGAATAACCACTATGAAAAAAATATGTATCATAGCAATTATAGGGCTTTTGTTGTTCACCGCTGTTAGCGCAAGCTCATACTACACCCCAAATAGAACAAATAACCCACAACCACTGAAAACCACATACGACCTTCTCTGTATCGCACCAAAGAGTTTTTCAAAAAATCTTCAACCACTCATCGACCATAAAAACACAATCGGTGTTCAGACTATCGTACTGACCACAGAAGACATTTATAAAGACTACACCGGCAGAGACAACGCAGAGCAAATCAAATACGCGATCAAAGACGCAAAGGAATCCTGGAACATCAGCTACGTGCTCCTGGTCGGTGGATTAAAATTCTTAGGACTTGGATGGCATGTGCCTGTCCGCTATTCCAATCTTGACGACGGGACTGGATATAACGTGTTTTTGACAGATTTGTATTTCGCGGACCTTTACAACGAAACCGGTGAGTTTGACGACTGGGACTCAAACGGCAACGGCATCTTTGCGGAATGGGGCAAAGACATACTGGATCTCACCCCTGATGTTGCCATTGGACGGCTTGCTTGTCGGACGGCAAAAGAAGTCGCCATTGTTGTCGAAAAAATCATCACCTATGAGACCACAACCGCAGGCAGCAGCTGGTTTACCCGGATGATCGCAGTCGGTGGGGACAGCTTCCCAGCCTACCCAGGCTATGAGGGGGAAGAGACCTGTGATGTCGCAACAAGCTACATGACCGGGTTTGACATCCAGAAACTGTATACCTCCACAGGAACTCTGACAGGACCAGCCGACATTCTTACCGCAGTGAGTCAGGGATGCGGATTTCTGATGACACGCGGCAAGGGCGGGACCGATCGGGTCAGAATGGGCTTACCCGAAGGCGAAGAGATTATCGCATTCCAAAACAAAGATGTCCCAAAACTCACAAATAAGGATCGCTACCCGATCTGGGTGTTTGGTGAATGCATCCATGGGAAATTTGATGTCTGTGTCTTAAACATTGTTAATGTCATCCAGAATATCTCCGGATACACCATGGCGGATTGTATCTATGACTGCATCGCATGGCGTCTGGTGCGACAGAAAGATGCAGGGGCGATTGCGACGCTGACCAATACAAATATCTGCTATGGGTCAACTGGTGACGTCAATGGGAACGGCATCCCCGATGATGCAGAGACCTATGGAGGGTTCCTTGCGGTCGAGCTGTTCCGTTTATATAGCCAAGAAGGGATACAAACACTGGGGGTCCTCCACCAGCAAGCCCTCTGCAACTATGTAAAACAATTCCCAGTCAGAACCAATCTCCTACATAGTAAAAGCGTTCAGGAGTTCATCCTTTTTGGTGACCCCAGCCTCAAAATAGGAGGATACGCGACAGACTAAAAAACGAGGGATACACCAAAAGCTAATCATTCCTCGTATCTTTTTTTATTTTTTTAATACCTAGATACAAAAAGAAAAAACCGCACTCTCTTAAAATCAAAATACTATTTTTTCCCCGTTGATTTTTATCGTATAGGAACATTTAAATCAATGCACAGGATAACAAATTCTACCTGCGCTTCGCAGGGGAGGAAGATACTGATGAAAAACAAATCATATATCATTATAGTTACAGTAATGATGGTCGTTCAATCATTAGTTGTAACACTA
>MUGD01000135.1 GCA_002900555.1 Thermoplasmata archaeon M9B2D | reverse complement strand
ACCGCAAAACGTCTTTCTCTGTGAAATCGCCATATGGTTTTATAGAACCAATGCTCAGCTCGTTTTTGGTTATAGTCCCCGTCTTATCTGTACAAAGAATATCCACTCCAGCCATTTCTTCTATAGCTGCTAGTTTGCTAACAATTGCCCCTTTCTTAGCAAGAGCCACTGCACCAACTGCCATTGTCACCGAGAGAACAGCTGGCAATGCTACCGGGATTGCTGCTACGGTTAGAACAAGAACGAATCTGATATTCTCGAGAATATTATCTCCTCGAATAATCCCCACTGCAAAGACAATAACTGCAGCAGTAACAGCTAGTGCAATTAGGTAGTTACCTATCTTTCTAATGATTTTTTCAAAATGACTTTTTGTTACAGCTTCCTCAACTAGCTTGGCAGTCCTACCGTAATATGTACTCATCCCCGTATTGACTACTAAACCTTCCATCTCTCCCATTCTGACTGGAGACCCCTGAAAGGAAACGTCACCAACAGACTTGTCCACGGGTAATGATTCTCCAGTGAGAGCAGACTGATCGACAGATAGATATTCTCCCGAAATCAGTTTCAAATCAGCTGGAATTATATCTCCAGGACGTATTCGTACGATGTCACCCGGAACAACTTCTCTCGCAGAAATTTGTTTCAAGTTTCCATCACGAAGAACGCGAGCTGTGGGCGATAATCTTTCCTTAAGTTTCTCAATTGCACTGTCTGCCTTGCTCTCCTGATAAAATCCGACGATTCCGTTCATTAACAGCATTAGAGTTATTATCCAGAAGTCTGGCCAGTGTTGTACAACAGCTGAAAGAATCATAGCTGCTTCTATCATAAAGGGTATCGGTCCCCAGAAGTAGCGAAGAAATCGCAATATTGGATTGACTTTTTTCTCCAGAAGTTCATTTGGTCCATATCTTTCAAATCTTGCTTTTGCTTCCTCAGATGATAGTCCTGTTGGACTTGCTTTGAGCGATTCGTACAACGCATTTATTGTCAGTTTTTGCAAGTCTTTTGTGGTTGTAGTAGTATTATCCATATAGCCCGCCTCGTTATCTTCGTTGAACGAATTTGACTTTCTATGTATAGCGGAACTAAGGATTATTATTAAGAAGGTGTGAGTGTAGATACACAGTAACAATATCACAATTTGCTACACAGGTGGGGCTTTTTTGAATAGTAAGGACAGCATCAATTTCGACATTCTGTCAGAGTTTGGACTTACAGAGAATCAAGTAAAAGTGTTCATTGCAACGGCGCGTTTGGGAACTCCCACTGTTTCCGAAGCGGCAGAGGCTTCTGGAGTCCGGAGAGAAGAAGTCTATCGTCTGCTTCCAGAACTTGAAAAATTCGGATTAATTGAACGCCTTCTTGGGAAACCAATCCGACTGAAAACTCCCAACCCGACAGCATCGATCTCTTTGCTAGTGAAACTTGAGAAAGAACGAGCCAAAGAGCGTATTGCAGACCTCTCTAGCAGATCTCAGGAGCTACTACAATATCTAGGTCATCATACTGCAGAAGTCCATGCTGATGAAGAATTAGTGTCTGATTTTTCACTCATCCAAGAGAAAGAATCGATTAGGACAATATTATTTGATATGATAAGCCAGGCAAAGCAACAACTGGACCTTCTACTCTCTCGCGCCGATTTGACATGGTTATTATCAACACATGGTGAAGTTCTTCAAAGTGCTGTTGAACGTGGAATCAAGGTTAGAATAATCAGCGAGCCATCGGCAGGTCGTGACAGGATTCCTAAAATACTTCATAGGCGATTTCCCAGCGAGATTGAAATACCAATGAAGTACCTACTAAATCCCACAGCATTTTATCTTCTCGCTGATCATTCTCAGCTCCTACTCATCACTTCTGGTGTCAATCATCTCCCCTCATCGAATTGTCTATGGACAAATAATGATAGTCTAGTAACACTGACGCATAGAAATTTCGAGGATCACTGGCACGAGTCCGTTCATTGGAAGACTATTGATGGGATAACACTGTCTATCTCGCCTCAAGACGGGGCAGAAGGGGGAACATCCCATGTTCATAGGCTTCTTCTCTATCAGTCTTCAGAAGTCAAATATAGGGTTTTGTTTACCTTTTTGAAACATCGTTATGATGCTGGTTACATGGTTCTCTATGTCTGTTCAGAAGACTGTATAGAAGATGTGAAAAAAGAAATGTACAAGTTTGGTTTTGATCGTAAATTGATTGATTCAAATGACAATCTTCGGGTCTTAGAATGGCATAAATGGCTTCTTGATGATGGGAGTTTTAGTATAGAGAAAGCAGTTGATGTGTGGGATGAACTTTATTCTGAGGCACAGGATCTTAATTTCAAGGGTCTCGCTGCCACTACTGATATGCAATTCTTTTTCGACAAC
This sequence comes from Thermoplasmata archaeon M9B2D, assembly GCA_002900555.1. The sequence goes on along the minus strand of MUGD01000135.1, from coordinate 3,100 downwards.
GACATGATTGAAGAGCTCGAGGAGTACGAAAAACAGATTCATGATATGTTAGAGAGCCAAATGGAAATCAAGTGCGCATACAATGAGCAAGCTATACTTAGTACAAAATTTCCATTGCAGCTCTATGCTCGATTACTCGGATATCACACTACGCTACTATCAGAGGAAAAAGGGAATATAGAAAGAGCTATGATATGAGATGATTTACAAAGGGCGGTAAGAAAAGGGTTGCCAAAACGCAAGGCTCTTGCAATCATTCTCATCCTCATTGGAGTCGTGTTTCTTGTAGATGAATTATGGATGTTTGGATTACCAATAGGCCATATTCTTCCGGATTTGAGTGAGTTCCATATTGCACCTTTTGGATTTCAGTATCACCATTGGATGACTGGAATAATCCTACTCATTGTATCTTTGGCTCTCTTGTACTCGGATACTTAAAAATGATAGATCCCACTGATGTTATGTTTTGAACCTATTATTGAATATTCCTTGAACCTTCTTAGATTTATTAAAAGGAATCATCATCTTGCTCTAATGCACTGATTTTCTTCTGTGCGTTCTTTGCTCTTATTGGATCATGGGCTGTCAGAAGAGTCAACCCAGCTATTACTAAGAGTATTGCTGCTGCTATGAAAGGTAGCACACTGATGAGTCCTGAATGAGTTTCCCCAGGAACAGGAGTTGCTGTTATATCTGACAGGTAACCGAGGAACAAGGGTCCTGCAATGAACCCCATGTCACTTATCATTCGATAGAGACCCATAGAGACCTCAAGCTTGTCTTGTGGAGACACATCTGTTACAAACGCAGCAATAGGTCCTGATAATCCAATAATTGCTCCATAAATCGCCATGTTGATTGTCAATTCAAGCAGATTGCTAGAATAGGGAATCCAAATTGAAATGAGCGCAGAAAGTAACAGACATATTGCTAGAGGATTCCTTCTTCCGATTCTATCTGAGAGGCTTCCCATCGGCACCATGGTCGCAGCAGTCGTTATTCCAGCTACAGTAAGAATCCCCCCGATAAAACTGGGGTCTAACCCAAGATTATTTGCTGCAAACAGAGGGACAAGTGTGCTTCGTACTCCAGTTCTGATGAAGAACAGAGCAAAGGTTGCGAAAGTCGCGAGAAGAAATGAGGGGTATGTGAGAACTTGCCACATATCCCGAATGGTAGATTTTCGTTCATCTGAACCTGAGGCGTGTTCAGAGTTCTGTATTTTTGGAAGAGTTAGAGTTGGAATAACACCCAATCCTGCGACAAGGGCATACGCAAAGAAGGGAGCACGTATATCAAAAGATGAAGCAATAACGCCACCAAATGTGGGGCCAAATATACTTCCAAGAAGCAGCATTCCTGAGTAGAGACTCATCCACTGGCCACGTTTCTCTTTTCCTGATATTTGAGCCAGAAAGACAGTAGCCGATGTAACATATAACGCAGAACCCGCACCCTCAATCATCCTTGCAATAACGAGTACAATATACGTTGGTGCAAATCCTGCCATGACTGATGAAACAACAATTAATGTCAAACCCAATATCATGATCATTTTTTTGTCATGTTTTCTTGAAAGAAGCCCTGCTGGGATATCTAAAATCATTCGAGTGACCGCAAAAGAGGAAATCACAAATCCCACGAGTGTATACGAAACCCGAAAGCTCTCTGCATACCCCGGAAGAATGGGTGAAACCATGCTCAATCCTAACAACACGAGAAAAGTGACCGCGGAAAGATTGAGAACAGTGATGAGTTGACTATGTTTCAAAGAACCTGAAACACCGTCCTGTCTAGATTGCTCTTTTTCTTCTATATCCACAATCCAAGCCTTCTTGCTGTCTATATATGCAGTTATTTTGTTAGAGTACTTTGAGATTGTGCGTGAAATAAACCTACTCTGTCTTATACCTGTCTGCCTCTAGGAAGAAATCCATCACTCGGACGAAAGTACTGAACTTCGCGTGGTGAATCACTCCATTTGGAATATGATAGGAATCTCCTGCTCTATAGGTCTGTGTTTCTTCTCCTATGGTGAGAATCATTTCTCCTTCAAACACGTATCCATACTGCTCACCGTGACTATGTGGGGAAACTTCGCCTCCAGCTTCTATTTCAAAGAAAACCAACTGGAACTTCTTTCCCTGTGCAACCCAACCTTGTACTCCTGGAAATGGAATAACCGCCTTTGCAAGACTTTTGATATAGTCTGGATATTGTTTTGTCGTCATTAAAATCACGATTGCTGGTAAGCTGGGTAGCTTCCATTTTAGCATTATGCAAACTCATAGTACATTACCAATTGGATGCCACAAAAAAGGGAATTAGAATACTAAATTCAGTAAAAGAAAGATGACAGGTGAGTCCATCCACACAGAGTGTTCATGTAATCGTGGAGAAACTCACCTCAGTCATATTGATATTACTTTTTCTTTGGTTTTTCAGCAGCTTTCGCTTCTTTCTTTGCACCTGCTTTCTTTGCAGGTGGCTTCTTTGTTGTTGGTTTTTTACTACCCATCAGTTCACACCTATGTGATATTGTATACGATTTGATTGTTATTCAGGTGATTAAAACAGACAGATGGCAGTTTTGTGAGATTCGAATCCGACTATTACTAGAAATCGTCGTCGTCCCAGTCATCATCATCTTCCCAATCCTCGTCATCGTCGTCCCAAGTATCTTCATCATCGAAGACCATTTTTTCACCTCTCGGCAAGCGTAGGCAAATCAAATGTAAAATATGTCTAATGTGTATTATCAAGTTTATAGTACTTTATTTGGCTAATTGAAGTATATATGAATATTAGATTTTAATAAAAGGTCTATCAACTTCTTTTATGAAGACTAAGATGATTTGATTGCCACAATAAAGATTTTAACGGTTATAGCTATCGCACATGTGTGTCACTCTGGTTTTCATGTGAGTATATCAAGTCAACAATCAAACTCTAATTATGGATGGTTTAATGATCGTGAACGAGGTGAATACTGAGAGTATCAATCCTGCTCAGATTGATCTAAAGGGCACATCACGACTAGTTGTACTTCTTGGATCTAAAGAAGGCATCAGAGGAGTTTCAAAGAAACTAAGTCAAT
>MUGD01000016.1 GCA_002900555.1 Thermoplasmata archaeon M9B2D | reverse complement strand
GGTCCAAAAGAAGGACAGGTCGATCTCTTTGACCTTTTAAAGGCGGCCTTACGATCACGACCTGATTATATCATCCCTGGGGAGGTCAGAGGTGCTGAGGGGAACATCGTGTTTCAGGCTATGCAAACAGGACATCCATGTATGACAACGTTCCACGCAGGCAGCGTCACCCAGGTTATCCAGCGGTTCACCGGGGATCCAATAAACGTTCCAAAGACGTTTATGGATAACCTTGATTTTGTCATGATACAGCTTGCTGTGGACCATGATGGAAAAATGATTAGGAGATGCACTGCTATCGATGAAATCGAGGGATATAACCGTGAAGTAGACGGTATCATGTCACGTACGGCATTCACCTGGAAAGCAGATGAGGACGTCCATATCTTCAAGGCAAACAGAAACAGTTTTATTTTAGAGGAGAAAATCGCAAAAAACGCTGGATACGCTGATACGGCAAAAATCTATGATGAGTATGAGCGACGGAAGCGTATCCTAGATCGCATGGTCGAAGAAGACATCATGGATTATTACGAAGTCGTGCAATGCATCTGGGGATTCTACAGGGAGGGTGAGAAAGGGTTACCGATTTCAGTGTGAGGGATAATGGCAAAACGTAATGCGAAGAAAGATAAAAAATCAAACAAGGATACAGAACCAAAAAAAGATACAATAGAAGAGATGCGAATCGCATACCGTAGCATTGAGAACAAAAGAAAATTCATCAGAACGATTATTCTTCCGCTAGTAATCATTGGTATCCTCGTGATGTGTTTACCAGTTCTTCTGCAGATGCTTGTGTCTACCCCCGTGCAGTATAATCCTATTACGTTTATTTTAGGTGGGAGCATACCAATCATCCTTGGGGTTTTTTATCCGTATATCTCCTGGAAGAACAAGGAATCTGACATTAACGGTAAAATGCATTTTTTTATCACCCATATCAGGGTGTTAGCGATTTCAGACCTAAGTTTAAAGGACATCGTAAATGTCCTTGGTGGAAATAAGGCGTACAAAAGTCTAGGCGAGGAGCTGCGGAAGGTTAGTGTACTTACTGATCAATGGCGGGTCCCTATATCAAAGACGTTCCGATTCATCGGTCAGAGAACACCAAGTAAGATTCTGCGCGACTTTCTTGATCGGTTCTCACAGAGCCTTGATAGCGGTGTGGAGCATCGAGAGTTCATCGAGCATGAACAAGATGCAGTTCTCCAGGAATACAAGACGATTTACGAATCAAGCAACGAAAATATCATCATCCTTAGTGAGGTGTATGTCAGTCTTCTTATTGCCATAATCTTCGTAATGTCCCTTGGTATTGTGTTGCCGATGGTGATGGGCTCTCAGGATATGGGGACGTTTATCTACCTTGCATCCTTCATGATGCTTGTCTCAGAAGCACTTATTCTGTATTTATTACGATCTATGGTGCCACCAGATGAGATGTGGCATTGTACCGGTGACAAAGGAGAAGTCGAACTGTCGCTTATACATAATTTTAAAGGAATGCTAGGTGTGTCAATTATTCTTTGTCTGCTACTATTGGTTTTAAAATATTACCTTGCACTCCCGGTTTTGTCCATGGTTCCTACGGAGATTCTCGTCGCAGCTGGATTGACACCATTGTTCATCCCAGGAATAAAGACCCTGCGGGAAGAGGAACATATGTCACGAAAAGAACGGAATTTTATGGGGTTTTTACCTGCACTTGGTTCGATTTCAACAATGCGAGGTGGCAGGATAAACGATTCCGTGTACTACCTCAGTGAAAAAGACTATGGGGTTCTGACCAGACATATCAGGGACCTCTATCGACGTCTACGAACACGAATCAACGACGATGCCGCCTGGGAATGGTTCGGTGTCGATACTGGAAGCAACTATATCCAAAGATCCTGTGAGATGTTCAGACAGGCGACCGCAGCAGCAGCAAACCCTCGAACGGTATCTCGGATGATTTCAGAGAACATCCGGAAAATTCGGGACCTTCGTGTCAAAAAACTTACCATTGTACGAACGACCTCAGCTATGCTTGCAGGAATTACCTTTGGCATTGCGTTTTCCATTTATATCTCTTTTATCGTCGCACGGCATCTCAACACCATCCTCCTGACCAGTAGTGCAGGTCAACCCTTCGAAGGAACATCCATTGACATTGGATCAATCCTTACAACTGTTCCCCCTGAGGTTTTCACACAGAATTTCTATCTTATTTTCGTGGTGCTACTTGCCCATTCGTTTCTCATGGGTTTGACGATACGATCCCTCCGTGGCAGCCATTTCTTAGTCAGTTTATGCTATTTTGTTCCCTTTGTATGGATTGTCGCCATCACCTCAGCAGCCGTTGACATAGGGCTACGTGGGTACCTTGGTTTATAGACGGATTTTACAAAGAACAAAGAAAAATCAAGTACATTTTCTTGTAGAAAACAACAATCACGGTTGTAAATCAACAATCGTATGAACAAAACTACTTGGCGTTGTAAAACCAATCACTCCAGAGATACCATACTCTGGGTAAACCGCCCCTTTGACTTCATTACGTGCCCCAATCCCAGAGAAACATGCAGCTGTGTTTACGAGAAGAACAACTAAATCCTCATCATCAATTACGGGCTGTGTTGCAGTGCAGGATCCGTCAATATCACGTATCACGAGAATGCCAAAGCGATCATAAGACAAGCTACTTGCATTAAGTGTCCCAAAAAGACCATTTGAGATAGAGGAGCTATAAAAGGCACTTGAATAGTTTAATATAACCTTCGTTGTCGAATCCGAAAGGGTAAGAATCCCATAATTTAGATCAATTGCATCGGAGGACGCAATCGTTCTTATAAAAATCGCTAGTTGTGTAATTGTTTGGTTTTCTACATAGCCACTCACATAGGTGACCTTCAGACCACTAGAAATATCTCGTATTGTATCTTGACTTGTCTGTAGTGCTTGCTGCTGGAGACTATTCATAGTTTGCATCATGACCGAAGCCGCAATTCCAGCAACAAGAATCATAGCGATAAAAAGAATCATGGCACCGACGCCGATATCTGAATAAAGATTTGTTCTAAGGTTTTTCAAAGGCATTTAATTCGTGCTACCGCATATGAAACAGAATCATATGGGTGAGTACTCCCACCACATGAACAGAAACATAAAACAGCATAAAAAATTTTTGGTTTTAGAAAATCCAGTTATAATAAAAACCTAAAAAAAAAAGATAGATGGGTATTTATTTTACCCAATCGTTGTATAGACCCTCGTTTGCTTTAGTAGAGGTCGTAGACGCTTTCAGTTAATGACGAGGGCACACGGAATGAGAAGGTCGCAGGACCGCCTTGCTCAGGTATTACCAGACCCTTGATGATGTCTCGCGGGGTAAGACCAACAGTGTCATTAAAACAAAGTGCTGTGTCTATACAGAGCATGACGATATCCCCACGATTTATCACTGGATTTGTTGTGCTTAACGAAATATCTGCATCCTGTATCACAAGGATACCGAAATTTTCTGCACTTGCCGGCCAGCAGGTTGTAGAGTCAAACACGCTTGTATTAGTTTCATTAGTCAGGACGGAGAAATCACCTGCGTAAGATAACAATGTTTTTTTCTTCCCATCATTTATTTCAAGGATGGTATGACTCAGATCTATATCACCAGATCCAGAGCGAGACCGAACAGAAATGGTCATAAGAACAATTCTGCCTGCGTTATTTAGCCCTTCGATATCAATGACAGCAAGACCAGTGGATACTTCACGAGTCGTTTCTTGTCCTGTAGTCATCGCCTGAATCTCCAAGCGATTTGCGGTCTGGATTAAGACTGAGGCAGCGATACCAGCAACCAAGACAACCGCAATAAAGATGATCATCGCACCGATTCCCATATCACCAATATCGTCTTCCTTCAAAATTTTACTTATTTTTCTCATCTTGTTTCATCCTCCTCTAGTAAAGAATAAATACATTCTTTGATGTGGGATATGATGCTGGACTGGTGAATGCAAAGACACCAGCGGCTCCCTCTTCTGGTTGTATCATGCCCCAGATATCCTTCCTTGTTTCAAGGCCATCAACACCAAATATCTCTCCAACATTAATTGTTATCATCACCTTGGCGCCCTTTTTAATAACAGGATACGTTGCAGATAATGAACCGCGTGGATCCTCTAGGACGATGATTCCAAAGGTATTGCCGTCCAGCGGGTAATGGGCAGGATCAAAAAGATTTCCATCAATATCTTCCTGTAAAACAAAGACGGGAGCGGCATAGTCATACCGTAAAATTACTTTCTTATTGGAGTCTGATATTTCTACATATGTTTGATTTAAATCGATGCTAAATGACCCTGATCTTGGTTGAATTGTAATTCCTATAAGAGTAAGGTTTGTGGAAGTCTCATTTTTGTACCCTGATATTTCAGTAACTGCAAGACCAGTCGAAACTTCTCCAATAGTTTCTTGGCCCGTCTGCATCGCTTGTATCTCCAGCCTGTTTGCCGTCTGAATTAAGACGGACGCTGCGATACCGGCAACAAGAACCATCGCGATAAAAACAATCATCGCACCGATACCCATATCACCGATATCATCAGTTTTTAGTTTTTTTATGATGTTTCCCATTTTGTTCACATCCCTCCTGTATTGTTTAATTTCTTCCTATTGTTGTTGTATAAAAACGAACAACTTTAGAGAGTGCTAGTCACTAACAATAAATTTTTTCCTTAAATAGCTTGTTTGCAGATACAGTATCAGTTGCATATGCAGGTTCTATAGAAAAATATCTACTCGCGACAAAAGGATAATAAGATTGAAAAAAAATTAATTTATTATCAATAAATATACAGTTATAACACGAATGTAAAAATCTTTGAAAAAAAATTTGGATGTTTTTTTCTAATCAGATAAATACGATGATTCCTCTGTTGAAATTGTAAGGGTGATTTGACAGCGTACCAGGGGCTCCTAGATTTCAAGCAGTGGAGCTTACCTCATAAGACTCCCGAAGGAATCAAACAAGGCTCTCCACCTAGTCTAGAAGTCCCAGCCCTCTTGCGAGGGTAATCTTCCCGTGGGCTCTCGCACCAAAGTACCGAAGAGTACGTAGGCAGGCTTAACTGCCGGGTTCGAGATGAGACCGGGTGTTTCCCTGCCACTTTGACCGTCAAACCACCGTTACCCTGATTATTTCGTATGAATATTATCCGCAACCTGTTTAACGATTGAGCCAGCAATGAACGGTTAGTAGCTCTAGGCTGAACACGTGTCGCCGAAGCTTCATGCGTACACCTGAGCTCTATCAAACGAATCTTCTATTCGAGTTCTATGATGTCTCGTCTCGAGGTGAGCTTCATGCTTAGATGCTTTCAGCATTTATCCCTTACAGCGTGGCTACCCAGCATTGCCCTGTCGGACAACTGGTAAACTAGAGGCTGCAGACCCTTGTTCCTCTCGTACTAAAGGGTCTTTCCCCTCAAACATCAACGCTTCCAGAAGTTAGCAACAAACCTGTCTCACGACGGTCTAAACCCATCTCACGATCCGCTTTAATGGGCGAACAACCCCACCCTTGGCAGCTGCTGCACCGCCAGGATGCGGAGAGACGACATCGAAGTAGCAAGCCTCCAGGTCGATATGGGCTCTTGCTGGAGACGACTCAGTTATCCCCGGGGTAACTTTTCTGTTATCAATCACCCCCATAAATGAGGTTGATTGGTTCGCTAGGCCCTGCTTTCGCAACGTTGATTGTTATTGTCCCAATCCACGTAAAGCCACCTTTTACCCTTGCATTCTACAGGAGATTTCTGACCTCCTTGAGGTGACCATTGGGCGCGCTTGATATCTTTTCGAGCGCGTGGCGCCCCACCCAAACTACCCACCGATCGGTGTCCTTTTACAAGTTAGTGGTACGGCAAAGCTAGGGTGGTGTCCCATTGGCGCCTCCACCTAAACTAGCGTCTAGGCTTCGACGGCTCCCACCTACGCTTCACAAGCCAAACCGTATCACAGCGACAGGCTGTAGTAAAGCTCCACGGGGTCTTCGCTCCCTTCTGGAAGGTACTGGACTATGCGCCAGTAAGTCAATTTCACCGGTTTCCAAGCGGGGACAGTAGCGCTCTCGTTAAGCCACTCATGCAAGCCGCCAATTAAGCGGCAAGGTATTACGCTACCTTAAGAGGGTCATGGTTACCCCCGCCGTTTAGCGGTCCTTCGCCCCATTGAAATAGGTTTTCAGATACCGCCACTGGGCAGGATTCGGCGACCATACACATCCTTTCGGACTTGCGGTCTCCTACGTTTTTATTAAACAGTCGGAGCGCCCTAGTCACTGAGACCTGCTTTTCACAAAGCAGGCACCCCTTATACCGAAGGTACGGGGCTAATTTGCCGAGTTCCCTCGCCTGGATTTAGCCGACACACCTTGGCTTACTCAGCCAGGGGCACCTGTGTCAGTTCTCGGTACGGTTCTCCAAACGACATCTCATGTCTCTTTTCACGGGCACTCGAGCTTGATAAAATCCGTCTAAAACGACAGACCATTTGCGCTTTGGCCAAGTTCTCACCATGACGGTTCTCCCTTGACTTAATACGCTTAGACAGACAGACGAGTCTGCAAAATCTACCCGAATGCGTTAAAATATGAGCAAATGTTTGGAAAGTACAGGAATATTAACCTGTTTCCCTTTCGGCAACTTCAATTAAGGGTTGCCTTAGGACCGACTAACCCTCGACTGATGAACATCGTCGAGGAAACCTAGCCCTTTCGGTGGTAGAGATTCTCACTCTACTATGCTGCTACTTTTCCCAGGATTCTCGTTCGAACGCGGTCCACTTGATCTTACGACCAAACTTCCACCCACGCACGACGCCCCCCTACTCAGCTCCATTTAGGAGTGCTTACGTATCGGTGGTTAACTTAGCCCCGTCCATTTTCAAGGCATACAATCTCGACCAGTGAGCTGTTACGCTATCTTTAAAGGATGGCTGCTTCTAAGCCAACCTCCTGGCTGTCTGAGATCGTAAACGCTTTTTGTTCTTTGACACTTAGCTAACACTTAGGGACCTTAACGCAAGGCTGGGTTGTTTCCCTTTCGGACATCAAGCTTACCCCAGATGCCCTCACTACCCTGATTCTACGATGAATACACATTCGGAGTTTAACAAGGCACCGAGGAATTTCTTCCCCTAAGCGCCCAATTAGTGCTCTACCGTGTACTCCACCTCGTCAGAGATCTACCTGCGAGTAGTCTCGGGGGGAACCAGCTATTGCCAGTCTAGATTGGTCTTTTGCCCCTATACGCAGCTCATCCGAACGATTTGCACATCAGTACCGGTTCGGTCCTCCACCCCACTTTCATGGGGCTTCAACCTGGCCACGCATAGATCGGCTGGCTTCGGGTCTCGTGGTAATGACTACAGGCGAGCACACCTTGTCCCTTGTTGCCTGCGGACATTTGCTTTCGCTGCGGCTTCAGGCGTTATGCCCTTAACCTCGCCATCACCAGGAACTCCCTGGGTCATTATTCGAAACGAACGACAAGACATTGCTCCACTATCTGAGATAGTTTCGTCGCTTTCATGCCTTATCAGTCTGTAACCATTTGATTTCATGCTCTTTGCACCTCCCGCAAGGGGTACTTTGCAACGTTCACTCACGCTACTATTGCACTATCGGTCTCGAGTAGTATTTAGGGTTGGAAGTTTATGCCTCCCATATTCACGCGCGATATCCAACGCACGTTACTCTGGATACCCAAAAATCTCCCACTGGTTTACCTCTACAGGACTATCACCCTCTTTGGTACCTCTTTCCAGAGGACTTCGAGTTTGCCAGTTTGGGAGTAAATGAGTCCAAACTCCACATCTCCCCTAGTTCGTCGCTAGGGGATTCGGTTTGCCCTGTTGGGTGTTCGATCGCCTTTACTAACCCAATCTCAATTGATTTCTTTTCCTCTGCCTACTAAGATGTTTCAATTCGGCAGGTTCCTCTTCGCTGATGCGAATATCGCCGAAGCGATAGGATGTCCAATTAGGTAATCTCCGTATCAAAGGCTCCTTGCGCCTACACGGAGTAATATCGCGGCTTGGCACGACCTTCATCAGCTCTCGAGCCGAGCAATCCACCAAATGGCGTAGCACTGGCTCAATTTACGTCCAGGTTGCGTATGCAATCCATTGCCTGTAATTCGCAATGGGACGATCATCAACCCAATTCTGCGAAGATATGGGTCTACGTCCTTACCACCTAATTTATCGTCAAACTAGGTGGCGTTTTGGAAAATCGGAATGGACCGGATGGGATTTGAACCCATGGCCTCCTGCTTGCAAAGCAGGCGATCTTCCGCTGATCTACCGGCCCCTACACAAGATGATGCGGGTAAGGACCGAGGAAATTCGATTAACCTTAATATACTTTTTGATCGACGTGATTATAGTGTTTAATTCACCCATCATTCTTTATCGTAGGAGGTGATCCATCCGCAGGTTCCCCTACGGATACCTTGTTCATGTAGTTCCCCATGTCGCCATGAGGCATGGACTATATCATCATCCTTAAGAGTTGACATTTTATTGGATGCCATGAGTCAATTTTTTCGATGAATGCATGATATGATTGACAGCGAATAAAGAACCGCCAATAATCAGGATCTACTTTCTGGCTTGGATTGTGTATTTTCCCTGTTAGTATCCCAATATCATTAAGATATCGCTGAACTTGCAATAGATCTTCTTTGTTTTTTTACGCAAAGTAGATGTAAAATCTTGTCTTTGGAGAATGTGGGACACTCCCCTCAGCGTCGAAATACCCGCGTATGTAATCGATTTTATCTTTCTTTGTCTTAATCGCAACATTCTTCATCAGTGTTTTTGAGAATTCAACGATATACATATTGCGATGTCTACCCTCGCGGTATATCCACGCATTATGACCAGAATTTTTAATCATCTTTGCGAGAAGTTCTACATAGCTTTTCTGCTTCGATGAAATTCTGTAGGTGGTTCTTCGTTCTGTTGAATCATGCATCACACCAAGTAAATATGGTTTACTCATGTCCGTCAACCCGTTTGGAGCTCGGCGTGTAGTCTCTGAGGGGTCACATCGTGACTTCCCTGCTGATTGACCGCACCATGAAATTGTCACTTTTCTTTTTATCCCTTTAATGAGGATAAATGAAAGTATTCATGGATCCTTCGGTGTTTCCAGCATATAGCCGAGTTTTTCCTAAAGAATTGCTTCTTTAGGGTCGCAACGTGCTTACGACTTAGCCCCGCTCACTAAGCCTAAGTTCGAACGCAGCAACAAGCTGTATCCTCACTCAGACCCAATTCGCATGGCTTGACGGGCGGTGTGTGCAAGGAGCAGGGGCATATTCACCGCGGAATGTTGATCCGCGATTACTACGGATTCCAACTTCATGAGGGTGAGTTACAACCCTCAATCCGAACTATGACTAGGTTTCGGGATTACCTTCACCTTTCGGTGTCGAAACCCATTGTCCTAGCCTTTGTAGCGCGCGTGTAGCCCGGGGGATTCAGGGCATACTGACCTACCGTTGCCCTCGCCTTCCTCTGACTTATCGCCAGCGGTTTCTCTAGTGTGCCTAGTAAGCGAACTTACCAGTTGCAACTAAAGATGAGGGTCTCGTTCGTTGTCTGACTTAACAGAACGCCTCACGGTACGAACTGACGACGGCCATGCACCACCTCTCGGAAAATCAGGCAAGGTCATCAGCCTGGCCTTCATATAACCGTCGCCCCCGGTGAGTTTTCCGGCGTTGAATCCAATTAAACCGCACGCTCCACCCGTTGCGGTGCTCCCCCGCCAATTCCTTTAAGTTTCAGTCTTGCGACCGTACTTCCCAGGCAGCTCGCTTAACAACTTCTCTCCGACACTAGTTGGGCTCGGAGCCCGACTAACATCAAGCGAGCAGCGTTTACACCCTGGACTACCGGGGTATCTAATCCCGTTTGCTCCCCAGGGCTTCGTCCCTCACCGTCAGACCCGTTCTAGCTAGACGCCTTCGCCACTGGTGGTCCCCCTAGGATTACAGAATTTCACCTCTACCCCAGGAGTACCTCTAGCCTCTCCCGGTCCCAAGTTAAACAGTCTACCCGGAATTCGTACGGTTAAGCCGTACGATTTACCCAGGCATTTATAGAACCGGCTACGGACGTTTTAGGCCCAATAATAGCGGCCACCACTTGAGCTGCAGGTATTACCGCGGCGGCTGGCACCCGTCTTACCCAGCTCTTACTCTCTCTGTTTTTTAGACAAAGAAACAGCTGACTCTTACGAGCCAGCACTTGGGATTCCCTCGTCGTGCTTTCGCACAGTGCGAAGTTTTCGCGCCTGCTGCGCCCCGTAGGGCCTGATATCGTGTCTCAGATATCATCTCCGGGCTAATGCTCTCACAGCCCGTATCCGTCGTAGGCTAGTCAGGTATTTACCCTAACTACGACCTGATAGTCCGCAGACTTATCCTTAGGCGATAAATCTTTCAATTTAAAAGCATTCCAGCATTCTAAATCTATGGAGTATTATTCTCAGTTTCCCGAGGGTATCCTCCACCTAAGGGCAAATTATCTACGTGTTACTGAGCCGTTTGCCGAGGGCCGAACCCTCACGACTCGCATGGCTTAGTCGAATCCCAATAGCAGTGACCTCTGGCAGGATCAACCAGAATCTGGCACACTATTATTAGTTATTATGAATTGGTGGGTGAATTAAATATCACCAACACGTCGATCGTCAGATTCAAGAGTGCGCAAGACGTCTACCTCAGAGCGTCTTGATTTTCTTGAACCTCCACATCCATTCTGTCGCCCAAATCTGAGATGGCCCATTCATCGAATGTCGCAATGACATAGTCTCATAGGCCGACCGGAATGATCCGGGACTGTATATTTATGAGGTTATTGTTCGAGGTAACCTCACGGTATATAATTATCATATATAAATCTTACATATATTTTTTGCGCTTCCAAAACACGAAGATTTAAATAGTGAGACGTGTTGCCACGAGACATTCAGTGAGGTAAAAGTGTAATCAAAACAGTCGTTTATTGCAATAAGAACGGTTTAGAGGAAATGGATTTGCTGTTTTAGATTTGGATTACGTAACATCTGGTTTCTTACAAAAAGGAGGCTTTCTAAAAGTGCAAAATTAGAGATATACAACTTAACACACTAATAGAACCGTTCGCAGAAATTCTGTGCGACGATACGATCCTTTGTATAAAACGTAAAACCATGTCCATTAAAAAAATCATGTATTATGATTTTCCCTAATAACAGAGTATGGACTGAGCGGGATTTGAACCCGCGGCCTCCGCCTTGCGAAGGCGGCGATCTTCCGCTGATCTATCAGCCCTTCTTTGGAAAAAGGATAAAAAAGAAAGAGTATTTGATTGTTTGCTTTGATGTTTTTTATTTCACTTGGATAAGCTGACGTTGTTTTGCTGCCTTGAGTGCTTCAACTACAGCAAGTTTCTCTCCCATCATAAATTTCTCTAATGCACCCCCACCCGTGCTGATATGGGAGATCTTCTGACGTAGTTTCATCTGTTCAATCGCAGCGACGGTATGTCCGCCACCTGCGATAGAAAACGCATTGGATTGACTGATGCATTTGAATACCTCCTCGGTTCCTTTTCTAAACAAAGGATTCTCAAACACCCCACACGGTCCAGAGATAAAAATCGTCTTTGCAGTCTGTAATATTCTTATGTAGTTTTGAATCGTCTGTTCCCCGATGTCGAAAAGGTTGTTGTCCACAGGTAACTCGTTTACGGATATTTCCTTGCGCTTTCCGTTTTCCTCAATCGCAAAATCAACGGGAAGATGGATTTGGTTTTGGAACTTTTGATAGACAGCTTGTATTTTAGAAAAAACCTCTGGTGTACCCTCTTCACCAAATGCCTGTTCGTTTTTCACACCAAGGTTTTCACCTTTAGCTTTTAAAAATGCATTCGCCGTCAGTCCTGTGAGAAGGACATAATCAGCGGTCTTATTTGTCAAGAGCCGATCAATGGTAACAATACTGTCAGCAAATTTCGCTCCTCCAAACAGAAATACACTTGGTTTTTCAGGGTTGCTTACAATTTTTTCAAGTGAGGAAAGTTCTTTTTCCATAAGTCGACCCGCTGCTGAGGGAAGCACCGCGGTAAAACCAGTCAATGAACATTGTGGTCGATGTGCCGCAGCAAACGCGTCATTGACAAAGTAGTCAGCAAGCGGAGCAAGCTGTTGTACTAAATCGGATTGGGCGTGTTCCTGTGGTTTTTTCTTCTCGGTTTCCGCCGGGTATCTTCTGACGTTATCAAGGAAAACAACGTCTCCAGGTCTCATTTCTTTTATCGCTGTTTTTGCCTTTTCACCATAAATATCATCAACAAATTTGACCGGTTTTCCAAGGAGTTTTTGCAGCGTCTCTGCATGTTTTTCCAGTGAGATAAAATCCCAGCTTCCCTGTTTTCCTTGATGTGCAAGAATCACTGTCTTTGCGTTCTTGCTGACAAGCTCTTTGATAGTTGGCAGCGCAAGTCTGATTCGTGTATCATCTGTAATCATGAGTGTTTTTTTATCCAGCGGCATGTTGAAATCTACGCGTAGTAAAATGGTTTTGTTTTCAACATTAAAATCATCTAACGTGTTATAGTCTTTCATGTCATAAACCTCCTCTGAGAACCGATATCAGGTGTTTTTATTTAAAGATATAGTTTTGTTGTTTATAAATAAAGGAAAAAAATGCCAAAATCCGTTATGATTGGTGTCGTTAGTTTTTGTATGTCTCTATTGGAACCATTTGCTCATTGTAGATGTAATTGATAAGATCAACGATCCGGCATGAGTACCCCCATTCGTTATCATACCATGAGAATATCTTGGCAAGGGTCCCTTTCTCACCGATAATCTTCGTCATCAATCCATCGATAATTGCTGAATGTGGGTTGCCGACCACATCAACTGAGACCAGCGGCTCTTCTGTGTATTGCAGGATGCCTTTTAAGGATGTCTTGGCCGCCTCTTTGAATGCGTTGTTTAATTCAGAGGTTGTCGCTGGTGTTTTCAGCACGCAGGAAAAATCCGTAATTGATCCATCCGGCGTAGGAACACGGAGTGCGATGCCGTCGATTTTTCCTTTCAAATCAGGAATGACCAACGACACTGCCTTGGCAGCTCCTGTTGTCGTTGGGATAATCGAAACTGCTGCCGCTCTTGCTCTGCGCAAATCCTTATGCGGGAAATCAAGGATCCGTTGATCACCGGTGTATGAATGTACTGTGGTCATAAATCCTTGTTCGATACCGAATTTTTCATGCAGGACTTTTACTGGTGGTGCGAGGCTATTTGTTGTACAGGATGCCATGGAAATAATATGGTGTTTGTTAGGGTCGTACATCTTCTCGTTTACACCTAACACGACTGTGAGATCAGGGTCTTTCCCAGGGGCTGAGATAATAACTTTTTTTGCGCCAGCTTCCAGATGTTTTCCTGCTCCATCGCGAGTGCGAAACACACCTGTGGATTCAACGACGATATCGATATCCAGTTTCCCCCAGGGCAAGTTTGAAGGGTTGACTTCTGAGAAGAACGCGATAAGACGACCATTTACTTCAATTCCTTCTGGTTTTGCACTGACATCACCGCAGAATTTCCCATAGATGGAATCGTATTTGAGAAGGTGCGCGAGTATCTCAGTATTTCCAAGGTCGTTTATCGCGACAATTTCAAATTTCTTTGTATATTGGGAGTGTTGCAACGCTGATCGCAGTACATTTCTTCCTATCCTACCGAATCCGTTGATGGCGACTCGTATCATTCCACACCACAAATCCGACAAACAAATGCACATTATATAAGTTTTCCGACAAGATATGTTGGTGCTGCATCAATTATTCTTACATCAACGACATCGCCAAGCGATACCTGCTCTGTGAAAACAACTTGTTTGTAACTCTCGGTGCGCCCTGTAGAGGTGTTTTGCTTTCCTTTCTCTGTGACAAGAACTCTCACGATGTCTCCAATGTGTTGTTTATTTTTTTCTAAAGTAAGTCGTGCGCATAGCTCCGTGATTTGTTTTGATCGCTCTTTTACAATGTAGGTCGGGAGACGTCCTTTCATCTTTTTTGCAGTGGTCAGCGGACGAGCGGAAAACCGAGTGATATTGATGATATCTGGGTGTATATCCTCTAACAGTCTCATGGTGTTTTTACACTGATCCGTGGTTTCTGTGGGAAACCCGACAATTACATCAGTGGCAAGCGTAAGCGTCGGGACTGCGTTTCGAAACCGTTGGACAAGCTGGATAAAATCTGAAACGGTATATCCTCGGTTCATCTTCTTTAAGATATCGTCATCACCAGATTGGACAGGTACATGAAGGAACTTGTAGATTTTTTCTTGCTGATATGCTGCAAGGATAGCGTCAATGTTTTTTTTCAGAGTCGCAGGGTTCATCATACCGACCCGTATGCGAAATGTGCCCTCAAGGATACTGACCTGAGAAAGTAACGCACCTAGGTCTGTTCCGGTGTCAAGGCCATAGGACGCTGTGTCTTGTGCTGTGAGCTGTATTTCTTTACATCCCTGGTTGACTGCGCAACTCACCTCAGAGACAATCTCATGGATGGGAAAGCTCCGTAGTGTTCCCCTTGCAAACCGTGTGATGCAATACGAGCATGAAAGTCTGCATCCTTCCGCTATCATAATGGGAGCTATGATGGTATCGTACAATCGTGGGAGCATTGTTTTTTTTGATTCTGTGAACGTCGGTGTGTTTCCTTTTAGTATATCATTAATATATTGTATGGACTGGCAAGGGATCAGGGATGCTTGGGGAACTATGGAGCGTATCAGATCAGATTGTACTGTAGGCATACATCCGGTCACAATGATTCTTTTCTGTGTTTTCTGAAACACCCGTAACCTGGACAGCATCCGTTGTTCGGTTGTACCAATGACCGTACAGGTGAGCAGCACAAGCACATCAGCCTGCGCGATGTTCTGGACGACCTCATGGTTGTCGCGGGTCATCAGACCGATAAGCAGCCGTTCATCGCTTTTGTTTGCTGTACACCCATAGGTCTCGATATAAATCTTCATGATAGATAAGCAAAGACCGGCAGCCTTATTTAATTGCTTCTGTCACACGGTTTAGGACAAACTGCTTCGGGAGGTTTGACAAAAAGAAACCGGCACGTGGGCCTTTCTCCTGTCCAAGGAGGATCGTATAGATTGCGCTAAAGGCGATTTTAATAGGGATCTTGTTTTCCTCTGAAATCTGATAGATTGTTTTATGAATCGTCTCAGGTTCCCAGGAGAGATCCGGTATTTTTTTCTTGAACAGGGACAGAATCGTGTGTTGTTCTTTTGTAAGGGTAATATCCGGGAGTTCCTCTTTTACCTCAAACTTGACATCGTCAGGAGCAAAGGTAGTAAGCCAATATCGTACATGCTCTGCTCGTTGCCTGAGATGGCCTTCGTCTTGCTTTTTTAGTTTCTTTGGGATCTGCCCGGTTCGTATCAAAATCTCTTTTACCGCATCCCATGTTTTTCCAATCTGGTTGACTGTCACCAGATGGCGATAGGGGAGGTGAAGTGGCATGGTCTGCGGGATATGGTAGGGTTGTGAGAGCTCATAGATTTTTTTGTATTCCTTCATCCCTTTGGCTTCTTCTTCTTTGCCGAAATAGACTTCTTCTTCCTTGTCGTATTCATCAACTAAGGTCAGTAACCCAAGACCAGAGTCAAAGACGATATGTCTATTTGGTTGGTTTCTCATAATCAAAAAGCGTAGGACCTCCGGGGGTGTCATCTGCAGCATCTCCTCACCGCTTACGGCGGTTCCCTTGGAGCTGTGCATCGCACCCATCCCTTTCAACAGGATGAACTCATAGACCAGTAAACCTGGATGGGGATAGTGGTAGACCTCCTCTGATATCTTCGCACCGGTTTCCCTGGTGCCTCCGACCGTTGCATGGTCCTTGCCGCATGGCTCAAAGGTGACGTCAAGCATCCTCCAGCGTGCAGGCCAGTCCACCCGCCAGGGAAGTTTCCCTTGTCCACCTTTCCGGATGTCTACCTCACCGCTATGCCCACAGTCACAGGTGTACTCGACCATGGGATATTCATACATGCTCGGATGGGTAGTGGAAAGCCGACCGCAGGTTTCACATTTGACGTTGTAGGGCAGCCAGTCTTTCGGCATCTTTCTCCCAGAGAGCGACTCAAGGATGTTTCTGATTTTTGTGGTGTTCTCAAGTGCGATTTGGATAGACTCTGTATACTCGCCTTTGTAATACATCTCACTTGCGCGATAAACGCGCGGGTTGACCCCAATCGTATGTAACGACCCTAAGAATGAGACAAGATAGTGTTCTGCATAGCTTTTATGGCTGCTGCAGGGGCATGGAATCTCCGAAAGAGGCTTGCCGATATACTGCTCGTAGGATGAAGGTAGAAATGGGTACACCTTTCGGAGCGGATCGTAATCATCACAGATATAGATGAACTCTGCATCGCCACCTTTTTCCACGAGACAACGATACACTGCATCCGTGGTAAGGATCTCCCGCATGTTTCCAATGTGAATCGGACCTGAAGGGGTGATGCCTGTCGCTAATACATGCTTTGTCTGCTTTTTCAATAGTTCTTCAGCTAAAACATCTGCCCAATGCATCAGGAAATCCCCTAGTGATGATGATGTTAGATGGCTCGTGCCCGAATCAACGAGCGAAGTGGCACGCCACCGACATCGTTCATGGATCGTTTATTTAACACACAGACGCATAAGACAGGGATCCCTTTCTCGGCTTTGACTGCTTTAATTGCGCTTTTCAAGGTGTCACCAGATCCGATAACATCATCAATCAGAACCACTTTTTTATTAGCTATGGTCGCATAGTTCGAGCAGAACGCACCTGTTTTTTCATGATGTGGTCGGAAGACCGCAAAATCAAGACCTAATTCCTCTGCAACGTACAACGCAAAAGGAATCCCATTAATCGCAATACCAACAACCACGTCAAGATCCATTTCCTTTTTTTCCACTTCCTCAAGTATAATATCAGATAACGCATAGGAGATAGACCCGATTCTTGATGGTGAGACACCAATGGAGCGCCAACCAACCTTCAGTTCACCTTCCGGTTTTTTTTCCTTTCCGCGGGTAAGAAGCCAGGCTGCTGTCTCTTTTGACACGTTGAGTTCTTCTGCGATCTCATAATCCGTCAGTCCACTCTCTTTGAATTTCAATGCTTTTTTAATAAGAGAATCTGTTTCTTTCATGTGGGTAACACCCTCAAAACTATGTATCTACCTACGATATTTAGATGTTTGCTCTATACCTCTCGTGTCATTGGAAAAAAAGCATCGTAAACCTAAAATACTACAACAACATCCTCTACGTTAACGTGATTGTATGGCGCAAGAGAAAAAAGGTGAAGGATTTCACTCCGGAGCGGGATTAATACGATACTTTGACGCAGAGGAAAAAACCGCAGTTAAGATACCACCCTGGTTTGTGATATTTGCGTGTATCGTCACCGGAGTTGTAATCATCGCTATAGAACTTTGGAAACCGCTATAATAAAAATTCTTTTTTTTATTGTTTTTTAATAAAACGTATCGTCAATTCTTTGGCTTTCTCTAATGTTTCTTGTATCTTTTCTTTTTTAGGCCCACCGCATTGGGTGAGTTTTGGTTTTCCACCACCACTGCCGCCGAGTATCTTTCCTAGTTCCGATGCAAGAGGCCGAAGGTCGATGTCTACATTATCTGATGCAGCTGAGACAAGCTTTTTCCCATCGTAGATATGAACAATATATCCCGGTTGTTTTATAATCGTCCCTGCTATCCTAATAGCATCCGTGTCACAGATTCCTGTTACTATCCGAAGAGCTTCCCCTGGAATCTGGTATGCCTCATGAATCAGACGTTCAATGACGTCTTCTGAAACAATTTTCTTCTGTTTCTGGGCGCTCTTCCACTCATTAAACACGTAAGTAGAGGCATCAACAAGCGTTGCGACAGTGGTCTTTTTCATCGCAGGTATCTCATTTAAAAACCGTTGGAGGGTTTTCTCAAGTTGATTCGCTGAGACAGAAAACATCTTTCCTGTTTCTCGTAGTTGTTCAGTGAGGTTCTCATGGTTTGAAACGGTAACGACCGGTGAGAGGAGTTGTATAACACGGTAATACAACTCGTGTTCTTCTTTCTGATAAATATCTGCCATCGTACCAGCTGCAAAAGTGATTCGATTGACACCATCCGCGATTCGTTCTGTCCGAAGGATACGTATTTTTTCGATTTCCTTAATATTGTTTAGATGTGTTCCACCACATGCTTCGACGTCGATGCCAGGGATGTTAAGTACACGAATAAGATTGCCTGGTGGGACTCCCCCTTGGTAAAGTCTAAACCCATGCTCTCGTTCTGCATCATTGCGCTGCATTACTTTTTTTTCCACAGCAACTGCTTGTCTGATACAATCGTTTGCCACCTGTTCGATTTTCTGAACCTCATCCTCGGCGATTGGTTTATAATGGGCAAAATCAAATCGTGCCTCTGTCACTCCCAACTGAGATCCCGCTTGCCAGATGTGTTGCCCAAACAATCTGCGCAGTGCGCCGTTGACCACGTGCGTCCCGGTATGATGTTTCATGAGTGTGTAACGGAAATCCCAGTCGATTTTCCCATATACATTTATTGCGCCATCAATAGGGGATGAAGACGCAAGCACATGGATAATGGAATTGGCTGCTTTCTCGACCTGAATTACCGGGTTTGGTTTGCCGTCAATGACAAGGACTCCTTTATCTGCTGGCTGTCCACCACCCTCTGGATAAAACGCTGTTTTATCGAGGATTACCTCCGTTCCACGGGAGGTGGTCTGTTTCCAAAGTATTGTTGCGTCAAATTCTTTGATATAATGATCGTCATAATAGAGAGGATGTGTCGCTGGCAAATCGGTTCGTGTCTCTGATGTTTGTTCCTCTACTTTTTCATGGGAATGCAGTTCAGCAATCATGGAATCAAAATTTGGTGGAATGACAACAGAGACATTTTCTTTCTGGGCGATGTTCTGCACAACATCAGGGGGCATCCCATGGGTGTCGTACAGCATAATAAGGGAGGATGAATCGATGGTCTGTTTGTCTTTTAGAATCCGTTTTATAAGTCCCTCTCCTTTCGAAAGGGTGTCGAAAAATCGTTTTGTTTCAATGTCTAAGATTTCACCGATCTGTTCCCTGCGTTGAATTAAGGTGGGGAACTCCTCTGCAAGGTATTCTAGTTGTTGTTCGACGAGTTGTCGTAAGCCTAATCGTAGCTGTAATTTCTCAATGAAACGCAAGGATCGCCTGATAATTAACCGTGCAAGGTATCCTGATTTCACGTTGGACGGGACGATGCCATCGCCAAGCATAAACGAAAGACATTTGGTATGGTCTGCAAGGGCATAAATACTCAGTGTATCTGATGTATCTGTCAGGGTCTCCTGCAGGAATGAAAGCATACGAGGAAATGCGGTTTCGTATACTGTTTGTGTCCCGGTGGTAAACCATGCGATGCGTTCTAAACCATACCCGGTGTCAACGATGTTTAACGGGTTTGGTGCATAGTGTTTCCCTTCAAGGGTCGTTTTTCCATGCTCATCTTCTCTCATGTTCATGAATACAAGGGTCGCTATCTCCAGTCCACCGGCAAGAACCTCAAGGCAAGGACCTGCGTTTCCTCCACCGATCCAGAGTTGCTCCTTGTAATTGATTGCCTCTCGAGGGATCCCTATTTTCTTTCTGAAAAACTCATCGCAATATGCGACAGTTTCCTCCTTCCAGTATATTTCATCTGTCTGTTTGTTGAACGCATGATGTCCCATCATCTCAAAAGTCGTCAGATGGCGACCGCTTCTCCCGACTTCTTCAAGGTCATTGAGACGGATGCAGGGCTGTGAGATGACCAACGGGTTCGCTGGGGGAGGAACTACTCCAGATGTGACATGTGGTTGAAAATCAGCGATGGATGCAATGGTGAGATAGATATCCGATCGCCATCGGGCAACCACTGGGCAGCGTTGCCCGGTTTCAGGATAATGTAATCGTGAATGATGGTGTTTTTCGAAAAATGAGAGGAATCCTTCTCTGACCTCTGTAAGAGTGAGCGGTTTTTTTGCAGGTGAGTTGCCAATAAAATTAAATGGTGTGCAGGGTTGATCCCCACAGAATTCTGCTTTACCGTCCAATGTCCAAAAATAATCCCCACATGCTTTGCATTTCTTTCTTTGGTATCCATTGGCATGAAAGTATTCCAGGTCGTATTCCTTCTGCATAGCTTCACTTGTCATAGGTCTTGACTGGTCTGGAATGGACAAAAGGTTTAAAGTTTTATCTTTATAGAGGTTAATGTCTATCTTTGAAGAGAATTCTTTTTGTCAGAAACGATATGTTTATAAGGAGGTACGCCCTAAATTATTCTAGGGGAAATATGAAGAATGTAATTCCTAGTACGCTGATAGTGTTCGCTATTTTCTTTAGTGGTATTGGGATAACAAGTGCCTATTCCTATCTGAACAGTTCTGATACCACCTCATCCTCTCAGGTGACAAGCGAAGACTACGGTCTGCAGTGGATGATGGAGTATGGAAACAACCCCCGGACGGATGCACGGTATCAAGGGCCGCAGCCGATTGGAGATTGTGATAATGATGGGAAAAACGAGTTGCTTATCAGCGGAAGGGATTGTACCATCCGTGTTATGAAATGGGATGAGATTAAACAGACATATCGTCAGGTTCGTAGGTTGCATCCACCGTTCTATCCGTTCGTCCGCTGTGACGCCGGTGGGATGGCGATTGGTGATGTGACCAATGATGGGAAAAACGAGATAGCTGCGACGTGGTATACTGCACTATATCGGTATTTCGCGTTGGACTATAGGTTGATCGGGGTAAACCCGTACATATTTTTTAATAATGGTGGGAGTGCGGATTGTCTTATTGGTGACTACGACAATGACGGAAAAAATGAACTGATCCTTAGTGGTGGTCCTGGATGGCAAGAAGAAAGCCCTGTCGCGGAGATCACGGTGTTTCGCTGGAATGGACTGTTTCTTAAGAGAGTCTCAGAATGGAAGGATCCTGATGTAGACGGCTATGTATATATGGCTGGTCTTGGTGATGTGGATGATGATGGGTTAAATGAAATCGCGTGTGCCTATGCTGGCAAGCTGGTTGTATTAGACTGGGATGCAAAAAACTTAACGTTTCAGTCGACGGTGATAAAGCAATATTCGCAAAGTCAGGGTGCACCATTTGGATGTGTCTGTAAGGATTGCGATAACGATGGAAAAGCAGAAATCCTGGTAAGCTTCTGGACGCCGCGTATCTCGATTTTTAAATGGAACGGCAGTGGGTATGAGACGCAATTTGATAAAACCTGGCCTGAAGGAAAACCAGTGATTGAAGGAATCGATGTCGGTGATACCGATGATGATGGCCTTAATGAAGTGGTCGCTGGCGCTGGCCTTACGTATGTTCTGCAGTGGAATGAGACGACATACATCCAGGAAGCAGTGCTTCCTACGTTTGGCTGGATGGCGGTCATATGCATCGGGGATTGTGACAACGACGGGAAAAACGAAATCAACGCAGGAAACGTCGATGTTGAGACTGAGGCAGGGGAGCAGTTTACTGAATGGGTGTTTAAATACGGGTGGAAGAGCTGATTTTCCCCTCAATTTTCTTTGTTGTTAATGGAAACGTATTAATAGATTGTCGATATAATATATCGACATTCATTGTAGGTTTCTGATACGTATGGGTGTTAAGGAAGTATTGGCAGAGAAAATCGCAGGTGAGGTAACTCTGAGCCCAAAACCAGGGGAAACCTTGCGTAAATGGCGTACCACCTTTGATATCGCTCAAGCAGATTTAGCAAAATTCCTTGGGATTGCTCAAAGCGTCATTAGCGATTATGAATCGGGGAGAAGGAAATCTCCTGGAATCCATTCCGTGAAACGGATTATCGATGCGTTCTTAGAAATTGATGAGAAAAAACATGGTGGTGTAACCATTCAGAAATATCAATTCATGGTAAAGACCCAAGATGGCATCATCGATATCATGGAATATCCGTATGCGATACCTGTTCAAAAACTCATTAAAGAAATCAACGGAAAAGTCGCAACTTCAGCAAGCATCAGTCTTGATCGGACCGTGAAAGGTTTTACACTTATCGATGGGGTTGAGACGATTAAAACTCTGACTGCCACTAACTATCCAAAACTGTATGGGTGGAGCACGGAACGGGCATTGGTGTTTACGAAAATACAGTTTGGTCGAAGCCCGATGATCGCGATACGTATCCATCCGGTGAAACCATCTCTCGTGGTGTATCATCAACCAGGTGGCGTGGACTCGCTGGCTGTGCAGCTTGCAGAACGGGAGAACATGCCACTTGTTATCACTGAGATGCCTTTGGAAGAATTACGGAAAAAACTTGTGTCACTTGGGAGGTGAAGGGTAATGGCCGATGTTGTTGGGTTATGTTCCATGTGTGGACGACCAGGGAGCATGTTCACCTGTCATCTCTGTGGACGGCTTGTCTGCGAAAGATGCTTTGATCACCGTCATAGTATCTGTTCAGAATGTGGACATCTAAAGAAACGGTCAGATTCTCCGTCGTTCCCAGTAGACTACTGATCGATTTTTAACCGAGGTATTTTCTATTTTATTAAAAAAAAAAAGAGGGAGGGCTGTTTAGTACCCCATGAGGTTCCGCAGGAGTGGAAACATCCGCGGGAACATCTCTAAGAGCTGCTGGAGGAACACCTGCAGCGAGAACCGGTAGCTCATCGGCATGACAACCGTAAGGCTGCCCCAGTCGCTCTCCATATCCATGCTATCCTTTGCTTTCGCCTTCACCGTGTAGGTCCCTTTCTCAGCCCAGGAATGGGTAACATGAATCTGCGTGCCTGAGACATACGGACCAAGCCAACCGCTGGTGGTGTTATCCCCCCAGTCAACAAAGTAATAGACCTCTTGGTCCTGCATATCTGTTGTCAGAAGGCTATAGAGGTACTCGTTGCCTGGTTTACCCTCAGTCGTCCCGGTTATCTCAGGGATCTCTGGTGGGGTGTTATCCGTGATCGTGACTTCTAGTGGGTCAGACCAGTCGCTACTGGCACCCCAGATATCGCGCGCCCGTACCTTGATCTCATAGACGCCAAGGACTGTCCAGGTATGGGACGCGGTGACCGTCTGGCCTGAGGAATACGGACCAAGCCAGCCGCTGTTGCTGCCATCTGCCCAGTCAAACAGATAGTAAATTTGATCCCCATTCGGATCTGTTGAACTACTGGTGTAGGGATACTCAACGTTCCAGATCCCTAACATTTGACCAACAGGTTTTGTTGGCTTTGTTGGCGCATCACTTGGTGAGGGAGTTTTTATGGTCTGTGCAGGGTCACCGAAGAGCAGACATCCTTCTATGACCCCTCTCCAACTTCCCGGTGCGCTCGCATAGGTCCAGTTAAGAGTGGGCGCCATGAGGTCTTTGGAAAATGCTTGTCCCTTTCCAAGCTGCCAGTTGCCAAAATCCTGCGAATTGTTTTCAGTGTCAAAGAAATAATCCCAAAAGCTTTTTTGCTGCAAGGTACTTGACGAGTTCGTATCATCAAAAGACCCCCATCCGTAGCAGGTGTTGTAGACGCAGCCAAAGGCAAGTTTGGTATCGGAATTAAAGAGCATGACCTCTAGGATACCATCTCCTGCATCGAAATCACCACAGTGGCATCCCCAATCGTGAATGAAAAACGGCTTTGTATTTGTGTATTGCGTGGCCCAGACCGTATCATAGACATCTAAGGACATTTGATGGTTTGCATGGGCAACACCACTCAGAAGTGTGACCTTATCACTGTTAATAGCGGTTCGTAGACCAGTAATCGCAGCACTTTCACTTCCTCCCTGCCATCCTGGGTTTGGTGGCTCTGCGGTCCATTTCACTGACAGATTGTACATGTTACCGGGATTTACCTGGTTCCATGTCTCAAAACCGTACTGGAGCCCAAGCCAGCTTGGGTATGCACCATGGGCACCGGGAATGGGGCCAAGCCAGTTTGTTGTTGTTTTTATCGCACTATAATCGATGAAATCATCACCCTGACAGTTCCATCCTAAATCACCGCCATAGAACGCTGCGTTATCTAGATAGTCGTAGTCCGTGCTATCTGCATAGTAGAAGCTTTTTGTCAACCAGTTGGAGACATCCTGTGGTTCGTCACAGACGATACGTCCGATATATAACTCAGAATAGACATCAAATCCCAAATCTCCCTCTTCACCCCATCGGGTATCCATATCCGCATTGAAATTCTTATCAAGGTTGCTCCAGTACAAATCAGAGTCGACATTCCCTTCGTATGAATAGTACAGCTGTCGGGCAGGCATAGTGTCAGAATCACCCGCTATAAGGACATATTCTGTTCCCCAGTCCTGGTAGGCATCCCTGCAGAACTCTCTGATGCGAGCCTGGGTGTCGTTAAATAGCGCGGTTGAATTATAATAATCAGGGCAGGCGAAGATATCCTGTTTTGTCACCAACGTGCATTGCAACCCTTCACCGTTATGCTTGTCCATCAGGCTGTTCCAGTTATAGGTAAGGGTTCCTCCGATATCCCAGTAGTTCAACCCGTTCTGGGTTGTTGTGATGATGACATAGTCGTACTGATCAGTCGGATCACACAGTCCCCCAGGGTATTCAAAGGGTGGAGCACCAAGATACGTTGCTGTCATCTCCGGGTTACTTACAAGTGATTGTACCCATTTTTTATCATTTGGATTGTTGCGGAAAAGGGGGTGAGACCCACTTTGTTCTTTGAGGTGTATGGTTACGGTCATTTCAGGGTAGTAAAAGGCTTCTCCTGCTGCTGGTATGTACTGCATCGGGAACAGGGCCATGTCAAGAATCGCGTATCCGCGGGAGTATCCGATATGGTACTCTCCATGGTTTTTTGCAGGGTAGAGTTGATTAGACGCATATAATTCGTCGTTCAAAAGAAACTCACCGGGGACGTCACTGTTTACGGGTACTTCGTTCTGATACGGATAAATAGGCTGTTGTGTCAAATCGATGCCCTCTAAATTAAATTCAACAGTAGATCCTGTGACTTCCACAGAGCCAACAGTTGTACTAGCGGGTAGGAGTAGCTGGATGAATTTCACCGGGATGGTAGGATCGCCAGCTTGTTTGCCTAAATTCATGCACCCAGACATCTGAATTTTCGAGTACAAAGAATCAGATTCGGTTTTCAGAGAAATGGTTGGTTGTGTAAAAGAAAACGAATAGCTAAGACACTCTCTATGTGTTTGAAACCCGATTGTTTCTCCGTTTCGAACTTGTAATGTTGTTGCTGTGGTTACTGCACTTGTTATGACAACAATGCAGAGAAATATGGAAATATATCCCTTGCCTATTATTCTTATCTGTTTTCTCTTTGATAATCTCACGTAATCATTCTCCTATTAGAAACTAATGATGGTGGGCTTATTAAAATTTTTGATAAAAATTAAAAAAGATTTAATATTATTAAAATATAATAATATATTATAAATGGAACCGTTGTACTTCGATTAAGTTTAATAAGTTATTTGTTTTCATAATATTATTTTTTCTAAAAAATTCTTCAATATAAAAATAAAATATAAAATTTTTTTATCTTAAAAATAAGATAGTTAAAATCAATGAAAGATTTGATAGTATAAAAGAAACCATCCTGCCCTACAAAGATTACAATCAACCATTTTGGTTAGAATATTTATTAAGGGATTATAATGAAAATGATAGAAAAATTTCAAAAAAAACTAGTCTAGAAGATAGAAACGTTCATAAATACGAGATCATTTATTAATTATATAGGGGAAATATTTATGAAGAAAATCCTACCAATCTGTATCGCTGGTATCTTATTGTATACCGCGTTTGGAGCTGTTGGCCTACCAAATGACGACACAATCATAAACGAAAACAATACAGAAAAACTTGATTATACCCATACAGTTCTTGTAGAAGTCGGAACAGCAACATGGTGTCCTTCCTGCCCTGCATCTAACACCGCCTGGCATAGCATTTATGGATCAGGAAACTATGATTTTGAATACACTGAGCTAGTATATGATAAAAACCTGGAAGCCCAAACGAGATTTTATGAATTTAATCCTAAATATGTACCAACATCGTACTGGGACGGCGGGCAATATGTTCTCCCTGGAACGGACATAAATACGTTTTACTCATATCTTGATTTATCAGGGTCCCGTACCGTGCCTGATGTAGTCGCAGAGTTGAATGTTTCATGGCTTGGAAACGCACAAATAGAGATAAACTACAGTGTTGCAAACAATGATGCAAGTAATTACCCGGGACGGCTGAGAATCTATGTAATCGAATTAGTCTCAAGTTATTGGAACGACTATAGCGGTAACCCCTATTATCACGCATTTTTAAGTTTCGCTGTGAATCAAGTCATTGATATCCCAGCAGCAGGCATGATTTCAGACACTGTTGTATGGGACGGAGCTGCTGCAGGCTACCCGGGAATATCCTCTGAAAACATTCAAGTCATCCTCGCAGTATTTGATGATACGCCACAGCAATCCTACTCAAATCCCCCATCAGGAAATCCTTTTTGGGCATACTATGCTGATGAAACCGTTGCCGCACAACCACAGTCAAACAGCGCTCCGAACAAACCCAACCCACCCTCTGGACCAACCAGCGGACTAGTGAACATCAACTATACATACTCAGGAAGCACAACCGATCCCAATGGCGATGACATCTACTATCTGTTCGATTGGGGCGATGGTACAGACAGCGGCTGGCTTGGGCCATATCCATCTGGTGCAACCGTCGAAGCAGAACATGCATGGGCATTTGGTGGAACCTATAACATGAAACTGAAAGCAAAGGATGACACCATTGATGGTCCCTGGTCAGATCCCTTGACCATTGAAATCAGCGGACCAAGTGTTCAACTGGAAAATGTCAAAGGCGGTCTCTTCAGAGTCAGTGCAGAGATTACAAACCCGGGGGATATCGCAATCTCAAATGTGAACTGGAATATCACATTACACGGCGGGGCGTTTCTTGGGAAAACAACATCCGGGACAAATCTTACAATCCCTGCGAATTCAAGTGTCACCATAAAAACAGGGGTGATCCTTGGGTTAGGCGCCACCAGCATAAAGATAGATGCATGGGTGCCTGATGGTCCCTCAGCGACAATCCAACGAAATGCAACTGTCTTATTGTTTATTATAAAAGTAAACAGCTGATAGAAACCCTCTCTTCTTTACTCTTTTTTTCCTTTTTTTCTTAGAGAATATGTATCATGTAGTAGGGAAAGGCAAAGAGAAATCTATTAATACAAGTATTACGTATTTAGTTCAAAGGGGATTATATGAAAAAAAGCATATCAATTATTCTTGTCGGTATAGTAGTATATACCACTTTAGGAGCTGCCTTCATACCAGATAATGTTTATACAAAAGAAGATAATCAACAAACAACCCGGGACTTTACCCATACGGTTTTTGGAGAGTTTGGGACAGCAACTTGGTGCGGTTATTGCAAATATGCACATGCAGCATTAAAGGAGATTTTCGCAGAAGGACAATACCCCTTCTTTTATGTCTCGTTAGTCACTGATAAAAACACCGTTGCCTATCAACGATGTATCAACGATTACAACGCGTATGGATGGCCGACATTATGGTTCGATGGGGGTTACAAGGTTAATGTCGGTGCCGGGAGCACCTCTAGCGCCAAAGCAGCATACATCACCAGTATCAATTCATGCGGCAGCAGGATCGTAGAAGATGTTGACATCGAGATTTTCGCCTCATGGGTTGGTGGGACCACCATGGAGATTGACGCGACAGTTTTCAATAACGAAGCTACAACCTACGGCGGTCATATCCGGGTGTATATCACAGAGATTGTATCAAGTATGGGATGGATCGATACAGGGGGATTTCCCTATACGTATGCGTTTTTAGATTTTGCATTTAATCAAGCGCTGTCAATACCTGCAGGTAGTTCCTGGAGCAATACCATTCAATGGGACGGTGCAGCTCATGGATATCCAGGCATTACTGAAAACAACATCATGGTCATTGGCGCTGTATTTAATGATGAATGGCATCAAGGGTACTCGTATCCACCAAGTAGCAACCCATTTAACGCGTATTACGTCGATGATGCAACCGGAGTGTTGATTGGGGGACAAGGACCATACACACCAAAAAACCCAAGCCCTGAAAACGGGGCTACCAACGTTGATTCGAACGTAGACCTAAGCTGGACTGGGGGAGGTTCTCCTGGGAGCACCATCACCTATGATGTATACTTCGGCCTTACAAACACACCACCAAAAATCTCTGCAAATCAATCAGCTACCACATATGATCCTAGTACGCTTGCATATAACACCACCTATTATTGGAAGATTGTCGCATGGGATCAAGATCAGAATTCTGCTGACGGACCACTTTGGCAGTTTACCACTTCAATCAACCCAAACACCGCTCCTGAAAAACCAACCATATCTGGTCCGACCACAGGAGAGCCAGGTAGTTTATATAAATATACTATCACCGCGATAGACCCAGATGGAGATACAGTCTACGGATACATTGTCTGGGGCGATGGCACCATAACAGAATGGGTCGGTCCGTATAACTCTGGAGAAGCCTTCGTTGTGACTCATGCATGGAGCGAAAAGGGAACATACACAGTTCAAGCGAAAGTTAAAGATCAACCTGGTGCGGAAAGTGAATGGGCGACCTTGGATGTGAAAATGCCGAGGAACATTGGTATTACCTATCTGTTTCTACAATGGTTGTTCGAACAGTTTCCATATGCCTTCCCGATACTTCGGTATTTCCTTCAGGTTTAATGGAGACAATACCATCTTCTTTTTTTATAAAAGACAACCTATATCCTATAATCCGCTAAAACAGTAAGATATTTATATAAGAATTACCTACTACATCAATAGGGGAATTATAATATGAAAAAAATCATACCAATCTGTATAGTGGGTATTTTATTATGTACCACTTTTGGGGCTGTTGCACAATCAGGTGACGAGAAAAACCAAGGAAATGACATGGCGACTCATACGGTCATTGGAGAATATGGGACTGCCACATGGTGCGGATACTGCAAATATGTACATGGAGCTTTGAAAGCACTGTATAAGGGCGGTTGGCATGATTTTTACTACGTCTCATTTGTTTGTGATAAAAACACTCATGCATATACCCGTGCAATAACCGAATTAGGACTTACTGGCTATCCAACAGTGTTTTGGGATGGCAAATATCGAACTGATGTCGGTAGTACTAGTAGTATCCCCGGTGATATGAGTAGGTTTAATTCAAGTATCATTACTTGCGGAGCAAGAACCGTTCCAAATATCGATCTGACAGTCAGCACCGTCTGGCTTGGGTCTGCAACGATGAATATCACAGTCACTGTCACGAACAATCAAGCAAGCGCCTATACTGGTTACCTGCGTTGTTACGTAACAGAGATTGAATCTTCAATGGGATGGTACGACACAGCAGGTCATCTTTATACATTCCCGTTTTTACAGTATGCATTTAATCAGGCAATTTCTGTTCCAGCTAGTGGATCATGGTCAAGTTCAATGATATGGAATGGTGCGTTGTTTAATGATGGATATGGTCATACGTTTGCGGGTCTTACACAAGATAACGCGTTTGTCATTGCAGCGGTCTTCGCATCATCTGGCGGGTATGTTGATGAAACAGCGGGTGTACGGGTTGGAAGCAACAGGCCACCAAATGCACCAAGCAGTCCAAATCCAGCGAATGGGGCGACAAATGTGAAGTTAGACCCGACATTAAGCTGGCAGTGCTCTGACCCAGACTGGTTCGATACCCTGTATTATGATGTATACTTCGAGAAAGATGACGCAACACCAGATGTGCTTGTTTCAGATGACCAGACAGGAACAACATACGTTCCAGGGGATCTTGATTTAGAGTCAACCTACTACTGGCAGATCGTGGTCCATGATGATAAAGGCGCAACTGTATCTGGACCGGTATGGCAGTTTACAACTAGAGGAAATAGTGCCCCAAACATACCAAGCAACCCAAATCCTGCGAACGAGTCAACAGATGTCCCCCTTAACAAGATTCTCAGCTGGACTGGCGGAGACCCCGACGGTGACACGGTCAGATACGATGTGTACTTCGGGGAGACAAGCCCTCCACCCAAAGTGGTAAGCAACCAAACCGGTACTTCCTACACCCCCGGGACAATGACCCCACTAACCACCCATTACTGGAAAATCGTCTCCTGGGATAGCTTTGGTTTATCATCAGTCGGTCCGATATGGGAGTTTACCACCTCGACTGCACCAAACGATCCACCGGTAATACCGACACTCACAGGACCCTCTGAAGGAAAAGTCGGGGAGACCTATACCTATAATGTCACAACAACAGACCCTGAAGAGAATCAAATCTACTTTTATGTGGATTGGGCTGATGGAACGAACAGCGGATGGCTTGGACCATACGCATCTGGCCACCTGTTAACGGTTGATCATGAATGGTCCGAGAAGGGAACCTTTACTATCAGGGCGAAAGCAAAAGACGAACATGACTCAGAGAGTGATTGGGCGACGCTGACGGTCACCATGCCATTGAAATTCCGTATAACCACACCCTTCCTTAGCTGGTTGTTCGAACAATTCCCCAATGCATTCCCCCTACTTCGCTATCTGCTAAGGGCGTAAAGGAAAGAGAAACAATCTTTTCCTTTTTTCTTTTTTTAGTTCATTATCCTTTGTAACTTGTTTTTTATTCTTCAAATCTTTTTTCTAAAAACATCCCAGTCTTTAACCTTTTTTATATATTATAGATACTTATTTTGATAATGATTTGTATAATAAAGATTGTCTAGTACGTAGTTCTCCATAAAAAAAAAAAGAAGAACGCAATACCTATGTCTAGTATACAGAAAAAAATTGGGTAATTGATAGTATGATATATTAAAATCGTTCATTGCTAAAAAAGTGCAAAGGAAAAAACGGTAGACCAGGTTTATCAGGATGAGAAAATATGTACAACAAGAATCTTTTCCTGAAGAGAATACAAAAAGAGAATGTTTATAAACACTTAGAAAATCGTAACGAAGAGGAGACGTTATGAAAATCAAACCTATCGCTGTGATATATTCATTCATCATTGGTAGTTCAATGATCGGGATGTGGACGATGTTCTTAATAACAGATTCCATACCTGAACTAGATACCGAGCCACTGAGAATCGGCATGCATATGTTCGCTGAACTAGCTACAGGGGTGACCTTACTCATAGGTGCCATTGGCATACAAACGAAGAAAACATGGGGCTTTACCATGTATCTGATATCACTAGGAATGCTGCTGTATACTTTGATTGCAAGTCCAGGGTATTATGCAGATAAAGGAAACATACTATTTGTTGGAATGTTTGTAATACTGTTAATTATTACCATCATAGTCGCTGTTATGGCATTTGTAAAGAAAGAGGATTTTAAGCCAAACTAGTACATAACACATTGAAAATATATCAGAAAAGATGCCACGTATTCCGGACATTTTTCCCAAGATAAAAAATTATTTTTCTTTGAAAATGAAAAAATCATACAGGAGAGAATCTGAACTCTCGAACTAATTTTTTTCTTCGAGGGAGCTAAAAAAAAAAAGCATTTCTCCCTTATCTCATTAAATAGGTATCGGTTGTCTGCTATAAAAAAAACCTCTTTCATCGTACATCATTCTTTTGCGGCTTTTTTCCTTTGTAAATTCCTACAGTAATCACCTTATTTATTTTTATTTCTATGAAACAAGCATCTTATGAGGGAAATCAATCACCTCTCATAAAAGAAACACGACGAGAAAAGAGTTTTACGAATCCTGCAGTGATGCCACCTCAACAAGACGGGGAGCAGGTGATGATACTTCATCAAGCATGTCATCTGTACCGGTAACAACAGCAGTTGATATCCTCTAGAACCCTTACTGTTCTTTACCAAAACAAATTGTCATGAGAAGTATGCGAGTCCCTCTTTATCCAGACACCTTATTATTTTTATCAGAATGATAGAGGTATCAGTAGTGCGTACATCCTCTTTTCTCTTGAAACGTACTCTCGCATTGTCATTCTAAGGAGTATCAAAAACAGGAAAACCGGGTTGAAGGCAGCTGTAACGTACGCAGCACTACAACAAAATCGACAACAAACCACTTTATAAAAAGAAGAAAAAAAGAGAGGTAGGGGTTGGTTTAGTACCCCATGAGGTTCCGCAGAATCGGGAACATCCGCGGGAACATCTCCAAGAGCTGCTGGAGGAACACCTGCAGCGAGAACCGGTAGCTCATCGGCATGACAACCGTAAGGCTGCCCCAGTCGCTCTCCATATCCATGCTATCCTTTGCTTTCGCCTTCACCGTGTAGGTTCCTTTCTCAGCCCAGGAATGGGTAACATGAATCTGCGTACCTGAGACATACGGACCAAGCCAACCACTTGTGGTGTTATCCCCCCAGTCAACAAAGAAATAGACCTCTTGGTCCTGCATATCTGTTGTCAGAAGGCTATAGAGGTACTCGTTGCCTGGTTTACCCTCAGTCGTCCCGGTTATCTCAGGGATCTCTGGTGGGGTGTTATCCGTAATCGTGACCTCAAGTGGGTCAGACCAGTCGCTACTGGCACCCCAGATATCTCGCGCCCGTACCTTGACCTCATAGACGCCAAGGACGGTCCAGGTATGGGACACGGTGACCGTCTGGCCTGAGGAGTACGGCCCAAGCCAGCCA
The DNA here is from genome assembly GCA_002900555.1 of Thermoplasmata archaeon M9B2D. The sequence continues at coordinate 294 of MUGD01000016.1, read as the reverse complement.
CTGTTGCTGCCATCAGCCCAGTCAAACAGATAGTAAATTTGATCTCCGTTTGGATCCGTTGAGCTACTGATATAGGTGTACTCTACATTCCAGATTCCTAATGTCGGACCAGCTGGTTTTGCCGGTTTTGTTGGCGCATCACTTGGTGAGGGAGTTTTTATGATCTGTGCAGGGTCACCGAAGAGCAGACACCCTTCTATGACCCCTCTCCAACTTCCCGGTGCGCTCGCATAGGTCCAGTTAAGAGTGGGCGCCATGAGGTCTTTGGAAAATGCTTGTCCCTTTCCAAGCTGC
>MUGD01000134.1 GCA_002900555.1 Thermoplasmata archaeon M9B2D | reverse complement strand
TGAATAAATATTCTCTTGAATAGTGGTGGGGGTTGGTAAACATGGAAGATTATGTCTATGTCCTGGATTATTTGGCAAAAGGACGGGGGGATCTCCCAGCCTTTAAGCGAAATCCGATCGTCTACGGCATCGGGGAAAGCCAGTTTACGTTTCTTGAGTTGATACCAAAGAGAGACGCGACATTTACCATCGGTGAACGTATTTATGTCGGGAAAGACCCGGCACTGCGGACAAAAATAGAGAAGATAAAGGGTCGTATCAACTTCGAGGATCTTACCTCGACTGCCCATGGGGAACTCCCTTATGTCCTCCTGGATATCGTCCATAACAACGAGGAGCGTTACGTCAAGTTCTTCAACGAGGCGTCTGCGATCTCAACACGGTTCCATGTCCTTGAGCTGTTACCTGGTCTGGGGAAAAAGATGATGCTGGAGATCCTTGAGGAGCGGAAAAAAAAGCCGTTTACCTCGTTTAAGGAGATGCAGGACCGTATTGATTTCCTTCGTTCACCAGATAAGCTTATCTCGAAGAGGATCGAATTGGAGTTAACAGACCCAAATCAAAAATACCGTGTGTTCACCCGTCTGCCGATGACCCGGGACCATCATACCTGAGAGAATGGTACGACAACGGTATGGTCAGCATTTTCTTATTGATTCTTCTGTCGCACGTCGGGAGGTCGCCTATGCAGGACTTTCGAAAGAGGACGTGGTTCTGGAAATCGGTCCGGGAAAGGGAATCATTACTCGTTTGTTAGCCCAGCAGGCAAAACAGGTCATTGCCATAGAGATAGACCCGCTGCTTATCAAAGGGCTAGTACCAACGCTTCCAGATAACGTGTCATTACTGCATGCAGACGCGTGTTGTGTTGATTTTCAGACGCTGCCGCGATTTACCAAAATCGTCTCAAACCTCCCGTTCCAGATATCCTCGCCCATAACATTTAAATTCCTTGCAACCTCCTTTTCCAAGGCTATTTTAATCTATCAGAAAGATTTCGCCCAACGCCTTATTGCATCCCCAGAGACAAAGGAATATTCCCGTCTGACCGTTGGCGTCGCATATAAAGCCTCATGTCGGATTTTGGAGGAGGTCCCCCGTATTTGCTTTTCACCACAACCATCCATAGACTCCTGTATCGTCGAAATGGTTCCCCTCCAGACCCCAAGGTTTTCCGTTGAAAATGAAGAGTTTTTTTTCGATGTGACAAAGCAGTTGTTTACACATCGGAGGAAGAAAATTCGGCATACGATCAAAGCAATCTACGGACCTTTCGAACAGCTTCCCTATCTCGAAAAACGAGTTGAGCAGCTGACCCCTGAGCAGATCGGCATGTTAAGCAATCAGCTGTATCGGATGACAAAACAGTGATGTGTGGATGTACCGAACGAGGGACTTCTTTCATGAAAGGGTTTTCTTAGAGGAATGCTGTGATGATATGGTCCGAAATCCAGCTAAAGACACCAAGGAAATCAAGGGCGATGACCAGCACGAAAAACAAGAAAAAAAACAACAACAAACGTAGGGTGAATCGGAGGAACTGCCAGACAAGCAGGACAGCAAGAAACGCGACCAGAACTATCGCCCAAAGGGGAATTGATAATGAAAGGAACTCCATACCACCAGTAAAAAGAAACACTGTTGCTGATTTAAATATTTGGAATTGCGACAATGGTTTTTTGGTAGAAACAATTAAAAAATCTTGTGATATGAGAATGTCTGACCACAATGATGACACACTATCTCACACTAAGTGCTGCAACATGCTGAGAAATGGGCGAGCTGAGTGGTCATCAGAGTTCTTGTTCCCCCAAACATACAAAAACTCTGATTCGATGTCACATCTGTGTATCTCCAACATGATTTTATTAAACAACAGACTGTTGAACAACGGCAATACCAGGTGAACATCGCACACTCTGCAGCCAACACAAGCACCCTTGTCGTGCTTCCAACGGGAATGGGAAAGACAATCATCGCCGTTCTTGTGATTGCAGAGGAGTTGAAAAACGGCAACAACGTTTTAGTGCTCTCTCCAACAAAACCCCTGGTAAATCAACACGCTCAGTCATTAAGCACACTGCTTACTCTTCCGGATGCTGTCGCGGTCTTCACAGGAGAAATCGCTCCTGAGAAACGGATAGCTCTCTGGAACAGCAAACGGGTCATCGTCTCCACACCGCAGGTCATAGAAAACGACCTGATCGCACGACGATATGACCTGTCGAAAATCAGTCGCATTATCTTTGATGAGGCGCATCGTGCCACAGGCAATTACTCTTATACGTTTATCGCGGACATGTTCAAGAAACAACAATCTGAACGACATTGCCTTGGCATGACTGCATCGCCAGGTGATAACCTCTCAGAGATTCTAGAGGTCTGCAAGAACCTTGAAATCACAAACATCGAGATTCGAACAAAAATCGACCCAGATGTCCGACCATACGTCCATGACCTTGACATCAAATGGAAGGAAATTGTGCTTCCCACGGAGTTTAACCACACCCTTCAGCTGCTCCGAAAAGCCCTTGCTGAACGACTCAAGATCCTAAAGGATCTTGGAGTCCTTGACTCCGCCGCCATCGCTCTTATCAATCGGAAGAAACTCTTAGAGGTTCAAGCAAGAATACAGGCAGATCTTCGTTCCCATCCTCAGCCGTCACAAGCCCTTTTTAAGGCTGCCTCAGCGCAAAACGCGGCGATGAAACTTGCTCATGCTATTGAACTGTTGCAGACACAAGGGGTCAATGCGTTACGTAGCTACATCGTTCGCATGGCAACCGAGGCAAACTCAAAAGGAGGAAGCAAAGCGTCCAGGGACCTTATGAGGGACCCAAATGTGCTTGAAGCAATTGCTTATGTTAAATCCTTAACAATCGAGCATCCTAAGATCCAGGAGATCGTCACCATCGTCAAAGACCAAATAGCTCATAAGAAGGAATCCAAAATCATTGTCTTTACCCATTACAGAGACACCTCTCTGTATATGGTAAAACAGCTGGAGAACATACCTCATGTGAAACCTGTTCGATTCATCGGTCAAGCAGGAAAGGAAAACGATAAAGGTCTGACGCAGAAGGAACAAATTGATATCATCAGGCGATTTAAAAACGATGAATATAACGTACTGATCGCAACCTCAGTTGCTGAAGAAGGCCTTGATATCCCATCAACGGATCTTGTGGTCTTCTATGAGCCGGTCCCCTCCGAGATTCGAACCATCCAGCGGAAGGGAAGAACCGCGCGGCAGATGGCAGGAAAGGTCATTATCCTGATAGCTAAGGGGACACCAGATGAGGCGTACTATTGGTCAAGCCGGCAAAAAGAACGCAGGATGCATAAAGAACTTGAAATCCTTCGAACCGCGCTTCGCAAGAGGATTTCTGATCCTACTGCGGTGTACCGAAATGCATTGCAGCAGGAAAATCAGAAGAAACTCGATGAATATGCCAAAAAAAATTCACTGAAGATTATTGTCGATCATCGGGAATCACGCTCCCCGGTCATGCGGTTTCTTACTCAGAAAGACGTCCTCGTCGAACCCCAGCAGCTTGATGTGGGTGACTACATCGTCTCCCCTCGCATTGGTGTGGAAAGGAAAACCGTGGACGATTTCCTCAACTCGTTGATAGAGGGAAAGCTGTTTGTTCAAATGAAAAACCTCCGGGCGACATATGCACGACCATTGTTGCTTATCGAAGGAGACGGTTTGTTAACAAAGCGGAACATTAGCCATAACGCGATCTTTGGGAGTTTTGCGGCCATCATGGTTGACTTTGGTATCCCCATCATCACCACCCATACGCCTCAAGAGACAGCGGATTTCCTTGCAGTCATGGCCCAACGGGAGCAAAAAGAGGGTGATAGAACGGTATCGGTCCGAGGGGAAAAGACGGCTCGGACCATTTCCGAACAGCAGCAGTTCCTTGTCGAAGGTCTCCCGAACGTCTCAGCGGTCCTGGCACAACGTCTGCTGCAGCATTTCGGAAGCATCCGATCCCTGGCAAACGCATCAGAGGAGGAACTCTGCCAAATCAACGGCATCGGGAAGAACATCGCGGCAGAAATCCTAAAAATACTAAACGCGGAGTATCTCAGAGAGTAGCATAAATATCCGAGTAGAACGATTCAGACGAGAAAAATAACTGGTTTTAAAACTGAAATCATATCAGTTGAAACCCATACGAAGAATGATATAAGCCCTGTCAATGCAATCTCTCTTTATTTTTATATGTTCGTAACATTTAAATAAGCCTCTAGGTTAATAAATCAGTGACCTGCGTTGTCAGGGGAGGAATCCAAAATGCGGACCCTGGTGGTCATTAGTATAATTCTATTATGTATTGGAGCAAACGTTGTAACTGGTTTTCATACAAATTCACCTAATAATCCTGAACCCTTGGATAGGAACAATTGGTTATATGTTGGTGGAAGCGGACCTGGGAACTATACAACTATTCAAAGTGCAATAAACGCTGCAAGTCCCGGTGACACAGTTTTTGTCTACGATGATTCTTCACCATATCTGGAGACTCTTGTGATTCCTACCTCATTATCGTTGATTGGTGAAAATAAGCAGACAACTATCATCGATGGGGCAAATACAAACGATATTGTGAACATCACTGCTGATAATGTCACTATCATGGAATTCACTCTGCAGAATAGTAACGACTCTGGAGTTGTTATTAACTCAAATAATAACACCATCACAGAGAATATCTTCCACGATGTTTTTTATGGTGTAAGTACCGGAAGAATGTCACTCTCATTGGGATTGCATAATAATACGATTGACAATAACCGATTCATTGCTATTGATGCAGGGGTGTTCTTTTGGTACGTCTGGGATACTGTCATTACTAGGAATGTTTTCTCGCATTGCGATGATGCAATATCTATGACGATCTCGTTAAACACGAACATCTCTTTTAATATCATCACCCAGAATTTTATTGGCATCTGGATTATGATAGGTTATCATACCATAGTGTATCGAAATAACATATCTTACAATAGCCGATTTGGTCTTTATAGTGGTGGTACAAATGCGGATAGGATCATTCAAAATAATTTCATTGGGAATAATGAGAGCGCAGTATCATCCCAATGGTGGATTCCAGAACTAAAGCTATGGAGGTCCCTTGGTCTCCCCTATTTTCGACGGAATGTTTGGAAAGGCAACTATTGGGATGAACCACACATAGGACCATACATGATTCCTGGATTATTATTTAAATTACGGTTTCATTTTGATTGGTTTCCCGCACAAGAACCATATGATATCCCTTCGTTGAAGTGATTTTCATAAAGAAAAGCTTCGTAATAGGGATCATACTCCTTTTCATTGGAATCACAGTCGCACCATGAATCAGCCAGAATGTTGTCCCCCGGTCACATGGATTTCATATTGTACTAATTTTAATGTCATTAGAGGACTTTTATACCTTGAAGACATCTGTAGTGGTAGGTACGGTAAAAGAGGTATTTTCCCACCACAGGACGAGCCCAAATATTTTTATCTGGCTTTGTGATTACCCTCAAGTCTAGG
>MUGD01000133.1 GCA_002900555.1 Thermoplasmata archaeon M9B2D | reverse complement strand
CTTGGTTGTTGCGTGCCGATAGCTAGCGCGAATCAAATTATGATAACAAAAATCGCACAGATTGAAACTGGAGATGCCTACGACGTATGGGTAGATACCAGCAGCAACATCACCTATATTACATGTGGCTATTCTGGGGTGAAGACCTTTGATGTTAGCGACCCAGGTAATCCAATTGAGATAGCAAATGTATCTTCTTCTTTGGATTACTATGCACATCAACTTTTCATGCAGGAAAATCTAATGTTCATAGGCGATGGTCGTGGTGGACTCAAGATAATCGACTTCGAGAATATCTCTAGCCCTATTGTTCTAAGTCAGTATACTGGTGATTATGCATGGGATGTAGAAGTAATAGGAAACACTGCTTTTGTGGCAAATGGGTTCATGGGTAGTGGGGACAGACTAACGGTTGTTAATGTCACAGATCCTACTGAACCTATTTTATTAGGAAATCACACTACAATTGGCGACGCGACGGACATTGAAATTGTGGAAAATCTCGCATTTTTGACGACGAGTTATGCGGGATTCACTGTTTTTGACATTAGCAACCATACAAATCCAATACAACTTGGACAGTACGAAGGAGAATCAACTAGTAATGCAGAATTAGGAGACCTTGAAATCATAGGAGATAGAGCTTTTCTAAGCTATTGGGATAAGAGCTTTAAAGTGCTCAATATTAGCGATATATCAAACATCAGAGTGTTAGCAGAATTCAATGAGAGTCTGAGCGCCTTTTCTGTTCACATTGACACTGAACGCAATCTTGCCTTTCTTTGTGATCTTGAATTGGGACTACTGCTTCTAGATATTCAAAATCCGGCTCAGATTACCGAAGTGGCTCGTTACTTTGATGGCGGCAAACCTAACCGGATTGAAGTGGTTGGTAATCTAATCTATATGACGGATCAAGAAAACGGGTTTGTTATTCTGGAAATTGGAGAGAGTAGTGGACTATCCGTAGGCTTAGAACCATTCTTACTCGTCGGAGGATTAGCAGCCATTGTTATCATATACTGGTGGTTAAAAAAGGCAAAAGCATCTGGTTAGAGGTGTAGTTTTTGAGATGTTTCTAGTATCATAGAATTCACTAAAGCCTAGCAAAGGGTAGAACATGAAGAAATAATTCAGGTAGATTTCAAGAAGGAGCATAATAGCAATTCTTGGGAGAAACTAGTTTTCCCTCTTTTTGAAGTAATTTGATTAATTTGGATACTTCTGTTTTCTCAATACCTGTTATTTCTGCGACCTCACCAGCTTTCAAAGGTTTTGAGGCAGTCTTGAATGCTTTGAATACGGTTTCTTTGCTATCGGGCATTTGAGTATTCACTGAGAATCACACCGTAATCTTGCTTTTAAAAGAGTCTGTGTGTATTTTTCAATAGATCAAATTGGTTTATCCAATGAAAGTATGTAATAGTTGAAATGAGAAGGTGGCGCAACTACGTACGTGTAGGAAAGGGCACTATTAGCCAACCCCGCCCGTGAGCCCGCACCTCTCTCTGTACTCGAACAGAATAATCCAAATTCGTCATTCAATTGTTTACATACACTGCGGGATGCTAATACCTCGTTGTGATAGATTATCGCTTAGTAGAACTAATGCTCCTAATCTCCTCCATCCTCAAATTATAGGTGAATATTTTTTCGGAATCGGGTACAAATTGGTTTGACTCAATTTCTAGAGCTTTGCCCACATATTCTTCAGCCAATTCAATAAGCTGCGCTCGCAGGTATCTTGTTCCAACATAGTAATGAGCATAAGATGATTCAGGATATTCTTGTAGGTAAGTTTTTGCAACCTCCAATGCTTGTGATTCTTTTCCTTGTTTATACATGCTGTTTGCAACCTCGGCATAGGTTGATTCTGGAATGACGATTTCGTAACCGTATTTCTTTGAAAAATCTTCATAAAATGAAGTTACAGCATCCAATCCCTTGTCAATGATTTCTTGTGAAATCATGTAGTCAGAATAGAGCACTCTCATTCCTTCGTATAATGCCTTGTAAGGGCCGAAAGTGTGGTTCTCAAAAGGAAGCTCTACAGCTTTGAATTTAGAAATCTTCTGTGAATGACTTGTGAAGAGTGGAATAAAACCATCTCTAACACTTCGTCCCATATCTCCTCCTTCTTCAGACCCAATGGTTACAATCAACGGTCTATCAGATACCTTTCCTTGGGAAAGCAGAGATTTAGTTCGCTCTACATAGAGGTCTTCATCCCACCATAGACTTGGACTAATAGCTAGATAAGCAGAGAAAAGATTTGGGTGATACAAAAAGCTATGAATGGTTAGTAATCCCCCCAGTGACCAACCCGCCAAAATCCTAAACGGATGTGTCCGGTATCTTTCTTCTACTAGAGGAATGAGCTCGATTTTCAGAAATTCAAGGAATTTCTCCGCTTTCCCACTTGTTGGAAATTCTAGAACCTTTCTTTGCTTGGGAGCGTAAGTTGGTGTATAGTCTCGATTTCGATCTACATTAACAATTCCAACAATAATCATCTCTGGAATTGGTTTGGGGTTAATGTATCCACATTCCGATAAGAATTCAACTGCTGCTATAGCTTGGTAGAAGAAAAACTCTGCATCCAGTAGAAAGAGCACCGGATACTTTTTGTCAGATACTTCATAGTTCTTGGGACATCTTACAAGAATTATTCTGTCTTCTTCAAGAACTTCAGATTTGACTACTATCTTTTCTCCTGCGACAAGTTCCCTAGTCATCTCAATCCTCTCGCTCAAAAGAATCAACCAATCTACAGCAATCAGAGCCTTCGAGCCACTAATATAAGAAATCTGCTTTCAGCCATTCATCGGTTGCTTCCGCTACGGATACCTTGTTAAAGAAGAATAGGGAATTGTATGCAGACAAGCTCACTTAATTCCGGAGGTTCAGTAAATGAACAAAAAGAACACCAAGGTTGATGAATTTTTAAGCAAAACCAAAAAGTGGCAGGAAGAATTTAAAAAATTGAGAAAGATCGTTCTTGACTGCGGGCTGACCGAGGAGTTCAAGTGGGGAAAACCCTGCTACACGTTTGAGAAAAATAACATAGTTTTGATACATGGATTCAAAGAATACTGTGCGCTTCTGCTATTCAAAGGTGCCTTGTTAAAAGATTCCAAGGGTATCCTAATCTCACAAACTGAGAATACGCAGGCAACGCGCCAGATTCGGTTCACCAATCTTCGAGAAATAGTTGAGATGGAACCCATCTTGAAAGCCTATATTCATGAAGCCATTGAAGTGGAAAAAGCCGGTTTGAAAGTGGATTTCAAAAAGACTCCAGAATACACAATTCCTGAGGAGTTTGAAAAGAAATTAGATGAAAATCCAGCCTTGAAGACAGCTTTTGGAGCGTTGACGCCAGGACGGCAAAGAGCGTACCTTCTTTATTTTTCTGCACCTAAACAATCCAAAACTCGGGAGTCAAGGATCGAAAAATATGTGCAGCAAATTCTCAATAGAAAGGGACTAAATGATTAGTTCGTTCGATGAAAAAACTCTAGAATGAAACAGAGAGTCGACTCCTTGATGTTTGATTAGATCCAATAATCATTACTGCAGCGGTTATGACTATCGAGATTGTGGGACTTGTGTATTCATACGAAGACGCAAGGGTATGTAAAAGACAATCCATCTCTATTTGTCGCTTTCCCAATGCTTAAGTCGCTCAGATTAAACCTAAGCATGACCGAACAGATGAATTCCACAAATTCGAAATTTGACAAAATTGAGAGACTGTTTAGGGGAAAGAAGGTTCTTGTTGCATTCAGCGGGGGGGTTGATAGCACAGTACTTGCGCATATTGCAAAACAGAGCGCAGCTGAATCCAAATTACTGACTATAGACAGCATTACTTTCCCCAGAACAGAATTGCAAGCAGCAAAAGATGTAGCGAAAGAGTTGGATATCGAATTAGAAATTATCCAAGTTGACGAGCTTTCGAATAAGGATTTAGTCAGCAATCCAGTTGACAGATGTTATCACTGTAAGAAAGAGTTGGCTTCGGTTTGGTTGAAGACTGCAAAGAAACTAGGTATGAATTTAGTCGTAGAAGGAACCAATGCCAGTGATATGGAAGGACATCGTCCTGGAGCAAAAGCACTGGAAGAAGCAGGAGTCGTCTCACCCTTTAGAGATGCAGGAATTACAAAGAATGAGATTAGAATATATGCCAAAGAAGTGGGACTATCGGTTGCAAACAGACCCTCGATGGCTTGTCTCTCAAGTAGATTCCCATATGGCACTGAGATTACTGAAGAACGTGTGAGGAGAATTGATAGGATAGAAAAGGAAGTCAAGGATCTCTTTGGCGTTGAATGCGTTCGAGCGAGGTTCCATGGTGACTTGGTCAGAATCGAGGTGGGTAGAGAAGAGAGAGAGAAACTGTTCGATGAAAACAAACTCGATGAATTGCACAGAATATCTAGAGAAGCAGGATTTCTATATGTAACTCTTGACGTCTTTGGATATCGAACGGGTGCAATGAATGAAGCTCTAGAGCCTTAGTACTGATTCTCTTGAAATCTTTGATTTTAGCAAGAACTAGGCAGGAAATTTTACAGGAACATCTGAGTTAAGATGACAATAGTCGGAGTTAGACATTCTAGGGGTGAAAATAAATAATATAACAGCGTTATGCAAACCAAGTTGATCTCTGTATGCGTTCTCCCTTCGATTAAGGAGATAAGAATAATGGAAGAAATCAAAGAAGATTTGGCATCTGAGGGGCTTTCCCCGAGGAAGTTAGTGATTCTCGCACTATACGGAATTGCATTGGCAATGGGAGTTGTAGCAATAATTATGCCAATGATTGGTCAACCAGTCGATCAATCCATTATTGGGATTGCTCTGGCTTGTTTGGGCATTGCTGGTCTTGATCAAATTACAGACTGATAACTAAGCCCGTGCTAGTAGCGCGGGTTCCTTTTTTCTAATATAGAAAGAAGATTACAGAAGTCGAGAAGTCATCGAAAAAGCAGTTTCAACATATTGTGGAGTAATTGAGGTTCATGGGAATTAGCCTGCACCTTTTATTCGATTAGAAAATCTTTGGTAGCCTAACAGAGTCTAAAGCCTGCCTGTTTCTTTCATCCAACTGCGAATCCTACTCTTTGCCCATCGATAGTGATTGGCAGTGTTCGCAAGGATGAATCCACCAATATTCTCCCTCCCAGTCCATTGGAATCTACCAATCTCAAAAATGTCTTCCTCTGGGATTCTGTCAATAGTGTCAAGCATTTTTGAAAAAGAGGACTGAAACTCTGCTTTGACATCTGATAATGATCGATTCCGGTGCTTTTCAAACACCTGTTGATTCAGTATTCGTAGCTGACTCCATTTGAGTCCAGGGGCCGGCGTTTCAGGGACTTCCCCTCTTAATCCAGCTTCATACCACCCTAGGAACCTTTGCTCCCAATCAAAGAGATGAGCCATGATGTCCTTTACAGACCACTCACCAACAACATTAGGCTCCAACATGTCATCATCCGAAAGTTGGGCAAGGTTCTGCTCTAGTCTTCTTCTCTCGATATGGATTCTTTC
>MUGD01000132.1 GCA_002900555.1 Thermoplasmata archaeon M9B2D | reverse complement strand
GTCAGGTTTTCGTGAAAGTGATAACGCTCCACCTATGATACCTAATATGAAACCGATGATAAACCCTCCACCTGTTAGAACGCTTGGTATCGAAAATACTATAATAATTATGCCCCACACTTTCTTATTAACAGGTTTAATATGTAGCAGTATCGCTGCAAGTAAAACCAGCATACCAAGTATCAATCCAATAGCTGTAAGCGTATAAAGAGTCTGAGTATCATTAGCGAGTATCGTATTGCTTATTATGAGTATACCTGCTACCATAGACAAAAGCAAAGCTTTCGTTGATTTGTTATCTTGGTTCATATACTGTCACATCGTTCTTTGTAAGTGTTTATTCACGTGCCTTTTTGGCTAGTTCTCTTGCCCAGTTTCGTATCTTATCCCAATTGTGCAAATCATAAACGCCAGGTTGAACCTCTTTAAATCCACTCTTTTGAAGTCGCGACTTAAAAGCGATTTCCATTCCTTTCCGTGCTAGGAGCCCCATCTTATTATAGTCCAAGATACCACCAAACATACCTGTCATTATAGGCTTGAGACTATACTTTGATATTTTATCTTCTATGGCAATGTTCCATGCTTTCGCAATTTCTTCTTTGTTTCCTTCTCGTTCAGCAATTGTGATTACAGAGGAAACGAAGAGAGCAAACTTTTTGTGGTCTAGTTCTTTATGGAATCTTTTAAGAAAATCCTCTACCCGGCTATTCCATCTGCAATTTGCTAAGCTGCTGCCAACGATGATTAGTTGATATTCTGAGATATCTTTGATTTTTTCCTCTTGCGCATTGACAATTATTATATCAAAATTTTCCTCTCGCAGTATTCGTGCAATTTCTTCAGAGGTTGACTTCGTTGCACCAAAACTAGTACCATAAACAATGAGTCCACGAGCACGTCCGTTCATGTTATGGAGCCTTCTCATTTTGATATTATGTTGTTATTTTTAGAGTTTGTGTTAATTTTTTAATGATGATGAACAACCAGCATTCATATCTTAAGAGATGATTGAATCGTCTCAGCAAGCGCATCAAGTTTATGTTCATATCCTGACTCAAGGGGCCCTTTCATTGCCATAACCTTTAGTTTTAATCCATCGGATAATTTGATTAAATTCTTTGTTTGAAGAATTCCTTCCATCTGTTCAAGACCTTTATCCTGATCAGACATAGGGTTGAGACAGGTGTTAATGAGAAGATATTGTGCAGCTGAGTTTTTCATCTGCATTTTCTCTAAAAATTTCCTCATGGATCGTACGATTTTTCCAAACGCATTCGGTGCACTAAAAATATACAAATCCGATTCAGGAAGCATGTGTGGTTTAATATCATGAATTGACAGGAGTTGTGTAGAAAATCCTTTATTCCTTAAGATTTTTTCAAGATATGTCATCGCTTGTTTTCCGTTCCCATATTTAGATTCGTAAATGATGCTGATGTTCATTTCAATTCCCCATCCTACCTATAACAAAATCATTTATTTATTATTAATATTCTTTGTTGAGATTTGTTGAAAATATTCCACCATCTCATTATTCCGAAAAGAGACGAATTACGCATTCTTCTTATCTAAATATTTTTGAACATCAAAACTATAAGGAATTTGAAATGAGAGAAGTACCAATGAAGGTACAAAACCTTTTACTCATCTGCGGTATCCTGGCTTCACTGCTCTATATCGGTACTGATATTCTCGCTGGCATGCTCTGGGAGGGATACAACTTCATAGATCAGGCTGTCAGTGAGCTATCAGCTATCGGCGCTCCGACGCGACCATTTGTTGTGATGCTCCTCCTCGTATATGATGTTCTCATGATCGCATTTGGGATAGGTGTCTGGACCTATAGTCGAAGACGTGCTCTGCGTATCACAGGAGGTCTGCTGCTTGGAATCGGAGTAGTTGGCTTTTTGGGGATACCGTTTCCACTTCAACTTGGTGCACCCGAAGCAACATTCATCAATACCATCCACTCGCTTCTTGCGGGTGTGGTTGTCCTTTTTTTTCTGCTGGCGATTGGATTTGGGGCATTCGCCTGCGGAAAGCGATTCCGCATCTACTCAACTATTACAATCCTGATACTCCTCGTTGTTGGCACTGTGTCGGCTGTTATGTCTGCTAGCCGGATCTTGCGGGAGGGGTTTATTACACCTCCGCAATGGTTTGGACTTATTGAACGCATCGATATCTATTGTTCAATGCTTTGGGTGGCGGTGCTAGCTATTGTCCTCTTATGGTCAGAAAAAAATACAAAGCTCGATTGATATTCATGTTGAAGAAGTGATTTCAATTCCTGAATATCGAAATTGATTTGATTTTTATCCTGCTTTTTTAATTTCCGTGATAAATAATTACGCGGGGAGGGAGATTTGGACTCGTATTTACCAGTAAAATAATAGTTTTATATCTGTTGGTCTTAGTGAGATGCCGACCTGAAACCCAGAGGGTATAGTTCTCTCAAAAAAGATAGCAATATATCAAATGAAGAGATTTGAATCTTTAGGATTTTGAAAAATCTATAGTTGGATGTAGAATTGAATAAACGTGCAAAAACTGCAAGAATCTTAATTTATATGCACAATCGATTTTTCGTGAAATAACAATATTTACTAAGATAATTTGTTATAATGTACATTTTTTTGAAAAAATATTTTATATACTCATAATTAATTTTAAAATAAAGGAAGGAAAAAAAATGAAGAAAATATTATCAATTATCATAATAGGTCTTCTTCTTTGCTGTAGTTTTGGCGTGCAAGGATTATTTATTGAAAAACTAGCAGAAAAAACAATAACCACAGATCTTGGAGATATACTCTTTGACAAGAAAATCGAATTCTTGATGAGACTATCGAAATTTCCCTCGCTGTCAGCTTGTATTATTGATGGTGAGAGTGTAATATGGTCGAATAGCTATGGTTTTTATGATCTTGAAAACAAGAAACCTGCAACAGAAAATACCATCTATAACTTAGGATCTATCACGAAAACAATAACAGGTACTGCATTGATGCAACTCTGGGAGCAAGGATTGTTCGATCTTGATGAGGATGTAAATAATTACCTTCCATTTTCTCTTAGGAATCCGAATTTTCCAGACGATCCAATTACATTTCGTATGCTTCTTTCTCATTCCTCAAGCTTAAATATGGAAACGGGATTAAATACATATAGTCAATGGATAAATTTTTCAGCAGACCCCCCTTTTTCTTTCTATCCTCATCCATGGCTTGAAGAACATCTTTTACCAGGTGGAAAATGGTATTATCAAAATCGGTGGAGCAATACCCATAAACCTGGTGAATTATCTGTATATGCGAATGTGAATTTTGACATCGTTGCGTATTTAGTTGAGCGTATTTCTGGTGAAACATTCATTGGATATTGTAAAAACCATATCTTTACTCCTTTGGAGATGTATGATACTAGTTTTAATCTCTCTGAACTTGACATTGAGAGAGTAGCGATTCCTTACCATTATCATAACGGTGAATATTTACAATTAAATGAATTATCTTATCTTCTCGGTGATTATACACCTCCGGATAAATATTGGAGAGTTCTCTTCTATCCTGTTGGTGGGTTATACTCGACAATATCGGATTTCTCGCATTTTTTCATTGCTCATATGAATGGTGGTGTTTGGAATAATGTACGAATCCTTCAAGAGAATACAGTTCAGGAAATGCATCGAATTCAACCACCAGGAAATATTGAAGGAGGTCTTCAATATTATGGACTGGCATGGATTGTTTTCCAGGATCCATTTATTTTTAATTGTACTATATCTGGTCATAGCGGAGATACCTATGGTGTTTCTACATGGATGGTATATCTTCCATCTGAACACATTGGGGCAATTTATTTTTCAAATGGAGATCGACAAAATGAACGTCATCCCATATTTGGAAGATTATCAATGATCTTTTTCTTTCAGGTGCTCTTCAAAAAGGGAGGGTACAACTTGTTTTCTCATATTGATCTTGGTCACCTATAGAAGAGATAGAAACATAAAATAACTTTCAATTCTCATACATATAGTTTTAATTATTCAGATTATTAAATCATCAGGATTTTTCGAAACAGATTACTAATCTCGATTCTACCTTGCGAGATATCACCATCTGATCTTAAGTGGGAGTTATTGAACGACATCAAAAACAAGAATCAGCTTTGAATTGAAGCTATCAGTAATAAAAAAAATGTGCGGGGGAGGGATTTGAACTCTTGCGGATAAAAATCGTTCCGATTAACTTCTGTAATAATAACCATGTTAATAAATACCGTGATAAATATTTACGCGGGGAGGGAGATTCGAACTCCCGAGGTCAGAGACCATTGGATTAGCAATCCAACGCCTTACCGGGCTGGGCCATCCCCGCATCCGGAGTGGGAGATAATAAACCAGACTGATAAAAAGGTTATGTCAAAACAAATCTTAAAATACCATCTCTTTCTATCCAATAGCGCATGGAGGACTGGACTGAGAAATACCGACCAAAGACATTACGTGATATCGTAGGCAACGAGCGTGCTCTTTCAACCTTACGCACCTGGGCAGGACGATGGAACCAGGGAAAAATCCCAGAGAAACGCGCAGCAATTCTGTCAGGGAAACCAGGGACCGGGAAAACCAGCAGTGCCCTTGCACTTGCCACTGACCTTGGATGGACCGTTCTGGAGCTTAACGCCTCTGACGCACGTAACGAAACAGCGATTAAACGCGTCGCAACAGCAGGTGCTATCAACGAAACCTTCGACATCACCGGAGGCTTCTCTCCGTCAAGAAAGGGAGGCCGAAAGCTTATCATTCTAGACGAAGCTGATAACCTCTATGAGAAACTGGATAGATCAGAAGCGGACAGCTCCTTAGGGGATAAAGGTGGAAAGAAAGCGATCATCGACACCATCAAGATAACAAAACAACCAATCGTGTTAATTGTCAATGACTTTTATGCGCTGACAAAAGGAGGGGGAGAGATGCTTAAAACCCTCTGCACCGTCATACCATTCTATGAGGTGAGTCCGTTTCAGATTGTCGAGTTGTTAAAACGAATCTGCAGGGAGGAAAACACCACCGTGGATATCCGAGTGTTAAAAACCATTGCCGACCGTTCTAAAGGAGATGTTCGCTCAGCGGTCAACGACCTTCAATCACTCTGTCTGAACCGCACGCAGCTTAGCATCGAAGACGTTGACGTCCTCGGATATCGAGACCGGGAAACCATTATCTTTGATGCACTGCGAGAAGTGTTTAAAACTAAAAACCTCCAGAACAGTCGGGAGTGCTTGAGAGATACTGATGTACAGCCGGAAATGCTGCTCCTATGGATCAGTGAAAACCTACCAAGGGAATATCTCGATGCTGATGATCTTGTGCGAGGATTTGATGCAATCTCAAAGGCAGACGTGTTTTTCGGCAGAGTCAACAAAGGAAGAGCCTATGAGCTGTGGTCTTACGCATGCGACCTGATGAGCGCGGGGGTCTCTGCTGCCAAGACCCATAGTTACGGCAACACCCATTACACGTTTCCCTCATGGATTAAAGGGATGAAAAGTAATCAATCTACCCGTATCCTTCGAGATGGTGTCGTAAAAAAAATCTCAACACAGACCCATGCCTCAGATCAGAAAACAAGGGACGCGATCCTTCCTCATTTCCAGTCATTGTTCAGAAATAACCCACGGTTTGCCTGCAAGATGATTAAGGTGATGGATCTCACGGAAAGCGACGTGAAATACCTCCTAGGGAAACAATACCTTCATCGGATGAAAGACATCGTGCAATGCGCTGAGAAGGTTGA
>MUGD01000131.1 GCA_002900555.1 Thermoplasmata archaeon M9B2D | reverse complement strand
TCACAATCGAATTCGGGTACAATAGACCGCCGGTTGAAACGCAGTACTTAGTGCTATTTGAATGCCATTGAGTAAATAATGTGTAGCTATAAGTCGGGCCTAGCAACAAATCATGTGATGAAGTGAAAGCAATTCTTCCACCTGCTGCTATGAATGGAGCATCTCGGTCTATGTCCTCAAGATGAGGTACTATCAATGTTGAGTTAAATGATTGAGCTCTGTCAATACCCTCAGCTAACATATACATGGCATCATAGCTTCCCACAGCTGTATAGAGCGGCTCTGAGTTGTACTTTTCGAGAAAGGCATCCCAGAATGGAATTGTTCTCGTGGTCTTGTTTGTACGAAGCGTTGATTGGAGAACAACTTCGTATGCAGCAGCGCCACCAGTTTCACCCCAATAACTGTCAAGTTGTGACATCACATCGATACCTGCTACCAATGTCTTTGGTTGGACATTTGCATATTGGGTCATCATGAGGATACCACCTTGTGCAGAGATGATTGGAATGGTTATTTGTGCCTCTGCGTCATCAATCTGCTGCCAGTATGTAGCAAAGTCTGCCGCCTCGGCAGTGATTGGGAATGCAACATCCGCTACGACGCTGAGATTGTACCCAGGCAAGTAGCCATTGAGGAATGCATCCATACCCGATGTCCAATCGAGATCTTCACGGATAATAGCAACCTTCGAAATGTTCAGAGATGTTACCGCCGTCAGATAGCCATCCAGATAAAGAATGTACGTCAACAACGAACGTGCCAATGAGGTGGAGTTTATTGGCATCATACGGAAGAAGTACTGGTATCTATCATAATCATCTAGGACGTTCTGACAGAATACATCAGTGGATGCTCCTGTGCCAAAGAATAGCATCTTTTCATCCATTACAGTTTCTTGATATGCTAACACCGATTCTGTTCTGAATCCACCAATTATGAATTGAGCATTATCTTCAGTAATGATTTTCGTTGCGGCTGCAGTTCCCTTGGATATATCAAGACTAGCGTCCGCTTCAAATGTGTCTTCGGCTATAAGTCCGAAGTAATATGTTTCGCCACCGACTTCAACACCGCCTGCGGTGTTGATCTCATCACATGCTAAATAGGCTCCTTTCCAGGCTCCTTCACCTTGTATCTCGGTCATAGGATCTAAGATTCCTACTACGATAATGTGGTCGCTAGGAGTCCCAGCAGGAGCGCCAGGTGTAACTAGTTGGCCAACTACTATTGCACCATACGGTGCTGCAGGAAGGAACATGTATATTCCAACGCCGACACCCGCTATTATGATGACGATGAGAACTACGGCAATAATTTGTTTAGTTTCCATAGTATTCTCTCCTTCATCTCCTCTCCATATGAGATGTAATCAGTTCTATTATTAAAGGCGCTATTTAAGTATTGGTGAATCCGAATTGGTCTGGAAACGAATTCTAATGACTTAGAGCATAAAGTGCTCTTATCATGAGTTAAATCATTCATTTTTATCTGAATTTTGATTCTTTAACACGAACAGTCTGAGTAAAAGAAACACTCAAAACCTGCATCAATACCAAGCGCATATGGCTCTATCCGATTCATTTGAGAAGTACCTTGCAGTTGAAACTGCTGGAGGACCTACTTGGCATCCAAATAGGAATCTCATTGCCTTTACATCAAATGTATCTGGTCACTTTCAAGTCTACTCCTGCGAAGTTTCAAAGGGTAAACCAATGCCACGTCACCAGCTCACTCATGAAGAAGATCGTTGTACTGACCCGAGATACCTACCAGATGGGTCTCTGATTTTCACGAGAGACCGGGGCGGTGATGAGAATTTCCAGATTGGATTGATAGAGGAGAATGGTGTTCTCCATTGGCTGACATCTGACCTTAGAGCAAAGTATAGAATTGGATTAATCACAGATTCGTATCTCTATTTCAGTGCTAATCTCACCGATAGAGCAATGTTTGATGTATATAGGTGGAGGATACCTCTTCTTAAGAATGAACCAGAATTGGTATACCAACCTGAGAAAGGAATGATTCAGGTTTCTGCAAGCTATGAGGATGATTCTCAAATTCTCATGACACAATTTCTGGGTAATATGGATCAACACGTGCTGCTTCTAGATACTAATAGTGGCATAATTGAGAATTTGACTCTGGAGATATGCAATAACTTCCCTACTCGTTGGGATATTGTAAGGTGGCTAGATAGAGAAAACATCGTTGTGATAACAGATTATAACTCGGACCTGAAACGGCTTGGAATACTGAAGACTTCCAAGGAGTTCATTCCCCTAGAGAGAATTAGGGATGAAATCAAGTTTGAGTTAGAAGACCAGCATACCTATTCAAAGAATTCCTTATGGACTTACTTCACAGAAAATCAAGAGGGATATACTACCATTCATCGAGGAAAGTTCACAAAGGATGATTTGATTGACCTTGAAGCTTTATCCTTTCCTCTGAGAGGTGTTGTTCCATCTGGTGATGCAAGGTCTTGGACAAATGCTATCTGCCTTTCAAGAGATGAGCATCTGCTAGCTGTGACTCTGAGTTCTGGAACTCAACCCACAAACGTCTGGATTGTAGATATCAAAGATATGACAAGTTGGCCAGCAACTGAGATCAATACAGCTGGTCTTGATCCTACAACATTTATCGAACCGACGCTTCATAGATTCAACAGCTTCGATGATCTTAGTGTTCCGTACTTCAGATATCTTCCTAATGGAAATAGACCCAGTAATGGATGGCCTGCTATTTTCATGATTCACGGTGGTCCCGAGTCACAAATCCGTCCTGATTTCAATCCAGTAATTCAATTTTACTTGGCATCGGGCTATGCACTCATTACACCAAATATTAGGGGTAGCGCTGGCTACGGTAGAAAGTATCTTGACCTAGACAATCTCGAGAAGCGACTCGATTCTATTAAGGACATAAAACACCTCGCGCTACATATCAAAGATTTCGAAAATGAAATTGACGCAAACCGGCTTGTGATCTATGGAGGATCCTATGGAGGATTTGCTGTATTATCAGCAATGACTGAACATCCTGAACTTTGGAAAGCTGGTGTAGACATCGTCGGCATCTCCAATTTCGTCACATTCTTGCAGAACACGGCAGCTTGGAGAAGAAGCCTTCGTGAGGCAGAATATGGAAGTCTAGAACATGACATCGAAATCCTTAGGATGATAAGTCCAATCCATAAAATTGACAACCTTTCAGCGCCACTCTTCATTATTCAGGGTGACAATGATGAGCGAGTACCCCTCTCTGAATCATTACAAATGTACGAGATGCTCAAGGAAAAAGGTCTAGAGGTTCAGCTGATGAGATTCGCAGATGAAGGCCATGGACTAGCTAAATTAGAAAATAGAATCAAAGCGTATAGTCGAGTATTGACATGGCTCAACGAGATTGCGTGAATTCCCTTGAAAATAATATATGCATTGAGTTGAAACATAAGTCAGCGATGATGGAGTTTGTCAGGTTTCAATTGCAGAGTTTAGAGGGAAATAACTTGGAAGATTGGAAACTGACACTCGAGGTAGTAGCAATCTCGGTTGCCTGCATGTTGCTCATTTTCGTATTGTTTCTAATATATCTTCTAAAGTACGAAATATCGGATGAGAGAATTTCCTATCCTCAAGAAGATAAATGCATCCGAGAAATTAAGCAATATAAGGGTTAAAGAAATCGTATAGGTAATTGTTTAAACCATTTTAGCTCTGGATATGTATAGAATTTAGGAGAATAAACCTTGGAAACTTGGAAATTGACTCTCAAAGTGGTCGCACTCGTAATAGCTTGCATACTGCTCTTTGTTTTGTTGATACTATCTGGTCTTTTTATCTAACTGCTTCTACGAGTGGATTAATCGATGCAGAGTATCCAGTTAAGGGTGATATTCTCAATCACGGATTTGTGCCTTTTACATAGTACTCATAAGATGCAAGAATTCGGCTTTTTATGGTAGATTTCCATGACCGAGTCCGAGAAAATGAGCTGGGACCTCTCTCAGCTGGTTGATTTTGATGATCCGGGTTATATCGAAGAACGTCTTACAGCTGCTATCAAAGCTGCTGAGGATATCCGGGAGAAGTATCGAGGCAAGATTGAGCATTTTGATGCAAGTCAAGTTCTCGAGATGTTCGACTCCATCAATGAGTTTAAACTTCAGTTTGATGGTCCAATTAAATATGCACGTTTAATCTACTCTGCAGATATGAATAATGTAGTAGCAAAACAACTCAATGACAAATATCGAAACAGCTTTGCGCTAATACAGCAAGCTCAGGCATTTATCAATCTTGAACTCGGAGTCTTGTTAACGATTAAACCCGAGTTAATCAATGACCCGCTTTTGAACGAGTACAAACATATCCTTGAGAAGGTACAACGCAATATCCCGTATATGTTGACTGAGTGTGAAGAACAGGTCATCATTGCTAAGGACAAGAATGGAGTCCGAGCTTGGTCCATGTTGCAAGGCGATTGGCTGGCTACAAGAACTTACGAAATAGAGATTGATGGAGAAACGAAGATGCTACCTTATGGTGAGATCATCGGACTTTATGAACACCCGAATCGTGACTTGAGAAAGAGAGCTCATCAGATTGTCTACGAGAACCTTGGGAAAGATGAGATTGTTTGGTCATCAGCATTGCGTTCCGTATTCTCTGATCATCTCACAATGTGTAAGTTGAGAAATTGGCCCTCTCCAATGACTCAGAGTTTCATTGCAAATGATGTGGATGAAGAAACAATCACAGCCCTCATGAATGTCATCGAGAAGAATGTCCAAGTCTATCGCAATTATTTGAGACTTAAAGCAAAAGCAATGGGACTTGAGAAACTAGGCAATTGGGACATTGATGCACCATTGCCCAATTCACCGGATAAGAAGTATACATGGCAAGAAGCAAGAAAAGACATTGTTGAAGCATACACCTGTTTTGATGAAGAGATTGGAACTTGGATCGATGAGATGTACGAACGTCGTCATATTGATGGACAGGTACGAGCAGGGAAGAGATCTGGCGCATTCTGTATGACATGGTACACTGGAAAAAGCGCTTACATTCTCCAAAGTTTCAACGGTATTATGGGTGATCTCTTCACTCAAGCTCATGAGTTGGGTCATTCAATGCATGCATATCTAGGCACTCGAGCGCAGAAACCATCCAATTATGAGATAGGTAGCTGTATCGCTGAAACAGGTTCCATCTTTGGAGAACTCCTTTTGGCAGAGAAGCTGCTTTCTCAAGAAGTTTCGAAGGAGGAGAGGCAGGCAATCCTCGCAGTGGTGTTAGATGGGTTTGGTGGCGCTGCTTATCAAGTTTCAACTCGGGTCTGGTTTGAGAGTATGTTGTATGATGCAATCGAGAATGGCAAATTCCTCGATGGAGAGAGGATTTCGGAATATTGGCTCAAGGCTCGCGAAAAGATGTATGGAGACTCGGTTGAATGGCTGTCTGAAATGAAATGGTGGTGGACTATGAAATTGCACTTCTATATGGCCAATTATCGGTACTATAACTACCCATATGTCTATGCTCAGCTATTCGTCTATGCTTTGTATCGGTTATACAAAGAACAAGGAAAGGAGTTTGT
>MUGD01000015.1 GCA_002900555.1 Thermoplasmata archaeon M9B2D | reverse complement strand
CAAGCTGATGCGGAGCAACTGTCCCATAAAACCCAGCAGATGATGGAAGAAACACAGCGATAACAACATTGATTTGAGGATTCATATGTTTGATTTTCTTAAAAAGAAACTGAAACTCTTTGAAAAAAACATCGAAGCAGAAATAGAATCTGAGCTGAAAAAAGAAGAGAAACTAGAAAAAAAACTTCAAAAGGAACCTGAAAAACAACTTGGGCACGTCAGCCCACCGGTGCCACCTAGAGAAACCAAACCCACTGTTCCAGAGGGAAAAACGGAGCCTAAACCAGTCGTGACACGCAAACGAGCACTTCGTGCTCAAAAACCAGTCAGCGAAGAAAAAAAACAGCGGGACAAACAGATAGACAAACAAATCGAGGAAAGCATTGAAAGCGAACTTCAACGGGCCTTACAAACCAGAAAACGTATCGAAGAGACCGTCGGAGCCGAGAAAAAACCATCCTGGACGATTGATGAGAAGAAACTTGATGACCTTCTCTGGGACCTAGAGATGGGACTGTTGGAAGCTGATGTCGCATATACAGTGATCGACTCGATAAAAAAAGACGTCAAACAGGAGATACGGAAAGTCCCCTTCGACAAAGGCAAAGCAGGGGACCTTGTCGAAACGGTCTTAAAAAACGCAATTGGCCATGTGCTAAAGTCCAGTGACTTTGATTTCCAGAGATTCATCGATGAGCGGAAAAAACCAGTGGTGATCATGTTCGTCGGGGTGAACGGCACAGGTAAGACACTTTCTATTGCGAAGATTGCGTTTCAGCTGCAAAAACAGGGAAAGACCTGTGTGATGGCAGCTGGCGACACGTTCCGTGCCGGTGCAATCGAGCAACTCTCAATCCATGCAGATACGCTTGGCGTGAAAATCATCAAACATGGGTCTGGTGCTGATCCAGCTGCAGTCGCCTACGATGCCATTGAGCATGCGAAGGCAAAACACAAGGATGTGGTCCTTCTCGATACCGCTGGTCGGATGCAGACAAACTCCAACCTTATGGACGAGATGGCGAAGATAAAACGGGTCGCAAAACCAGACATGATCATCTTCGTCGGCGACGCGTTATCAGGCAATGACGCGGTCGAGCAGGCGAAACGGTTCAATGAGGTCGTCGGCATCGACGGGGTGATTTTAACAAAGGTCGATGCGGATGCAAAAGGGGGAAGTTCACTTTCCATTGCATATACCATCGGCAAACCGTTGCTATTCATCGGGGTCGGTCAGGGATACGAGGACCAGATACCGTTCAATCCTGAATGGATGCAGCATATTTTTGAGAAATAGCCCTAGACAAGGATTTTTGTTCCATCAAACGATTGACCGGTCAGCGCTTTTTCCAGCTGGTCGAGCCGTTTTCCATTGACAATAAACGTTGGGATCTTCGCTCGTTTTATTATTTCTAATGCAGGTTCATCCATGAAGATATTTTTCCCTGCAGCCTTCCATGTCGTGCCATATTGTTCAATCAACTGGTCAATTGATACTTCCTTGAGTTGCTTTGCGTCCTTGTATGCATTTGGGTCTTTATCGTAGATGCCATCCACGTTCGTTGCATTGACAAAACGTACTGCATGGGTTTTCTCAGCAAGCTCCGCACCAACAAGATCCGTGCTATGTTTTGGGTCTGTCCCCCCCATGACGACAATCGGAGACTCAAGACTCAATGCGTCGTTTGTTGTATGAGGAATCCCCTTGTTAGAGATGCCAAGGAGATTGGTGATGATCCGCGCATTCACTCTGGTCACATCGATTCCTATGAGATCTAAGGTGTCCTCGTCAAACCCAAGATCACGCCCAAGCTGGATGTATCTTCTGGCAATGGTTCCTCCACCGACGATGACAAACAGTTTGTAAAAGTCACTTATTTTTTTAAAAAGGGCTGTGAGGTTTTTTAGGAAAAGAACATCTGCTTCTTGAGAAAGAACCACGGATCCTCCTATCGATACGACAACGGTTTTCATCACGCAGAGTATCCCTTCGTTTTATATAAAAGTACCATAGAAAGGAACGATTAAGCGACTTCTATCCCACTTTGGCTTTGTCCTTTCTTAGGGTCAGAGCCGAGTCGAACCTGCGGTAGGGGGATTGGTGGCGGCAACCCAAGGTCTTTGGCGATACCAACTGCCTCTGGGACACAGGTATGCATGATTGCGGTATGGATGGTGCTTGCGAACTGGTCAGGCATTTTTCTTGTGGTTTGCCATTCTTTGGCTAGTTGTTTTGCCTCGTTTTCCTCACAGAACATGGTCCCATCAAGTTTAATCATGCCAATCGGTCCATAACTAGCGGTGTATTGGAACTCGATTATGAGAGTTTTTTCCGCGTTATTCATGACCTGGGAGATTTGGCTGTTATGATCAATACGGATTTGCCGTGGCTTATCATCAGGCTCTACGTACCGACGTGCCTCAATCGTTTTTAGTTTGATTGCCTTAATCACCATAACGTGCTCCAATAAACAATCACCCCCTTTTACGTCTTTCGTTTATGAGAGAACAATCTTTTGCGATGCACTGACATCGAGTTTTAAGGGAACATCAAGCCTGGCGATTACCATCCATTCAATTCGGGAGGATACCCCTCCTAATGCCCTAAGCATGTTGACCGCAGCGCCAATGCCCCCATCTGACGTTATTTCTCCTTGTAGAATCGTCGGCGGTATCTTGATTTCAAAAGGATACGAACCTTCTAGGTATTCTTGTTCACCTGCAAGAGGGATACGGAAATCGTAGATGGTGCTATATTCAGTTGTCTTGTGATATCCACTAGTATGGGAACCAGAAGGCATTCCGACTCGAATGCCGCTCTGTTGCTGAATTTTCCTACCGATAAGTCCCACATCCAGCTTACGGGCGTTCATTGGTTTTTTCAACTGTAGTGTCACTGTCCCTTTGATGGTGTCCCCTGGTTTGTAATCGTATTTCTCTAAAGTTACCATGATTTTTCGCGGTCCAAATAATCCCACGGTATCCTCACTCCTCTTCTCTGAATATATTACATGTAATATATTTATTATAATAAGCTTTGCTTTCTTTTCACTACGAAAAACCGAGGTCACAAATTTGATTAAACACTTGTTTATAACACCATTTAGGGACTACGAACACTATGAAAGTCGCGATGTACTACAACAATAATGATGTACGTATCGAGGAGATGCCGATTCCTTCTATTGCAGACAACGAACTTTTAGTGAAGGTGAAAGCTAGCGGCATCTGCGGCAGTGACGTCATGGAATGGTACCGCATAAAAAAAGCACCAAAAGTCCTTGGTCATGAAATTACCGGTGATATCGTCCAAGTCGGCAAGAACATAAAGAAATACAAGGTCGGCGATCGGGTCTTTGTCTCCCATCATGTTCCCTGCGATACGTGTCGGTTTTGCGTACATGGTCAGCACACCCTTTGTCACACGTTGCATTCCACGAATTTCTATCCAGGGGGCTTTGCAGAATATCTGCGTGTCCCAGATATCAATGTTGTTCGGGGGGTCTTTATCCTCCCAAAGGAGATGACCTATGACGAGGGGGTGTTCATTGAGCCGTTAGCCTGTGTGGTACGTGGTTTGAAGACCGCCCAGATGAAAGCAGGACAGACTGTTCTTGTGATCGGCAGCGGCATCTCAGGGTTGCTTCACATTAAATTAGCCAAGGCATGGAACGCTGGAAGGATTCTTGCAACCGATGTCGAGGACTATCGGTTGAAGGCGGCAAAACGATTTGGTGCAGATTTCGTAATCCATGCCAAGGACAATGTGATAGAACAGGTGAAGAAACACAACGAGGGCAGACTTGCGGACCTTGTGATTCTCTGCACCGGTGCCGTGTCAGCGGTCCAGCCGGCTCTCCGGTCTGTAGAGGACGGAGGGACGGTCCTATTCTTCGCGCCAACAGAGCCAGGAGTCGACATCCCATTCCCGTTGTTCGAGCTATGGAACAAACAAATCACCATGGTCTCCACCTACGCTGGAAGCCCTGAGGATATCACCCATGCGATAGAATTGATAGCATCAAAGAAAGTCGCTGTTGTTGACATGATTTCCCATAAACTTCCTCTTTCAGAGGCGGCAAAGGGTTTTCACCTTGTCGCAACAGCACGCGATTCCATCAAGGTGATCCTTGAGCCATAAAAAAAATGCGTATGCGTCTTTTTCTCAAAAGTTTATAACTCTGCATTTTATTCTCGTCTGCGATGAAAAAACTCAAAGCCATCTGGCAGCTCATGCGACTGGAACATGGGGTGATGCTGTTTCTTGCTATACTCATTGGCTCTCTTATCTCCCAACAAACCCTGCATGATAATCTACATCTCCCGCTCATCAACATTGTCCTTACTTTCTTTACCGCTCTCTTTTTAGAGGCAAGCACGTTCGCTCTGAATGATTACTATGATCTTGATATCGACCGGATTAATAAGAGAACAGACCGGCCATTGGTCCGCGGCGATATCTCCAAAAAAACCGCGTTGTACCTGTTTTACCTTCTTTTCCCACTTGGTCTTGTCTGTTCCTTTTTTGTGAACCTGACGTGCTTTCTCATCGCACTTATCACCGCGGTAATCTCGGTCTTATATGATATGAAGATAAAACAAATCAAACTTGTCGGGAACTTCTACATCGCCTATATCATGGCAATCCCATTTATCTTCGGGGGGGCAACGGTACTTGGGAACGATGCGTTTTCACTTGGAGCGATTACCCCAGTTCTCTACATCATCGCCCTGATCGCATTTCTCGCGGGGGCGGGCAGGGAGATTATGAAAGACGTCATGGATTTCGAGGGAGATCAAATAAAAGGGGTCAAATCGTTCCCCCGGTACATCGGAAAACGAGCCTCAAACGGCATGGCTGCATTCCTGTATATCTGTGCTATTACTCTAAGCTTTCTGCCGTTCTTTTTACAGGATTTTGGGGTGTATTATAGGAACATAACCTATTTTATCCTGGTACTTATCACAGATTCGATGTTGCTTACGACATCGCTCCAACTGGTTTTCAAAGAAAACCCTGGTCTGAAGTTTCATAGAAAATATACGCTTATCGCGATTTTCATCGGGCTTGTTGCGTTTCTTGCTGGAGCATTTACAGGAGGATGAAAAACCATGTTTCAAAGTGATATCGTCGGGGTCGCCGCCGTCTATATTTATGTCGCCTTGTTAATCGTCTTCACCGAAAAGGTGTTTTCAAAGAAATACCCAGTGCAAAGCAGGAAATTCCTTCACATCATGACCGGAAATATCGCCTTTATCCTTCCCTTGTTTGAGACTAAAGAGATTATGGCCTTTCTTGCTGCTGGACCGTTCATTCTATTTACATTTCTCATGAGTCCGTATTCACCAATCAAGTCGATGCGGGGGAAAACATCTGAGGCGGGCCATGGACTTGGCTTGGTGTACTATGCGATCACCTGGACTGTGCTTGCGTATGTGTTTTTCGATCATCGGGTGATTATCGCGATAGGGATTCTTGCGATGTCCTACGGAGATGGTCTTGCGTCGCTGATCGGCATCAAGTACGGGAAACACACCTACACAGTGTTCAAAGATACAAAGAGCTTTGTTGGTTCCCTTGCGATGTTCGCCTGTACGTTTGTGCTGCTAGTAATTGCCCTAGCGTTTTATGCAGAACCGCTGACAATACGTTCGATAGTGTATCTGCTCTGCATGGCCGGGGTCGCAACCGTGGTTGAAGGCATCACTCCATTAGGTCTTGATAATCTCTCTGTACCGTTTGTCGCCGCAGTGATGTACTGGTTCTTTTTGGTGGGGTGACATGCGACTGATAATCGTGGATGGTCTTGATGGCGTCGGCAAAGATACGCATGCCCAACTTATTAAGGCGCGTTATGAGAAGAAAGGCGAAACGGTGACTGTCCGCTCCCATCCTCAGTCAGATAACTTCTATGGTCGGACTGCAAAGAAAGCCTTGCTTGGTCATGGGAAAATCAATCAGCTGAAGGCATCGGTGTTCTATGCGATTGACGTCATGTATAGCATTCGACGGTACTATCGAAAACCAACGAGTGATACGCTTATCATGGTACGATATCTGATGGGAACTGCGTATCTGCCACGACGGCTGACGAAAACCGGGTATCGGTTTTTTGAAAAACTGGTTCCGATATCCAAATACATGTTTTTCTTAGATGCAACACCAGAGGAGCTTGTCGAACGAGTCAAACAACGCAGTGAAACTGAGATGTTCGAGACTCAGGAAGCGTTTCTAAAGGTACGGACAAAGGCATTGGGATTAGCAAAAGGCTGGCATATCATTAACACCGGTCAATCCATAGAACAGACCTACAGTGCGATTGAAAAAATATTAGATGAACTTGACGGTACCACCGGGTCTTAGTGTTTTTTTCTGTATCAAATCCCGTCAGATGCTCCAAGTAGTTGTGTGACGACCACATCCAGACCAGGAACCGTCTCTAGTGTTCTTATTCCTGATGGAACGATCCATAGGTATTCCTCATGTTCCCAGTCGATGCGAATCCGTGGTTTGTCCTTGACATGAAACAAGAATGGGTGCACGACCCAGTCATACGCTCTGCCCTCTGATGTATCAGAAATCGCAATGGGCTCACCTTCTTTCACCAGGGTGATTGCGTCAGGCTGGATTCCTACCTCCTCAGAAATTTCTTTTATTGCGGTATCAAGAGGTTTTTCTTGGTCTTCGACGTAGCCGGCAACGCCACCCCAACACCCGCGGTACGTGCGTACCAGTTTGCTGCGTTTCAAAACGAGGATTTTTCCATTCTTCTCTAAAATACAAGTTACTACCTGCGGCATTGTGACGCACCTCCTTCATTCCAGCTTATAGTCGAAGAGCACCTCATCAAACAGAGAAGAGAGGGAAAGCAGCTTCTCTACAGGGTCTCCTTTCAGGTACACCTCAAAGAATACGGTCACATATGTTCTTGTGATGTTTACCATGCGTTTGGGTGGTATCGAGCCAAACAGAAGAAGGCGTGGAGGAACCAAGGGGACGAGATGGGAAAGCAGGACACCAACATCTGTGTATGCGTAATGCGTTGAACCAATAATACTCATCTTAAAGGTATCGTTTTTCGTATGATTCCAGAGGTAGGCGATTGTTGAATCGTCGGTGTAACGGGATTCTGCGAACATGAAAAGGAAGGGTACGGTGATGTTTCCTGGGATGAACTGCTGGTAAAAGACGCCATCAAGGGTCAGACCCGCGCGGAATCGAGGGTCTTCATAGCAGCATACCGCGGTATTCGCACCTCCAAAGGAATGACCGTACATCCCGACCTGTGAAAGATCGAAATGGCTGGTGAAATCAGGGTCGGTTGTGTTAAGGTCGGTGAGGACATCTACCACGAATTTTGCATCCTGTATGATGGTACGCAGTGACATGTTAAAAAACGCGGATCGTTCTATCGGGTCTGTTGGTACATCTGCAAGTCCGACCGTTCTGCCATCGGGGAACACGGTGATACCGGAGACGTATGGATGGTTAATCGAGGCGACCACGAATCCATGGCTAACAAGATCTTCGATGAAGGATGTGTAGATCTGATACACTCCGTCATACCCAGGTGAGAAAACAACAACGGGGAACATTCCTTCAGCAATGGGTGTTTGATTACGGCAATGCGGACGTACAAAAAGATACGCGTTGTTCGGGATGGTTATCAGGGGGATGGGGGATCGACCTTTTAACCACTGGAATGTCGGGTAATCCATATATTCGGCTCGTGTCCCTTGATTTGCTGTTTCGATTGGGTACCAAAGCTGAAGCATCATCTCCCGGACATCAGTTGCGTTTGTAGTGAAGTTCTCCAGTCGACTGGTATCGATCAAATGCATGGTTCTGACACCGACACCATAAACTCCGGTGAGGTTTGGCAGAAACGAGGCAGCATGAAGGCCAGAGATATCGATCGCCCCTGCCCCGAGGTGACACAATCGAGCAGAAAAATGCGTCTCATTTAGGCGGAGGATACCACATGTACGGATTGTTTTTCCTGTGCTGATTTCTTCCCATTGACCGATCAGCAGCATACCAAAGAAGACGCCATGGAACATACCGTTCTCTGTCCCCTGGGAATTGTTCCATTCGCCAGAAAACGTACCACATGTCGGCCGACGTCCTTGGTTCAAAGCACCCCAAAGGGAACCAGATGCATTGTCGTTTCGTTCGCTCCAGACGCCGTAAAACGTCCCATCAGGCCAATCAGCAGGGCTGCTCGCAGTCACTGATGGGAGTATGTTGGAAAATGTAACAAGTACAAAAAGGCTACAGAGAAATAAAGATATGATACTGTTTTTTTTCATATGGTATATCCCCCGATCATTCTTCAATAGGTTACAGAAGAGATCTCTGTCTATAAAAGAGTTTCGAAGGCGTTTGGTTTAGAACTTTTTTGAGATGTACGCCAGTACAGATTCGAAAATAGCCTGTCCGTCACCGATATTCTGTCCAAGTCCAGTCGCAGTCCACTCCGGATGCTGATATCTGTAGTATGTTCGTTCTGGGTGTGGCATCATCCCAAACACGGTCCCCTGCGGGTTGCAGATCCCTGCGATGTTCATCGGTGACCCGTTTGGGTTCCAGGGGTACCCTGCGTAGGTGCCCTGAGGGTCGACATAGCGGAACACAATCTGGTCGTTTTCCTCCAATTTCTTCAGGTACTGCTCTTGTTTTTCGAGAGGGAAGAGTAGTTTTCCTTCTGCATGGGCACTGGGAATCAAGCGAACCTCGTTTTTCTGGATTTTTGAGGTAAATACACAGGTGCCTCGGTTCTCATGTTTTAGCAAGGTTGGCCGACATTCAAAGCGGTTGGAATCATTGATATACAGACACGCATCAGGGACCGGTTGGATGATGTCATCAAAACCAGGCAGTAGCCCTAGTTCCGTGAGAACTTGGAATCCGTTGCAGATGCCAAGGATTGGGCGATCCTGTTTTACAAACTCTCTTAGGTGTGCTTGCAGCTGACTTTTCATCCGGGCGGCAAAAATTGCCCCAGCTCTGATGTAGTCTCCTGCAGAGAACCCGCCAGGGATCATCAGACAGTG
Source organism: Thermoplasmata archaeon M9B2D (assembly GCA_002900555.1). The sequence continues at coordinate 17,800 of MUGD01000015.1, read as the reverse complement.
ATAGTCGAGGATGTCGCGTGTTTCATCAGGGTTGCAATCGAGGTGTAGTAATTGTTTGAGATGGACGAATTCAGGGGTGGCTCCTAAACGTTTGAACGCGTCGTAGGACTCTTGCTCACAGTTTGTCCCCTCGATACGTATGATTGCGATGGTAATGTCATTACGTTTCATGGTTTCCGCCTGGAGGTGGATGGTAAATACATCTCCTGTATATCTATTTTTTTTGAAGGGAACATTAATGATATAGGATGCTATCCTGAGTAGTACGGTGAATTGCATGAAACATGTCCATTATACAGAGGTAGATTTAGACCATCCACAGGAAGAAGGAGTGAAAAATACACGGGTACGATGGTTGATTTCAAAGAAGGACGGCGCGCAGAACTTTGCGATGCGCCTGTTTGAAATCAAACCAGGAGGCAACTCACCGCTTCACCAGCATGAATGGGAACATGAGGTCTTCATCTTGGAAGGAGGCGGGTTTGTGAAGGATCAAAACACAGAGCAGCCGTTGCAGCCAGGTGATGTGTTGTTCATCAAACCAATGGAATGGCATCAGATCATCAATCGAGGGAGTTCGACGCTGAAGTTTCTGTGTTTGATCCCGTATCAAAGATAAAGAAAAAGTAAGGTGTATCGTGTGTTTGCAGTAATGTACGGTTTTTTTGCATCTTTTATTGTCTTGCTTTTTTCGTCTATTGGTGTGTATTCATCGATGAGTTCCTATTGTCATGTGACGGTGCACAATAATTTTATTGGATGTAAAAGAAGTAAAACAACAAGGTGTTAGAACGTGTGTTTAGCAATCCCTGGAAAAATCATCGAGCTTGACAATAAAACACAAAGCGCGACTGTTGATTATGGGAGTGGGACGAAGCGGAAAGCAAATGTGTCCCTTGTGGAGGTAAAGATAGGGGATTATGTGTTGGTTCATGCTGGTTTTGCCATCCAGGTTCTGGACGAAAAAGAGGCCAAAGAGACCCTGGCGCTGTTTAGAGAGATGTTGTCACAGGGGGAGAGATAGTGTTTTCCTTGCGTGATAAGAAGCTTGCTGATGACATCATCTCACAGATTGCCAATACAAAGACCCATCTCCGGTTCATGCATGTCTGCGGGACGCATCAGGACACGCTGGTCAAACATGGGTTGGATTGCTTGTTGCACCGATGTGGTGTTGAGATAGGGCAGGGCCCGGGATGTCCTGTCTGTGTCACGACCCCTAAGGAAATCGAGGAGATATTGCTGCTTGCAAAACAAGGAAAGACGATTGCGACGTTTGGCGACATGACCCGTGTCCCTGGCGTTTCATCCTCCCTTCAGCAGATTAAAACAGAGGGATGTGATGTACGGACCGTGTACAGCATCGAGGATGCGCTAGTGCTTGCTGAAAAACAAAAGGAACTGGAGGTCGTGTTTATGGCGGTTGGTTTTGAGACGACCGCTCCTACTACTGCGTCGGTTCTTGTCCGAGAGCCACCCATGAATTTTTCTGTTCTGTGTTGTCATCGGTTAATCCCGCCCGCATTGCAGGCAATCCTTCGGATGGGTGAGATACACCTCGATGGTTTTATCGAGCCAGGTCATGTCTCAACCATCATCGGAACCACCCCCTATGAGTTCATCTCGAAGGAGTATCATGTTCCCCAGGTGATTGCGGGTTTTGAACCACTTGATCTTCTCATGGGTGTATGGATGTTGGTTCGGCAGATACAACAGGGTGTCGCCGAGGTTGAGAATGAGTATGTTCGTGCGGTGAAGCCAGAGGGAAATGTAAAGGCCAAGCAGTTGTTAACGCAGGTGTTTGAACCGGTGGATGTCCGCTGGAGAGGGTTTCCAGTGATCCCTTCGTCAGGGTTGCAGCTTCGCGGGAATTATGCGGTCTATGATGCTCGGAGGAAATACGAGGATGAACTTCAGATTCTTACAGATGAAGATGTTGCTGAGCCGATAGGATGTCTCTGCGGTGAGGTTCTTCGCGGGTTGATTTCATCGAAGCAGTGCCCGTTGTTCGGTCGGCAATGTACTCCTGAGAATCCTGTTGGGCCGTGTATGGTCAGCAGTGAGGGAAGCTGTCATATTGAATACCTCTATTCGAAGAAATAAGTGACCTCCCGATGATTACCGTATTTTTTTACGGAGTGTAAAAAGAATCACTGTCACGATAAGACCGATAAGAAATGAACTAATGGTGCCTAGAGTGACGCCTACGAGAGGATAGAGGAAGTAGATTCCGACGGCGTAGCTGACGACACTTGGGCTGCCGTAGATCATGCCTTTTGCCATCGCACCGGTAAATCGGGCCCCGTGTTCTCTCATGCAGATAATCATGGTGGATAAGAAAATCGCGGGGAACACCGAGAATATTCCGCTAAGGACGGTTCCGACGTTGGAGAGGGTCACTGCTATGGCGATGACGGTCCCTGCGATGATGCTTCGGCCAAGGAGTTTGAGTGGCGTGTAGTGAACTTGGATGCTGTTTTGTGATGGTATTTTTTTCTTTCTGTCAAGGATAAGTAACGTAAAGAAAAAACAGAGGATGAACATGGAAAGTGACACAATGATTGATGATATGGATGAGTAGTAGAGTAAAACGGTAAGTGCAGTCCAACCAAGCAGAGAACCGAGAAGGGCGATTGGTGTGTTTTTTTGTGAAAGCAGCGCGAAGAGGAGAAGAAAGACCAGGTTTATCCCCATTTCTGCTGGGACGATGACGACTGCGTCAGTGGCGAACTGGACTCCTTTGTCTAGGGCGATGAAGAGGAATGCGATGATGATGGTTGAGGGGAGCGTTCCAATGACCCCTCCTGTTTTTGTCCCGTATTTTTCTGCGATGATGGTGACAAGGATGACGACAAGCGCGGATAACGCAAAAGGGATGACGATATGATAGAGGAGGGAGTATTCCATGTGACCTGGGGATAGGTTCTTTGTCTTAAACCTTTCTTTTTTACACATTTAGAAAAGTATTTATACCATTTTTGTAATACCTACCAAATTGTAATAATTACAAATTAATATGAATTACAACTTTGATGCCCATGTTTGAAAAATACGTAAAACTCCTCAAGGACCATAACCTTAAAATTACCTCACCGAGGCTGGAGATCCTAAAATTCCTCGACGACCATCACACACATCCAAATGTTGAAGAGATCTATTCATCGTTAAAAAAGAAAAACCCTTCCCTATCACGCACGACTGTCTACAACTCCCTGGAAACCATGGAAAAAAACAAGATCGTTCAATCCCTCACCATCTCCGGCTCAGATCACCGGTACGACCTTAAAGAAAATCTCCACCATCATTTCCTATGCACCCGATGCGGCATGATCCTTGATATAGACATTACCTGCCCAAACATGGATAAAACCCTCCAAGGAGGTCACCATGTCGAAGAAGTCCATGGGTATTTCAAAGGCATCTGCAAGAACTGTCAAAAGAAAGAGAAAGGATGGCGAACAAATGGATAAAAAAACATTTCATAAAATCTCCTATGGTCTTTACATCATATGCTCAAAAAACGGGGAAAAAACAAACGGCCAAATCGCAAACGCGTTGTTTCAGGTCACCTCTGAACCGCCGACCATCGCAGTAAGCATCAACAAACGAAACCTCACACACGAATACATCAATAAAAGCAAGGTGTTCACGGTCTCCATCCTTGATAAAAAAACCCCACTTACTCTTATTGGCACCTTCGGATTCAAATCAGGACGGGACATCGATAAATTCAAGAATATAAAATTCAAGAGCGGTACATCACACGTCCCCATCGTACTGGATAATACACTTGGCTATCTTGAGGCAAACGTCATCGATACAATCGACGTCGGGACTCATACGATTTTCGTCGGAAAGATAATTGACGCAGCCATGCTGTCGCAGGAATCGGTAATGACCTATGAGTATTACCATGAAGTTAAAGGCGGATATTCACCAAAAACAGCACCGACCTACTTCAGTGATTTAGATAAGAAAACAGAAAAAAAGGAGGAAGTAAAAATGGACAAATATGTATGCACTGTCTGTGGATATGTCTACGACCCAGCAAAAGGAGACCCAGAAAACGGGATTGCCGCAGGAACAGCATTTGAAGATATTCCTGATGATTGGGTCTGCCCCATCTGCGGAGCAGGAAAAGACGCATTTGAGAAACAATGAAAGGAAAAACACAGGTAAAGTATATAAGGGAATGAAAATTGTAACATCAACTGGAGGAATTTGGTTATGTGCAAAAACTGTGGCTGTGAGACATCGGGAATGAAGATTCAACATCCATGCGGCTGTACGGACAAAGACTGCACCTGCAACTCGGTTAGTGAATTTCAAACAGAGCCAAAAGCAGGGCCACAGTGTTGCAGGCATCCTATGAAACGTATAAAAAAATTGAATGTAAAGGAGGTAAAAAAATGATGTTAAACAAAAAATTGGAAAACGCACTAAATAAGCAAATCAACGCAGAACTCTGGTCAGCGTACCTGTATCTCTCCATGTCCGCCTACTTCGAATCAATTAACCTTGGCGGATTTGCGAACTGGATGAGAGTTCAGGCGCAAGAAGAAGTCGACCATGCAATGAAGTTCTACAAGCATATCAATGAGCGCCGTGGCCGGGTCACGCTTAGCGCAATCGCCACAATCCCAACCAGCTGGAAATCGCCGCTACATGCATTTGAGGAGGCATTCAAACACGAACAAAAGGTTACTGCGATGATTGAAAATATTGCCGCTATTGCAGCAGCAGAGAAGGACTACGCGGCCACAAGCATGCTTCAATGGTTCCATGACGAACAAGTAGAAGAGGAACTCTCCACTGATACCATCGTTCAGAAACTCAAAATGATCGAAAAAAGCACCGGCGGTCTCTTCATGTTGGACCGAGAACTTGGAGCCAGAAAAAAGGAATAAACATCTGTAAGAGGACAACAGGGTGAGGTGAAACCATGGATTTGAGAAACTACACACTTGAGGACCTTTTACTAGCCGCAATCAAAAGTGAAATCGAAAGTGGTGAGGTTTATACAAAGATTGCTGCAAAAGTAAAAAACGGACTCCTCAAAGACAAACTAGCATTCCTGGCAAAAGAAGAGCAGAAACACAAAGAATTCATTCAGCAGGTGTACAAAAAAAAGTTCCCCAAGAAAAAAACGCTCATACCAAAAACAACGCCTGTCCCGCTCCCTCCCCTTGCCATCCCCGATGAGGACACCCCGCTAGGCACCCTATTAAAACATGCGATGCAGGCAGAACAAGCAGCCCACGATTTCTACAAATCGCTAGCAAAGCAGTTCACAACCGATGATAAGATACGCCATACGCTTACCTATTTCGCAGACATGGAGCTGCAACACTACAAAATCCTTGAAATTGAAAAACAAAGTATGGATCGATTTGAGGAAGCTGATGTCTATTGGGATATGGTTCATGTCGGACCTTAAGATAAAAAAAATGGAGATGAAAACATGAAAAGTCTAAAAGGAACACAAACCGAGAAAAACCTCCTTGCTGCGTTTGCAGGAGAATCACAGGCAAGAAACCGATACAGCTATTTCGCGTCACAGGCAAAAAAAGAGGGCCTTGAACAAATCGCAGCGATTTTCCTAGAGACTGCGGAAAACGAAAAGGAACACGCGAAAGTCTTTTTTAAACATCTGCAGGGCGGCATGGTTGAGATCACCGCGATGTACCCCGCAGGAGTCATTGGGACAACCACGGAAAACCTCAAAGAGGCCGCAGAAGGAGAAAAAGCGGAATGGGGGACGATCTACCCTGATTTTGCTTCAACAGCTGAGAATGAGGGATTTCCCGAGGTCGCCAGCAGCTTCAAATACATCGCCCAGGTAGAAGCACACCACGAGAAACGATACCGAACACTTCTTGCAAACCTTGAAAAGAAGAAGGTTTTTAAGAAAGACAACGTCGTCAAATGGAAATGCAGAAACTGCGGATATGTCCATGAAGGAACAGAAGCACCGAACAAATGCCCAGCCTGTCAGCATCCACAAAGCTATTACGAAATCTACACAGAAAATTATTGAAAAATCCTAAAAACAATAGGAGAGCGTAGACAATGAAATCATTTAATATGAGAGACGCAATCAAGACGGCAATTCAAATGGAAAAAGACGGACATGCTTTTTATACAAAAGCAGCAGCGCAAACTACTAGTGAAACTGGCCGAGCCGTTTTTGAAAGCCTTGCCGCCGATGAATATGTCCATCTTGATACATTTCAGAAGATGTTCCAAGGGAGAATCAGTTCTGTCGAATGGGAAAAGCTAGTACAATCAAATGAAAAATACACCAATCTTTCAGTATACCCCAAAGACGTAAAAACCATGGAAAACGCACCTGCAAATAGCGATGAACTCGATGCACTTCGGATGGGAATGGACAGTGAAAAAGATGCGATTGACTACTACACATCAATAATGAATGAAACATCAGACAAAGAGGTAAAGGAAATCCTTGACGAAATCATCAACCAGGAGAAAAACCATTATCAAATCCTTCAACAGGAGTTTTCTCATCTAAGCTCAACAGGGCTTTGGTATGACCCGGACCCGCGAGGTGCGTAGTGGGGGTAGAGAAGACGATTGCAGAGGATCAACGAATCGTTGCTGATGCAGAGGTTGACTGTGTCGGGCTGTACTGTCCGATGCCCATCGCCATGACCAAAGAGACAATCGAAACAATCGAAATCGGTCAGATTTTAAAGGTCGAGGCTGACGATCCTGCAGCTGAAGAGGACATCAAACGATGGGCCAAACGAACAGGACATGAAGTCGTCCGATTTGAGAAAGAAGGATCTGTACTTACCTTCTACATTAAAAGAATGAAATAAAGGGATAGATATGAAAGATGAGAATTCAATCCTATACGTGCAAACCACGGACCAACCGGAAAAGCAATACTCGCCACTCGTGCTTGCACAGACCGCAAGGATGATGGATCTTTCCCCACGCATCTACTATCTTGGAACCGGATTGCGGATGCTTATACCTGGTATCGCAGAAAACATCAAAATCGGTACATTCCCCAGTGTCGCTGAGATGTTAAAGAAGACCATGGAGATGGACATCGAGATTTATGCCTGTGAAGCGTCAAAGCAGATGCTCGGACTGGAGAAAGTCACGTTGATTCCCGGTGTGAAGATCGTCGGTGCAGGAACCTTAAATGATCTTGCGCTTGATGCAGGAGCCACCATGTGGTTCTAGAAGAGGAATGACTATGGCACGAATATACCTTGATCACGCAGCGTCACAGCCGGTTGACAGCCGCGTGTTTGAGTTTGCAAAACAATACCTAAAATCAGTCCATGGCAACCCTTCCTCGCTTCATTCTGTCGGGTTAGAGGCAAAACGAGCGGTGGAGGAATCACGACGTAACATCGCAGAGTTCATCCATGCGGAAAACGAAAGCACCATCATTTTCACAGCAAGTGCGACTGAGGCAAACAACCTTGCAGTGAAAGGAACCGCGTTACGAAACATCACCAAGGGAAAAGCGGTGGTCGCATCCGCTATCGAGCATATGTCTGTGCTTAATCCGATGAAGGAGCTGCAGAAAAACGGGTTCTCATTCACAACAGTTCCTGTTGATTCAGCAGGGACTATCAATCTAAACAAACTTGAGGATATCCTGACAACGTCAACGACGCTAACCTCGGTTATGTATGCGAACAATGAGATCGGGACGATAGAGCCTATCCGGGAGATAAGCAAGATCGTCCATGAGAAAGGCCTGTATCTTCATGTCGATGCGGTTGCCGCGGCAGGGAGGATCCCCATTGATGTCCAAAGGGATGGTATCGATCTGCTCACGCTTTCTTCGAACGACTTATATGGCCCTCAAGGAGCAGGGGCATTGTATGTCAAACCCGGGGTGAAGCTTCAGTCCGTCATCCTTGGCGGCGGGCAGGAGCGAGGTCTTCGGTCAGGCACTGAGAATGTCTTTGCGATCGCCGGGATGGGTGAAGCGGCACGGATCACACAGCAGGAGATGACGCAGGAATACAGCAGGCTTGTTCCCGTCAGAGATGCGCTTATCAAAGAAATCCTTACAATAGAACGCTCCTATCTCACCGGGCATCCCACGCAGCGCCTGCCACATCATGCAAGCTTCCGGTTCAGCGCTATCGAAGGAGAAAGCATTCTGTTAAACATGGACATGTATGACATTCAGGTTTCCACTGGTTCCGCGTGCTCGTCAAAGACGCTGGAACCATCACATGTGCTTCTCGCAATCGGGTTAAAACACGAGGAGGCCCATGGATCCATGGTGCTAACCCTCGGTCGGTCAAACACCATGGATGACGTTGGGTCGGTAAGCAAGGCGACGTATGAGACCGTGCAACGCTTACGGAACCTCTCACCATTATCTCAAGAATGGAGGAAATAGAAATGGCAAATGTAGGATATAGTAAAAAAGTCATGGAGCATTTCATGAACCCGCGCAATGTCGGCGTGATAGAAAACCCAGATGGGTACGGGAAGGTAGGGAACCCTGTCTGTGGGGACGTCATGGAAATTTTCATCAAGGTCAAGGATGACAAGATCACGGATATCAAGTTCCGGACGTTTGGCTGTGGCTCTGCGATTGCGACCAGCAGCATGGTCACCGAGCTAGCCAAAGGAAAGCATGTCGATGAGGCAGTAAAAATAACCCGGGGCGATGTCGCAAACGAACTGGATGGATTGCCTCCCCAGAAGATGCATTGTTCGAACCTTGCTGCGGACGCGCTCCATGAGGCGATTAAGGATTATAAAAACAAAAAACAAAAGAAATGAAAAAGGGGTAAGAACCTATGACAAACATAAAGGAAATCTATAAATGTACTGTATGTGGGAATATCGTGGAGGTCCTCCACGCTGGTGTCGGTGAACTAGTCTGTTGTGGGCAGCCCATGCAGCTGCTCTCAGAGAAAAAACAGGATGTGGGAAACGAGAAACATGTTCCGGTGATTGAAAAAACAACAACCGGTGTGAAGGTGAAGATCGGGTCGGTTCCGCATCCCATGGAGGAGAAACACTATATCGAGTGGATCGAGCTGCATGCTGATGGGATCGTGTACCGGAAGTTTTTAAAACCAGGGGAAAAACCAGAAGCAGAGTTCTGTGTGACCGCGAAGACGTTGTCTGCACGGGAATACTGTAACATCCATGGGTTGTGGACGTCTCAATAATCTGTTTTGACGTTCCTTTTTCTTCCTTTTTTTTAATAAAAACAAGGTGATGATAAATTCGTAAAAGTTAAATAACCCCATCGCATACTAATTGTTAACAATTAACCAGGGAGGTAGGAAATTGTCTGAAAAACATAGAGAAAAAACATCAATAACCAACGTCGCAGAAAAAGAACTTGACCTTCTCATCAGGCATATCGATGTACTAAAAACCGTCCGTGATCATGGACCCATTGGCATCATACGGCTGTCCCAAATAACAGGTCAACCCCAACACGTGATCCGCTACTCACTACGAACATTGGAACACGACGGCATCATCAAACCATCTGCACAAGGAGCCATCATCACGGATAAAATCCATGAGACACTTGGTACCCTTGAGTCAACCCTTGACGACATGATAACCACCATGAGCGATCTAAAAAAGAAACTGAAATAGAAGTATTTTTTTCTAGGAAATTAGCAGTGGCACGGCACTCCAAAATTTTAAATAGGATTAGCCAATAGTCTGTCTAAAATTAAAACGAGGTCATTGAAATATGAAACACAAAAATCTATGGCTCATAGCAATGCTACTAGGCAGCCTTCTGCTCATCGCGACAATTCCTGCGCAGGCTGCAGATATAACAATTTCTGATTCAATAAACGATGTAAGTTCGATTGATTATCTTACCGGAGAAACCATTGTCGTCACTTCCCATACGGAGATCGATGTTGAGAATATCGATATCACAAAAGCGGAATACACGCAGGAAGGAACAACGGCAACGGTAAGCCTGCAGGTGAAAGGAAACATCGAAAACAGGGGAAAAATCATAGACCCGGAAAGCGAGGATTTTTTTGAATTTATTGATGCTGTCGAATACGGTTTTCAGTTAATCACCTCTCAAGAAGACTATATGATCAGTTACTCCAATGGAACCGGACAGCTTTTATACGGTATGGAGCAAAAAAACCTTACGTCATCTGATTTCTCGATTGTTGGTGGGACCCTTTCAATTACGTTTTCGTTAGTAAGCGCAGATGAGGTCTATGAAGAACTCATCGTAACTACGACGTTTATAAAAGTGGATTTCACCGCGTTAGAAGAGGAAGGCTTCGACGACTTTGTCTACCTCTCAGATATCGCTCCCAACCCTCCCCTTGAAATCATCGATGTGTACGCACCAAATATTGGCTCTGTAGGGGAGACTATTCAATTTAACGGAAGCATTCAACCTCTGACCGGGCAACCCCCCTATCAATACCACTGGGATTTCGGAGACCAAGGCACGTCAACACAATTAAATCCAACACATGTGTATGCAACCCCTGGTGAGTATACCTATACGTTCACCGTCACGGATCAAGCAGGGGATTCTGCAAGTGACACAGGGAAGATAATGATCTCCACAGAGGGCGGCGGGTCCAGTGGACCTTTATCCGACCAGATGATTCTTTTCCTGGCGGTTTTGGTAATTATCATCGTGGTTGGGGTTCTTATCATCGTTTGGATCATACGACGATAACACATACCCTCTCGTTTCCTTTTTTTCTTTCTTCGTTTATTTGGGTTATCTTTTTATGTTCTTATATGATGACTCTCACAGCCAGGGGTCTATACCATGAAAGATGGCAAAAGCAAATACGCATATATGAAAAAGTCTGCCTGGGAGCTTTTTTCCAAAACGCAAATCAGCCATGCCTTTTCGTTTGCAGAATCATACAAAACATTTCTTAATGAAGCAAAAACAGAGCGAGAAGCAATCCGTTTCATCATCAATGCTGCGAAAAAGAAACACAAGGAAGTAATAGCAAACCAAGAAAAGTTAGCCGCTATAGTGATACCGGGGAAAAAACCTGTACGGGAGGGGCTGCGGATCATCATCTCGCATATCGACTCACCCCGCCTTGATTTAAAACAAGTGCCTCTCTATCAGGATTCAGAAAGTCATTTGGCATTGTTCGAAACACATTACTACGGGGGCATAAAGAAATTCCATTGGGTCGTCATCCCCTTGGCATTGCATGGCGTTGTCGTGAAAAAAGACGGCACAAAGATCACATTTAGGCTGGGGGAAGATGAGAAAGACCCGGTGTTCTCTGTACCGGATCTCCTCCCGCATCTTTCCCGTGATATCCAAGACAATAAAAAAATCGATGAAGCGATAAACGCAGAAAGCCTTGATATCGTGATCGGAAGTATTCCTGCGAAAGGTGAGTTCAAAGAAAAAATTAAAGCAACAATTCTCGAAAAACTCTACACGGAGTACGCCATCACAGAGCATGATTTTATCTCCGCAGAGCTTGAGGCAGTTCCAGCGTTTAAAGCACGTGATGTCGGGTTTGACCGGTCACTTATCGGTGGATACGGACAGGATGACCGTATCTGTGCCTATGCCATGCTACAGGCGACGTTGGATTTGAAAAACCCGGACCATACCATCATAGCTCTCTTTGTGGATAAAGAAGAAATCGGCAGTGAAGGAAACGTGTCAGCACAAACCACAACGTTCCTGCGGTCTCTTATCAGACAGCTCGATGCAAACGTCGACATCGATGGTGTTTTGCTCAAATCTAAGGTAATCTCCGCAGATGTTCAGTCAGCGGTCACTCCCAATTACACCGATGTCTTTGAACTGAAAAACGCATCATCGTTAGGAAATGGTGTGGTGATGTCAAAGTTTACAGGACATGGCGGGAAATATATGGCCAACGACGCATCAGCAGAATACGTTGCTGAAATCAGAGCCATGCTTGACAAGGCGCATGTCCCGTGGCAAACCGGGGAGCTTGGAAAGGTCGACAAAGGAGGTGGGGGTACGGTGGCAAAATATTTCGCACGGTTAGGCATGGATGTTGTCGATCTCGGTGCTCCTGTGCTTTCTATGCACGCACCCTATGAGATCACCAGCAAGGCCGACCTGTTTTCATCGTATCTCGCGTACCTTACGTTTTTAAAAAGCTAACTGACGCTTCTTTGGCTGTCCTTCTTAAAGGGACCCTTGTCGACCGTTTCGGGGAGAACGATCATCTTTACAGTACTGGGGGGTGCAGAGTTTATTGGTTTTTTGAGCGATGGGAAATCCAGCAAGATGCATCATCGGGATGGTTGCCTTTTTCCCATGTTTCCATCGCGCGTAGAACCAATGCGAGAAGAAGAACACCGGATTTAAAATCCATTTCTTGTCTGGCGACCAGAAATCGATGTTGTTACGCCAGCATCGGGAAATCACCTCCCATTGCAGCTCAGAAAGGGTCTTAAGGGTCGTCCGCCGTTGGTTCCCCAATATCGCTTCTTTTAAGGGGATGAACAGGACAGGTGTGTAGAACATTTTCGCGTTCTGATTCCGCAGATCATCGATGAGGTCAAGGGTTGCACGAACGTCCTCTTCGGTTTCATCAGGTTGCCCGGTCATAATGGTGCATAACGGCCACCAGTCATAGTCGTTCATGATTCCCACCCCTTGCACGACCAATTCTGGCCAGGTGTCAACACTGTAGGGAAGAGCCTTTCCCTTCATGTATTTCTTCATCAGCCGAACACTGCCTGTTTCAATCCCGACCTCGACGGAGACGAAACGCTTTGGATAGGATTTATGCAACTCCGGGGTCCAGCGTGTCTTCTCAAGCAGGATGGGTGAGAGCTCTTCTAAGAGTTTTTTGTCATAGATGACAGGGGCAAGGGACGCATGTGACAATAAAATATAGTCAACGCCAGGGTACGATGCGATGGTCTTATACAGTTTTACGATCTCCTCCCTATTAGGGATGAAACCTGGCTTTGATTTATACAGAAAGATGTCCTCGGTGACCGTGAAAATCGTCTGTGATCCCCCCGCGACGTTGGTTTGTACCTCTTTCATAATGTACTCGAGGGGAAAAGAGTATTTGGTACGATTTGTCGGACTGCAGAACTGACAGCCTCGTCCACATCCGCGGGTGATTTCCACCATGCCGTAACACGCTGCGTGGGCGATCGGCGGGATTTTCTTTCTGTTTGGTTTCTGCGCGATAAAATACGGTGGCACTGGTTCGTCGTTCATCATCTTCTTAAATACGCTTATGAGGTCTTCCTCTCCTTCTCCTTGGAATAGTACGTCAATCCCCCATTTGTTTTGCATCCCTGCTTCGTTTATCTGCCAGGAGCCTGCTCCTCCGACGATGAGTTTTGGTTTATACTGTTGGATGGACGGATGGGTGATGAGTTTTTCGAATTCAGCTGCGTTTAACGCTTCCCCGCCAAAGCCTATAAGGGAATTGTAGGTAGTGGAGACATACGCAAGGCCCATGGGGTCCATGGATGAGATGCCCACGATCTTGGTGTTTTTCCCGATGAATTTGTGCAACTGGTCGTAATGCGCAACAACCACCTCTTCATCCCCGAATTCCTCGCGTAGCAATGCTTCGACTTTCCGAAGGCCGTAGATGGTTCGTTGTGCGGTTCCGTCGTCGTTGCTTGGGAGGTCCTCTAAGTGCTCTCGTAAGGCAAACCCGGAGAGCTTCTTTGGAAATGTACAAATGAACGCAGCAAACGGATTGTCATCGTATTCATTTGCCTCGGCACGGGATGCGGTTAGAACGATAGGATATCCATCTGCAGGTTTATCCATCGATGATCACCTGTCGTTTGTCTTTTCCAAGAAGAACGGTTTTAAACACCGGGTCTTTGATAGTGTCTTGAAGTTTTAATAGAAAGTCTTTCCAGGTAAGTGCGTTACGGGACCAGCGGATCATCTCTTTTTTATGAAGAGAAAGTATCTTAAGGAAGCTTTGCCAGTTATATCCTTCTGCTTTTAAGGGTTTTGACCATCCTGCATCGTTCCAGAGATACGTTGGAAGCCTGTTGCCGAACCACAGGCTTAGAGAATCAATGTCCCATTCTCTTCCTTTTTGTTCACTGGTTTGTTTTTTTAATATTAGCGGTTCTGGTGGTATAAGCAGTTTCATAGGGTATCCCCCATCTACATGGTATATGGTAGATGGTAATGTCCTGTTCTTTTTAAATTTTTATAAAAAAATCAACTCTATTTACTTGTATAAAACAACAAACATTTATATACGCCGGGCACTTTATAGAGAACTATAAAAAACATACAATAAGGGGAATAATATGAGTAAAAAGATCCTAAAAATCCTATGTACGCTTGGCGTTCTTACGTCGTTGATTATGCCAGTATCAGCACTACTTCAACCAATAAATCCGGTTTTGTTGTTCACACCTTCTGTAAATGATTTCGATCCGCTGGTCGACAATATCACAGTCACTGTAACCATTCAAGAAATCCGGGCATTGGACACAATCGACTTGCTATCAGACCCTGATTTTTTTGTGCAGGTCATGATTAATGATAACGAGTTTGTCAGTGACGTATGGCAAAATATGGTGTATGTGAAAAACCCGAATTGGTCTGCCTCCTGTGAAGTTCCTAAAGACAACGAGTTCGTTGATATAACGATTGTTCTCTGGGACAAGGATGTAACAACTGACCGTATTTGCGATATCAGTCCGAATTACGATATGGATTTCACCCTACAATATACAGCTGAACTACGATATAGCATCGCAGCCGGTGTATGGTGGGGTGATGATGATCTAGGGGATTTAAGCGGATATGGGCGGTTAAACGGATGTGATGACAATAGCATCTATCAACGTGATCGAGACTGTGAACTGTTGTTTAATATCACACAAAACGATTTTGATGGAGATGGATTTCCCTACTGGCTTGAGACGAACATGTACAACACAAGCCCTCTTATAGATAATCGTGGTGAAGATGCAGATAACGATGGTATTCCCATCGAATGGGAATATACGTTTGGACTTACCTATTTTGAATGGGGTCATAATTCAGGGTACTATATGGAATATGATCCTTTCACGTGGGAGAACCATTCTATAATTGACGAAGATGACGATGGATTGAATAATATAGAAGAGTACAAAACATGGCAGTGGGGATCTGACCCGTTTCGAAAAGATATTTTCCTTGAAATTGATCAGATGGACAAAGGTCCGAACGGGGAAGGAAGTTTTGTACCAGTTGAGTCGTTTGACCTTATACGAGATTCACATGCGAAACACAATATCTTCTGGCATGTCGATGACGGTCGCCTTGGCGGAGGAGAGATAATTCCCTTTAAGGAATCCTACACAGAACAAGAGCTTTCTCTTTGGTATTGGAACTATTTCATGCATAACGATGCAAATAACTGGCGTAGGGGCGTCTTCCACTGGGGAATTGTTGCGTATAATTGGACATGGGCAGAGGGTTTTACGTTTTCTTCAAGAATCGACGGGGTATCCGCGGTTGATTGTTTCCTTCTCTCCTCCAAGTATCACGATTCCCGAGTAAAAAACATTCCCTTAATCGATAGTCTCATAAGAAAGACATTTAATAGTGAAAAACAGCGTGCTATCATCTATGCAGGAGCTATTATGCATGAGACTGGTCATTCGCTGAGCATCCATAATCCTGGTGTTGATAATTTTGATGCAGTGTGGCCCTGGCAAATCGGCTACTGGCTGTACGGACCATACAAAAGCGTCATGAACTATCGGTACATCTATACGGATCTGATCGACTATTCAGACGGGTCTCGTGGGAAAAACGATTTTGACGACTGGAGCTCCATTGACCTTACCTATTTCAACCCAAGAATTCATTGGTAAGGGTGACCTTGACAAGCAACCGGCTTCCTTGCTCCTCTCTCGTTCTTTTTTTTTTCAAGACGACAGGATGTATCTCACCGGTAGCTTTTGTACGAAAAACTGGTATTTCCCCCGGCTGGTCCGAGGAATGTACTCCAAATAGGAAAGCGAGACTGAAAACTCATCCCCTAATCGTGTATGGATATTGTGTTTTATCTGCCAGGCATCATCCTCAGAGAACCCTTGATTTTTTACAATATGCAGGATAAGTTCTCCTTCCCTCTCCTGATACAGTTGATACTCTTTCATATGCGCAGATGATCTTGAAATAAGCTGCAGCACTCCCATCAGAGGCACTAGCCGACTGGTTTTTGAGACCATGAAATCCTGCACTCTCCCTTCGATTGTCTTCAGAATCGGATAGTTCCTCCCGCATTCACATTGGTACGTTGACCAGGATGCGATGTCCCCGGTCTTATACCTGATAAACGGGAATATCCCTGTATGAAAACCAGTAGCGACGATTTCCCCAGTTTTTCCCGCTTCTGTGATGGGATGGCCGTTTCTATCAATCAGCTCGACAAACCCGTAGTCTGGGAAGACGTGGTAGGTATCGCTTTTTTCACATGTTCCCGCAAAGACACATTGCTCCCGATGTCCATATTGACCATGTACCCTACAGTGGAAGAAATTTTCGAGAAATTCTCGTTGCCAGTCATAGATGGTCTCTCCGAAGCAAAAAATCGCTTTCACCCGCGTCAATCCCCTCGTGTCGTGTTCCATGGATGATGCAAGCATCGTCATCGCAGAGGGATACCCAATGAAATAGTGTGGGTGTACGCGTCTGATTTTTCTAATATATCTGGGCAGGTTCTGGTCTGTCATTTTGTACGAGGAAAGGACCAATGTTCGTGAGAACGGACGGTACTCCCAGGGTTTTTCCCTGCCGATGAGTTGAACAGACGTATCCATGACATCGCATCCAGCCCGTTCAAGGAGTATCTTGAGATAGGCGAGATGTTTTGCAAACCAAACCCCTTTTTCAACAGAGAACCTGAGAGCAAACCCTGTTGAGCCGCCCGTGTTAGTCTCCTCGAAGGCGTACGACGGATAATTTATTGCATTGAATTCGTTTGCATGTTCCTGTATGGTTTCTTTGCTAAGAATCGGTAATTGTTGAAAGTCCTGAAGTGATCGGATGTCATGTGGTGTAATCCCCTGTGTTTTGAACAGGGTTCGGTAGTATGGCACGTGGTCGTATGCATGTGCAACAAGGGAGATGAGTTGCTCCCATTGATGTCTCTGTATCTGTTCAGAGGTCCACCGCTCCGAGTGCTTGATGAATTTGTAGGTGTTTTGATAGGATGAATTGTAGAAGAGTGTGGTAAGTGCAATTCCAAGCCCGGTGTCTTCATTAAAGAGGTGTTGCCAGAGTTTATGCATATGGTCTTTGCTCTTTTCTTGTTGTGGGAGTTGATATCTGATACATAATATTTTCTGTACGTTTGGGTTTTGACGCAGTCTGGTGAATCTTCTTAAAAGTTCGATGGTCGGATAATTAATGAAAATTCACAACCAATAGAATGGATGTCATAGAGGCAACATCGGAACGGATGCACACAAAGAAAAACATAGGGTAACACATACGCAGAAAATCTTCGCATTGTGCAAGACAGAACTCATGTCATCTGGTGGATTTTGCGATTTTGTATTTTGCAGGACATGAATAAACGTGCAAAGCCTACTTTGTAATAAATCTTAAATAATTTCCGTCATCGATATCTATAAGAACATTATGTTTGTTGATTTTATGAGTTTCTTCTTATCGTATATATGATTATAGGGGCATTCCATCAAAAATATTGAATAGAAAACTATATATATAAGTTATATTATTCCCCTTAAAAGCATATCGAAAAGTATAAAAAATTTACGGGGGCGCAGGTACATGGTTCAAATGCAATCCAAAAAGAAAAAAGAA
>MUGD01000130.1 GCA_002900555.1 Thermoplasmata archaeon M9B2D | reverse complement strand
TCTGCAACACCCTTCAGGTAACCCATCCTCTCATATTCACGGAGAGAGGTAGTAACCAATGACAATGCACGATCGTGCTCAAACATGTCTTCGAGTGCTCGAGCTCTGTAATATCTGATATCGTTTAATGCTAATTGATGATCGAGCAGACTTGCTGTATCATGAGCAGAGTCGAGACGAATGAGAGCCTCTTCTCGGGAATCTGAATATCCTGAAATGAATGCAAGAATAATCCTTGGTCTCAGAAGCGCCGCTTGGACCATCGTCCGAATTTCAGCGTCCTGTGCAGTAGCAAGAGTTACTTTGTCAATACTCTCTGACGCAATCTCACGAGCATGATCAGTGTAGCCCAAGTCCATTAGTACGGATGCAAGTTGACCTGAAAGCTCTGCAAAAGCAATGTAGTCTTTTGCTTGCCAAGTCTGATTTGTTATGTTTCTTAGATTATTCAGCCACCTAGGATCAAGACTCTGGCGACAGTATGCAGCTGCAGCGTATCCCTTGCAATTCAGACTCTGGCTTTCTCGTGCTAGAATCTGATTGTATCCATATTTCCCACGTAAGAAACAAGCTTTGCCACACATTGCTAGAAAAGCAGAACTCCTGTTGCGCCACTCTCCGCCGCCTACAATCTCAATCAGAATATCAGTGAATATCAAAAAGCGATCCTCTGTACTTCGAGCGTGTGCACTAACTCGATTCGCAATCTCTTCCAATTCAGAATCCTCTAACCCTGGTTGATACATCATGAATTCCGGGATTATTGGATTATTCTGCAACACTCATCAGTCCCTTTCTCTCTTCCGAGGCTTGCAAGGCCTGTTTCTCGACTTCTTTCTTTCCTTCTCTTTCAAAAGGATTCTAGTGGTTCCCTTCGCATACGTCAGGATTTTGAGAGATATAGCTTTCGTGGATGTGCTATTTAGGCAAAATACTAATTGTCAAAGATTAAATCGGTGCATGTAAGTAAATAATCGTGGTAACAATGCCAAAAGAGAGAGTCAGCAGTGGAGTTGAAGGTCTAGATGAACTTCTTTCAGGAGGATATGTCAAAGGTAGATCTACCTTGTTAGCAGGAGGACCTGGAACAGGTAAGAGTATTCTGACATGGCATTTCCTCTTCGATGGTGTGAAGAAGGGCGAGAAGGGTATTCTCTTCTCATTGGACCAGACTTCTGATATGATTCTTGAGGACATGAAAGACTTTGGCTGGAATCCCAAAAATGCTATTGAATCAGAAAATCTCACCATCCTAAGTGGTACCTTGAAATTAGTTCCTACCGAAACAAGTTATGAATATGTCATTGGTTTTGACCATCCATTACTGAGAGAGCAACCGTTTACAGTTCCAAGACTTGCAGAGCTTGTACGTAAGAAAGCAACTGAAGTCAAAGCCAAACGAATTGTGATTGATGGACTGGGACCATTATTGGAACTTGCTGGAGATCACTCAGAAATCCGCCAGCTTGTCTATGGATTCATACGGGACATAGCTGATGGTCAAAATACAGTTCTATTGACACATGAGCTAAAAGCGCACGAAAACGCTCAAAATGACGAGATGCCTTACTTCATCTGTGATGGTGTAGTAAAACTTGACACAATGTACTCCTCTGGGGACTATGTACGCACAATGAGGGTTGTGAAGATGAGGGGAGCCAAGCATGACATGCGCCGTGTAATATTCAAGATAGGTTCAGAGGGAATAGTTGCCTTTCCTGATGCTAGGTTACCAGATTAAAGACTTACAGTCTTCAGGCGATAGCAATGAAAACAGGAGAAATAATGGAGAAATTCCTAGCAATCAACATCCTTGTTTTTGCGGTTTTGGAGATTATGGTCTTTGCAACAGGGATAGACATGATCTTTCCAATTGTTGGTGAACGCGTGATCTTTATTGTTGTTTTGGGAATGCCTTACTTCGTGTTATTCCTAGGACTAATCCTACTAGAATCAGAATGGGTCAAAATGCTATTCACCCTTGCCTGTATAGCTTTGACCGTTTTTGCGGCAATAGCATTCGTAACGCATTTTCAGGGAATGACGTCATTATTGATGGAGGCATATGCCATAATTATAATATTCATTAGCATTATGCTTCTATGTTTCGGAGATCTGGATTTCTCAATCTCAATATCTAGTAGATAGGCTTTACCTTTCTAACAATATCAGTCATATCGAACATGCTGAAAGGTTTCTGCAAAAAGGCGCGTGCGCCGGCCGCGAGAACGGTCTCACTTTGACCTTCAACAAGGTCAGAAATAACAACAATAGCTACCACAGGATCAATATCCAAGAGGTCTTCAATAAGGCGTACAAGCCCCTCCTGTTCAATGCTGAAGTCAATCAATACCACTGAGGGACTATTCCCCTGGCACATGATAAGAAGACTCTCTCTATCCTCAGCTTCGCCAATTACATCAAAACCTGAGTCTTCAAGAGCCATCTTAAGTAATACTCTTAGAAGAGGAACTTCTCCTGCAACAATAACTCCAGAATGGCTATTGTCTTTCAGGATTCAACACCACCAATTGAAGACATCAGAATCAACCAAAGTCTCATTGATCATTCAGATACTGCACTTTCTACTAAATCGAGCATGTGTCGGATTGTCACTGGTTTCAGGCCGAAGCTTGCAGCCCCATTACTCATTGCCTGCTCTCGAACATTCGCATCTGCACTAATGAACACTATCTTGGCATCTTCCTGGAGGGCCAAGATCTCTTTCATCGTTTGCATCCCGTCACGGTTAGGCATCCTATGATCAAGAATTATGACATCAGGCTTGGGATCGAGGCTGATGAACTTCTCCACGGCCTCTGCGCCATCAAAAGCATCAGCAACAACCTCATGACCCTTAATCGAGAAAACATCCTTGTACAGTCGATGAAGAATTGCCTCGTCATCCACGATAAAGATTGTGACCATGAGTTTTTGCCAACCTTTCTCTGTTCAACTGGACCTGAGCAACATTCCTTCGGTCCATTGCGACGCTGAGTTGTACATCTCGATACTGTGATTCTCGATATAAATCATTATGTGATTGGTCAATTAGAATTAATTCCCTACTGCAAATTCATGAGTCTTTCAACTTGGAGGTCTAATTTCCAGAATAAAGCAATATAAATAGAGGACTGGAAGGCATCTGCAATATACTAAGAATATGAGGGCAATTCATTGAAGAAATGGATGAGTCTAATCTTTCTGCTTGTGCTTATGATGATCCCTGCAACTGCAGTAATACCAAGCAACTATGAATTAGAGAGATCATTCAGCAACGCAGAAGCAGATGTGGAAAACGTACTGGAGGATGTTGAATTCCTAGATCCTGTGGATTTCTATACTCACGGGACTAGTACAGAATTTTCAGGTTGGCAGTCTGATAGTGAGAGGGACGGAAACTATGGGTTCGTCGAATTGATCTGGACTCATGAGTCCACAAACAACCTAACCTGGAATGGAGCATCTTCAGAGGATTACATCTATTTCAATAGGAGTTTCACCTGGCCTTTCAAGGACAGACCAAGAAATATTGTCATGAATATTGATTTTGGTATTAGTATGACTGGTGATTTCTCGATCAGTACTGATTACAGTTTTGTTGTTCTAAGAGGCTGGTTGGTAGATATGTACGACAATGAAGCAAGTGTCTACGGCTCGTTTTCGATGACACCAGGTTATTACCAGTCAAGTCGCGAGATATCTCCATATGCGATTGAGCAAAATCTGAATGTTGAATTTGGAGATACTCTTGCATTGTATATTGGATTGATTCCTACTGCTTCTTTCCGAGGGCTTGAAAGCTCCTATGATGGTACAATTTCCGCAACGATACGTAGTCTTGATCTTGCTTTGGTAAATGGAACACCGGTTGATTCAGAGGATGCCTTATCTCCCGTTCTAAAAGGCCAGTGGGAATCAACGAGACAGAATCTTGTCGATTTTCCAGCTGACGCAGATTTGCATAATGTTGGTGATTATTTCAATGACATTGTTTTGGGACCAGATAATTCGGTGTTTACAGTTGGGGAATCAAGGAGTGAAACATATTCTATTCAAGACACAGTTCTAATGAAGTGGAATGAGTATTGCACTCCTCTCTGGGCAGAACGAATAGGAAGCACAGGAGCACGCGGAATTGCTGCATCTGAGGATGCTATATTTACAGCGGGATATGATGAGAGAACTTCAACTCATGATATTCTTATTGTAAAATGGTCTCTCTCAGGTTCGATAGTTTGGGAAACAACACATGACCTTGGAAATGAAGAAATCGCAAATGGAATTGATGTTGGTTCTGATGGTTCAGTCTTCATTATAACGGAGCAATATGAAAATTGGGGAACATGGAATTCCCTGAAATCCTCGCTTGTCAAGTTCAATTCAGATGGAAACTTCATGTGGAACAGAACACTAGCAGCTCGATATGCGGAGGGAATCTACGCATTAAACAGTACTAGAATCTATACGTTATCTTCAGTTCTGGGTGATATTCTTCAGTGTTGGGACTTTGATGGAAACGAGTTGTGGAACATGACTGATGTTTTATCATTTGATGTTGATCTAGCTGGGAACGTCTATACAACCTTTCAATTCACTCATGATGTTCCACAAGCTGGTGAAAGAACAGATATGGTCATTTCTAAATACAATCAACAGAGGGAGCTAATCTGGAACTATACACTAGGTCGAACCTATTCATATGTCCCTGTATATAATGAACACTTGTCAGGCAGTATTTCTGTTGAAAATGATGGGTCTGTGGTCGTTCTAGCCCGACTCTATAAATATGCATCAGAACATGAACTTATCAAATTCTATCATAATGGAACACTTGCTTTGGATCAAGTAATAGGGAATGAATTTGAAAAAAGTCTCTTCTATGCATATGGTCATGTTGCAAGTTCCAATGGTTTGACATACGTTATGGTACAAGAAACATATAGAACCGGAGATTATACTAGCGATAGCAAACTCGCCTTGTATGGATATGCCACAGGGGACTATGTTCCTCCTTTAATTCCCCCAGAGTTAATGAACTACATAATTGTGGGCGGAATTGCAATTGCTGCTATTGCAATCATAGTGGTATTGAAGAAGAAACGCTGAGGATCCTAGATTATTGTCTTCATATTCCCTATGGAGAATCTCGTGACTCTTCAATACCTTTCGATTTTTCGACGACATATTTTTACTGAGTGATGTTTCATTTATCGTTTATTTGTTCTAATATTCGTTATATGTAATATCTATATTCCCCTTGATATTATATATTATATGCTATGTAGAGGAAGTTGGAGGAAAAGGATGAAAGCATGTCATGTACTCTATTGATCCATAAGACTAGCAAGTATTAATCCTCAGGCTCCCCGGACAAAATCCTTGATAATCTAGTTTAAAAAGCTGTACTTAAAATCTGAATACAGATAATAAGTGAGAATGACGATATTCATGAAAGTCATACTCATTTACCGTGTACTACTACCTTTCTGCGTGAATAACCCTGCTTATTCACCAGCTTTTTTATTCGATAGATACTATAACTCACTTTCTGAGTATGTGAGCAAAAGGTGTTGCTGGACTGCAATGATTACCAAGTGCTGTATGATAT
>MUGD01000014.1 GCA_002900555.1 Thermoplasmata archaeon M9B2D | reverse complement strand
TCGCAGTGGATGGAAGCGACTATACAGATGATGTGAAAACGATTTTAAGACGAACAAAAACCCTCACCCGGATAGTCGAAGTCGACGAGATACAGAACGATGACCCAAAGATTTCAAGTGAACTGGGGTATATGATGCTCCTTGCACCGAAATGGGGTGCCCTAGGTGTCAATGTTACAGGGATTTCTATAACAAGTGGCAGTCAGGCCGGTGCCTTACTCACACAGGTGTACCCGAAATACATCGATATGAGCTCTGACGATTGGCCTACACCGTATGATGGCATTGGAAATGCAGGTGACATTTATCATCCTGTATCACGCATTGGGTTATGGTCAGCAAGCCCAGGGGTAGCAACGACCCAGTTCGATATGCTGCGTGTGACAAAATATGCAGGGGACCGCTATCATGTTCGCGTGAGAAACCCTGATTCTACGCTTACCGCCAAGATTACAACTGACGAAGTTTCCGATCTTCTTGTATACCTTGTTGATCCTCATGGTTATGTCCGTGCTCCTGATATGCCGATATGGAACGGACCGGTAAACCCGATTCATGTTTGGAATGGTCTTGAAAACCCTACAAATAACCCCTGGAGATGCTGGAACCCGGAGCCGCATACAGAATTTTCTGCGGAGGTATTACATCCTGAGGAAGGCTGGTGGACTATCATTGTCGTCCCACGGTATGCTGTCGGTGCAGAGAAAATCCGATACACTCTGACCGTTGATCAACGAACCGTGAATGCAAAACGAGCAGACGCTGAGGTGTCTGCAGCAAATGCGGCGGTGATTGCTTCCTTGCATCATGCACCTCTTTTATATGTCTCTGAGGATGCGATACCCTCGGTGACGGCAACTGCTTTTACTGCACTTGGGGTCAATACGGTTATCTTCGTTGAACGAGGGGATATCGGCAAAGTAAGTTTCCCTGCAGGTATTACTGTTCAGGATGATTTGACTGATATGCAAGACATCATCGATCACATAAAAACGTATGAGGACTCGGAGAACTTCATCACGATTACCTCGCTTAAAACTGGGAAAGGATTCTTCGCACCGGCTGCGTATCTTGCTGCCTATCATGGATCACCAGTCCTTCGCATCGAGGATGCGAAAGGCAATCCAGCGGCAATGGCTGATCGTATCGAAACCTGGCGACTTGCGGATGGAGATTATTATCATGGCGCCCGTGCTCCCGCGCATTTGCCCGATGCAGACGAACCTGTCGATCAAAACCCCATTCGATTACTGACCGCCATGCTTCAGTTCTTACGATCAAAGGACCCCTCGGTTCTTCCTCCGTTGGGGATGGATGCTGATCGATACTGGCGTGCCGAGATGCACAATGAAACCCAACAATGGATCGCCGGATATAACCTTGATCTCGATGGACAGGAGGCTTATTGTTTCGTTGCACCGAGAACCGATATCTATCTGCCCTTACATTCGGTCATGATTGGAAACAACTCTTATGCAGGTCATATACCCGGTGACACCCCTGCATATTCCTCCGCTATCATCGTTCGTAGCGTGCTTTATTCAGCCCTTATTTTTGCAAACCCCAATCGAAATACCACAACATCTCAATTGATGAATTTCCCGGATGGTGATTCTTGGACATACAACAATGGACAAACCGAACTAACCTATTCAAGTCGTACGGTGAAACAGTGTTTCAGCTCGCATTTCAGAACCTTCGATGGACATTGTCTCTGGGATGCACATCTCCAGGCGATGAATAACGGTGTCAGCGCGTTCTACTATACTGGTCATGGCACCGGAGGTAGTGGTATCTCTGCACAGTATTACCAGACTGAGCATTGTAACTATCCTGAACAGATTTGGTGGGATGCCTGGCGTGGCTACAGCGGGTTTGACAATTGGCGAATCGTGAGAAACAATGGAAAAAGCTGGTATAACCCAGAGCCTCCATCCCTATACGATATCATCCAATATGACCATGTCGATCGATTGCTTGGGAATCTGAAAAGCTGCGCTGTCTTCTATCAATCTTGCTCAACAGCCGATGGGTATGGCCCGATGGTGTATCTTGACCATGGAGCGGTACTCTGGTATGGAAACGCGGGATCTGGGCTCTGCCCTGAGGCTGATTTGATGGATGACAGGTTCTTCGAAAGCACGATGGTACATGGTGAAACGGTCGGTCAAGCCTATTCGAAAGAGGTCTGGCTCCATTATCGTGACTTTACCACTCTTGACCCTGTTTCGATATATGGCTCTTCTACAAGACGGATCACCACCCTCCAATGTATCTATGGAGATCCAACCTTGGTTGTGTTCAGCCCTGAATGGATATCACCGGTACCGATAGTTGGCTAAACCTCCCCTCTTTTTTTTTCATTTTGTGTGTACATCGTTAAGGAATCCCTGGTTTCTTATTCTGTCGTGAACGGTGTACAACCTCGGTGATTCTTTTTGCTCGTGTTTCCCTTGTTTTCGCAGTTTTCACCCATCCACAGTACATGTTTCTGTAGCTATTTGCGAAGCGTTGAAAATTATCCCATGCTGTGCGATCTGCTAGAAGTGCTTGTTTCAGATCTGAGGGGATTCGCTCCTTGACCTTGTTTGTATACGCAACATCCCATAACCCCTGTCTTTTTGCTGCTTTGATTTTTTCCAACCCTGCTTCGGTCATTTTTCCAGAGGCAATCATCGCTTCAGCGTTTTGTTTGTTTATTTTCGACCAGACGCTTTTTGCTTTCCTTGGCGAGTATTTCAGGATGAATCTATCGTCATCGATTTTTTTCAGTTTACTATCAATCCAACCGAAACAGAGGGCTTCTTGGACAGCATCGATATGGTTCAAGTAGTGTTTGCCAGAATGTTTCTTATAATGGAGAAGCCAGACTTCTTTGATGGTTGCATGGTTCTTCTTAAGCCATGTGCGCCATTCATTTCTAGTGGAAAACAATAAGGCTTCTTCAAGACTCATGCGCCTGTCCCATTGTTAGGGATATGAAAACAAGGATTTATTTTTTTTATGTTGGATGGTCTGATGATACGTACGAATGTTTGCTGATGAAAACGATACTACTTGTCTTTTTCTCAGGAGATAGTATTTAATAATCGTTTCTATCTATTATAGAGTACCTTGCCAGACCTTTATATTTCGCGGTGTTACAAATGAAAAAACACTTTACTTGCGAACTTATCGCACCCTGCGGGATGAACTGTAACGTATGTAGTGCGTACCTTGCTTTGAACCATCAATTGAAAGATATGGGCATACGTATACCATACTGCAAAGGATGTCGACCACGAGACAAACAATGCGCGTTTCTTAAAAAAAGATGCAAGCGACTTCAAAATAGGGCTGTTCACTTCTGTTATGAATGTCCAGAATACCCTTGTGAGAACCTTAAACAAATCGATTTGAGATATCGGACGTTTTTCCGGATGAGCTTTCTTGAAAACCTTAGGGATATCAAGGAAAACGGTATGGAAACATTCCTAAGGATACAGGAGAAGAAATGGCGCTGTCCAACCTGTGGAAGCGTCGTATGCTGTCATAATGGACTGTGTTTTTCCTGCGATACAGAAACATTAAAAACAAAGAAAAAAATGTATCGATGGGAAGATGAGTAAAAAACAGGTTGCGTTCTGTGGGTACAGATGTGATATCTGCCCTGCTTTTGTGAAAAATAAAGACAAACTCATCGATAGAACAGCCATACGAAAGGGATGGAACACTTTTTATGGTTTTGATGTCCCTGAAGAACGCATCATCTGTGTGGGTTGTGGTGAGACGGGAGATCATTTGGATACCGGGTGTCCTGTTCGACCCTGTGCTCTAAGCAAACATCTACAGAATTGCTCGTTCTGTGATCTCTTTGAATCCTGCGACATGCTCAAATCGCGTGCAGACATCCTTGATGAGATTAAAAGGAAATATCCTAGGCATATTTCATCAGAGGAGTATGCCATATTCTTTCGTCCCTATGAAGGAAGAAGGGAATTGAAGAAACTACGAAAGGCACGGTGATTTCATGGGGTACAAACGGAAGACCTGGCAGGAGAAACTTGCTGATAAACCAGGGTTGCCGAAGGTCTTGAAGCTACAGAAAAGTTTCCCATGTTACAACGCGGTTCATAGGATGGGTGCTGATGTAGGCGACGATGTTGTTTTGGTAAACCCACATGAAATCGTTGCCCTCATGAAACAGGTTCCGAAAGGCAAGCTTATTACGCTTGTCGATATTTGTAAGCGGATAGCTAAAAACCATCATGTTCCAGCATGCTGTTCTCTGACAACTGGGATTTTTATCATGACTGCAGCAAATGCAGAAAAAGAAGCGATAGACCAGGGGACATCCCTACATATTCCTTATTGGCGTACGGTAAAGGCAGATGGCTCCTTAAACGAAAAATACCCTGGTGGTGCGCTTGCTCAGAAAACCAAACTAAAAGAAGAAGGATTTACCATACAGAAAAAAGGAAAGAAATTTTTCGTAAAGGATTATAAGAGATATATCATAGAGGTGTAACAATGAACGAAAATGAATGTTGCCCGAAATTTGATCCCACACCTTGGGATGGCAGGTTGTTTGAATGGAACCAGAAGAGATTCATAAAGGACACCGTTACCACGTTTCTTCATATACCTTTGAATTTTGGAACGGTTATGAGAAGACTTGATGAAAAAGTACGGAATGCTACTGCCACGACCACGGACCAGGTCTGCTTATCAGAACATACATCGAAGTGGAATATGAATGTGTATCTTGCGGTTGATAAGCAAGTCCCTGATGTAGAGAATATAACGTTAAGCGGGAAGTTCCTAAGTAAAGTCTACGAAGGTCCGTTTCAAGATACTGGAAAATGGTGCAAGGATTTTGAGCAGTTCGCGTCAAGTAAGGGGTACAGATTTCGAAATGGTACATGTGGTATACCACGTGTCCGAAATGTGCGAAGAAATATGGGAAAAACTACGTGGTGATTGTTGCGTCGGTCACGTAACCGTTCATATCGGTGTTGTCTCATGATGCCAAAACTAATCCTGCATAATTCGATAAGCATCGATGGTTCACTTACTTCTTTTGAGCCGAACATGGAACTGCATTATCAGATCGCTGGATGGTATAAGCCGGATATCCATTTGATCGGTTCGAACACCATCACAGCAGGTGTAGCATTGTATGGAGACGGTGTTCCTCAGGAGGAACTTTCTGATTTTCAGAAACCAAAGCGGGATAAGCATCTCCCCGCATGGGTGATTATCGACACCAAGGGGAAATTGGAAGGAATATTACATACCTGCAGGCGCTTTGAGCTATGCCGAGAAATAATCATACTGACTTCAAAAAAGACCCCCCCGCGCTATCTTCGTTATCTGGACAAACGGCAATATACATATCATTGTCTCGGACACGATTGCGTTGATCTGCGACAAGCACTTCTGTTTCTATCCCAGGAATATTCCGTGAAGACCGTTGTAACTGATACTGGGAGAATTCTTGGGAATCTTCTGCTTGAGCAAGACTTGGTTGATGAGATAAGCTTGCTTGTTCATCCGGTCATCGTTGGCAAGAATGCCTATCATATGTTTAGTGGCATTCAGAACAATCGTACGCTACGATTAGTGAAATGTCAGCCGATGGAACAACAGTATGTCTGGTTCGTCTACGAAGTTGTATAAAACAGAGAATCTTCTCTTCATTGAATCTGAATCGTGATTAGCAATATGTATCGTTGTTAGTCTTATTTTTGTTCTTTTAATTTCTTAAACTCCTTCTGCACTCGCTGCTCGCTTGCTCCAGCAAAAACGCTGACAAAATGTGCTACGATTCCAACTCCCCATCCAAACAATGGGCCAAACATGATTGGAACAAGATCATTTACTCCATTTACTACCGGCCAAAAAAAGACGAACAGTCCTATGTTCACCACCACATAGCAGGCGAAATGGATATAGAAACCTGTCTTGTCTTTCGCTTGTTTTCTTGCAATTTCCATTAGTTCCTCATCAGAAACCATATTTCTCTCTCCTACGGATAGAGATTCGGTAAGAATTCATAAATTTTTTGTCTATATATTTCACCGTTTTTGTTTTCTCTTTTGTCGTATTCTCCCTTGAGGTCTCTCAAATGGCGCCAGAAGAACAATATGATATTCTTCTATTTGTTATCTGCCTACGTAATACACAAGATACTAGAACAATTGTATGGAACAATGTTTCGGAAACCTCTAATGATTCACGTGATATACATATTACTGGTGATAAAAAATGGAAATGGATTTGGAGTTAACCAACACAGAAACAAAAATAAAGAAAGAAATGAAGCACTTCATGGCTCTCAACGTGATGAGTATTGCCTTTGGTGGTATCGCACTGGCGTTTGCAATTTCCTCTCTTACAGTGAACGCGCTATCGTTGATAAGCACGAATGATTCGCTAAATCTTTTCAATTTGCTCTCAAACATTGCAATCAGCCTGGTTGTCGCAGTTTTTGCGTTCTGGTTTGTCATCTCAAATGCTGAGGTTCTGAGTAAGTTCGAGGAAATACAAGAAGAAAAGGATGGGGAAAAAAACTTTGTGGGTGAGAAACTTACTGAACGTATTATTCGTCTCATTGGCTTATATAGGGAAGAACGACCACAGATAAAACGTATGATTCTCGGTAGTAAAATCGCAGGAATCTGCTTTCTTGCAAATGCTCTCATCCAAACTATTCTTCTCGCTATTAATGTAAATTCAGGCTCTGTTGAGCTAGCTCCTGCCATAGGAGGAATACTTGTAAGTTGTATCATGGGAGTTGTCGGTTTTTTCCTTCCTTCTTCTTTCCATAAATACGCAGTGTGTTGGGATGAACGGGTACTGAAAAGCGAGGATGTGGGGAGAAACATAGCTTCATTTATGGAGGAACACTCGTGAACAATCGACGGACTCCCTATGAGATCTATTGGGAGATACTGACCTACTGCAAAACCCCCCGGTTGATTACACAGATAATCCAACGTTGTAACCTGAACTCGAAAATCGGACAGGAGTATATCGATTTCCTCGTTTCAAAGGGATATCTTGCTCAGACCGTGGAAAAAGGCAAGATGGTTTATTGCACTACCCCTCCTGCTCAGGGATACGTGGAGAAATTTATGAAACTGTACCTGGAGCTTTTCAAGAACAGTCCGGAGTTCAGACTCTAAGCGATTCATTGTTTTTTAAATGAGTTTTCAGATAAAAACTAATATGAGAAAAAACTTATATCAGATTTTTTGTAAATAATACAGAAACGTATTTAAGGAAACAACTGTTTTTTGTTTATCAAAAAAATGTAGGTGGTGTGAAGAAAGATGATAGAGTGGTTAAATCTTGTAGCTGGTTTGATACTCTGCGTGAGTTTTTTAGACGCAGTCCCAAGCCTGCAAAAATTCGCAAAATGGTTAGGCAGCTTTGATACAATAATTGGTATTATTATAATACTTTATGTCTTGTATGCAATAGTTATTGAAGGCACATTGGGATGGGGAATAGAAAGTATTGTTGCAATACTTGCTGGTTTCATCATGATTGTTGGAATATTACCTGCTATACCAGCAATCGGGAAATCATTAGAGAAATTCGCTAAATGGCTCGGTGGATTCCAGGGAATAATTGGAATTATCGTCCTAATAGTCGGAATTCTTGGCGTGCTTGATATATTGGTCTAATTCAAAATCCAATATTTTTTTTTTTTAAAAAAGAGTCATCTTCATATATAGCCTACCAGATATCGACGATTGTGGGTGAGAATGAAGAAGTATTTAGCCGAGTGTATCGGCACTTTTGTATTGGTTTTTATAGGCTGTGGTAGCGCGGTTATCGCAGGATCGTATATCGGATTTCTTGGAATCGCCTTTGCATTTGGTTTGTCGTTGCTTGCCTTGGTTTATGCGATTGGTGGCATCTCTGGTTGTCATGTCAACCCTGCAGTAACCCTATCAATGCTTGTCGCTGGAAAGATAAAATCAAAGGAGGCTGTTGTATATATTGTGATGCAGTGCATCGGTGCGGTTGTTGCTGCTGGGGTTCTTTGGATGATTGCCCAAGGCCAGGATGGGTATTTTTTAGCTGCTGATGGATTAGGGGCGAATGGTTATGGCGTGCTCTCCCCCGCTGGATATTCGCTTCTTGCTTGTTTTATTGCTGAGTTGGTGCTTACCGGTTTGTTTGTCTTTATCATCTTTGCATCCACAAGTGCCTCTGCACCGAAGGGGTTTGCTGGTATTGCTATCGGTTTTACGCTGGCATTTGTTCATATCGTAGGGATTCCTATCACTGGCACTTCTGTGAATCCCGCGCGAAGCCTTGGTCCAGCGGTATATGTTGGCGGGGAGGCGTTGATGCAGCTGTGGCTCTTTTGGCTTGCCCCTATTCTCGGGGGTGTTCTTGCTGCGCTGCTTTGGAGTTATCTTTTTGAAAAACCCCAACCGAATACATAAAAATAATAAGAAAGAGTTTCCTATAAAATCCGTTCGAGTTTCCCGGCAAGCGGTGTGAGCAGCATGATATGTTTCTCTTCCTCTTTTATCAAGAACTCGAGGTTTTTAAAAAACTGGTCAGAGGAACTTCCTTTCCATATCTTTTTTAGGAATTCTTTATCTGTATATGTATGCAGTTTCGTATAGACATCCAGGGCGAGGTGCTCGTTTTTTAGCAGTTCTGTGATGATTTCTTCATCCCATTTTCCTTTAAAATCCATGTCTTTTTCCTTAAGGCCGGAATAGTCTTGGATGGTGTTCACCGTGACATCTTTGAAATTGTTGATCAGTTGTGTAAGAATTGTTTTATGTTTCTCAGAGTCATGGGAGATTTGAAACAAGGCGTTTCGATACATATCGTTTTTGATCGTCATATATGCCTGCCATTGCATGATGTTCTCAAACTGTGTTTCCAACCAATAGGCTTTGCCAAAAAGGGATAAGAACTCTTCCTTTGTCGTGATTTTAAAATCAGTATTGCTCATGGACAATGTTATCTCATTTGCGGTATAAAACCTCTCTGTTTTTTCTAGTATAGAGGTGCATCATGCTTCCATATTCTT
Organism: Thermoplasmata archaeon M9B2D; assembly: GCA_002900555.1. The sequence continues at coordinate 16,426 of MUGD01000014.1, read as the reverse complement.
TTCTCTTTAGAATTTTTTATTGAATAGGTAGAAGAGCACTCCTAGGTATATGAAATGGACAAAAAATCCAACACCAAGGTAGATTCCATCTTGGCTGCCGGTCGTCAGAATTTTATCTAACGCATTAAATGTCCAGAAGTTTGGGATGACGCCAAGGACGTATTTCCAATCCTCAGCGATAAAAAAGGAAAATAAGGGGAGGAAAAAGACGCTGCCAAGCATCTTGAAAATCGCGAACGCTTGGATTTTGTTGTTTGCGAAGTTATTGACGATGAGTGCGAGAACCGGAGCAAACAGGGTGAACAGGAAAGCGATTGGGAAAAAATCGATAAGGGAGACGTCTATTAAGCCGGAGAGAAGGGGGAAGAAGAAAATAAAAACAAAGCAGAGGCACATGATAAAGATGATGCGATAGAGAAGATAACTGGTTCGTGATATCGGCATGACTCGGAGTACCGTGAGGAGGTTTTCGTCTCGTTCGTCCATGATGAGGAATGCGATGATGAACCCGAAAATCATTGGGAAGAAAATAGCAAACATCATGAAAAGAAGTGAATAGTACCTGGTGAGGTCATACACGTTGTCAGATATCCAGGGGATGATGAGTCGGCAGAGAATAACTAAAACAATGGGAAATACAAAGGCGGAGTAGAGTAAGATACGGTCTCTGATGATGTTACGGATGTCGTTGACCATGAGCTGTACGATGGATACCATGGTTAGGTCCCCCCCTGGATGATGTACTTGTAGAATGCTTTGTGTGCAAGGTAGTAACATATCCCTATCCAGATGATGAGATAAACCACTGCGTAGACGGTATCAATGACCTCAATCTCAGTGAAGGTCCCTTTGAGCAGGAGGAACGAAGCCTGGGTCGGCCACAGGTAAAATACGGTATTTTCATAAATATGGCTGGTATGCAGCAGTGGCGGGAGGAAAAGAACGATGAACGACAACATGATCATAAGAAGATATTCGTTGAGACTGCGGCATCGGGAGACAAAGATGAACCCTATAAGGATAAGGAGAACAGATGTAAGGATAAGGCCGGTGAGAAAGTAGATGATGTTGAAATCAAAACCTTCAGTGAGAAGGAGAAAAAGGATGCCTGTGATAAGTGACAAGAGGGTAAGTGAAATGATTTTTGAGAGGAAATAGGTATTGATGTGTACGGGTGTGACAATGAGCGCTTGGAGCGTGTTTTCTGTTTTTTCGAATAGAACTAACGCCCCCACAAACATGATACCGATAAGCATTGGATCAAAAAAAAGAAACGTGGTACGCATTTCCAAAGAGTTCATCAGCGGTACTGCTTCGAGCATAAGGTAGTAAAGTATGACGCTTGCAAAGGCGATATAGATGATTTTGTACCGTGATTGAAGGACAATCTCCCATTTGAGCATGGTGAGGAGTTGGTTCATTTCAGCTGCCTTCCTGTGACTTTTATGAATACGTCGTCAAGGGTCGCTTCCTGTGTATGGATGGTTTGGACCTGTCTGCTGTTGAGGAGGTTTAGAAAGGTGGTGTTTGAGCCAAGGTTTGCTAAGCTGAACTCCTGGTAAGTGATCTCTGCATTGTTGATGTATTCTACTCGTACGATTTTTTTTCCATGTTTCAGTTTTAGGTCTTTCGGGTTTTCTATAAGAGCTAATCGACCATCAACCATGAAGCCAACGCGGTCACAAAGCTCGTCAGCGTCGTTCATATTGTGGGTGGTAAGGAAGATTGTGGTTCCCTCTTTCTTTTTTTCATGGATGATGTTTTTTATCTGACGGGCGCTGACTGGGTCTAAACCAGTGGTTGGTTCGTCAAGAAACAGCATCTGTGGGTTGTTGAGGAGTGCTCGTATGAAGTTCAGTTTGGTTTTCATGCCTTTTGAAAACGAACCGACGCGTTGGTTTGCTTCTTTGTCAAGGCCAACCATTTCCAAGAGTTCATGGGGGTCAACTGTTGTATTTGGATAGAATGAGGAGAAGAGTTTGAGGTTTTCAAGGGCAGTGAGTTTTTGGTAATGGTTGGGGAATTCGAAGCAGACACCAATGTGTTCGTAGAGGTCGTTTTTCCAGTTTTTTAGGTTTTTTCCAAGAAGTTCTATGCTTCCATTATACCCTCTGAGAAGTCCGATGATGACTTTTTGGGTAGTGCTTTTTCCAGCTCCGTTTGGCCCAAGGAATCCAAAGATTTCCCCTTTTTTTATGTGGAACGTGACATCATCAACTGCTTTTTTCTCTGCTTTTGGGTAGGTAAATGACAGGTTTTGTATGGCAAGAATATTTTCTTCTTTTGTTGATGGTTTGAGGGGTGTTTCCGTTGGCAGTCGAAAAACACCTTTTGTTTTGCAGGTGGGACAGGTGACGTCGATTTTTTCACCGGGGTTCCCTTGGATTAAAAAATTTTTTTTGCAAAGGGGGCATGCGATGGTGATTGCAGTCATGTTTTTTTTCACATCCTCATCCTTTTGTTGTTCTGGGTATTCGTTTAAAACCTATAATTTTTTATGTCATACATGTATGATAGTTTATATATAGATAGGTGATTTTCCATATATGCGAAAACTCATCGTGGAAATCGAGCCAAACCAGAATATCAAACGTCTGTTCAGCTATTTTCTTGATATAATCGAGTCAATTGAACTGCTTGAATTAATCAAGGTGGATTTCAGGGAAGAGACAAAACTTGCGCTATCAGCGATAACCCTTAAAGAGGGTCATAGCATCGAAGAATTTCGAACCAATGAGTTCATCGAGATGCTATCCGTATTAAAACAAGATGGAAATAAATATATTTGTTTATCGAAAGCGCGGTTTCTAAGGAAATTTTCCTTGGTCCATAACCTTGATTATGAAAAATTGACAAAAGACTTTTCTTTTGACATCATCTGGGATACGCCAACCCGTTTTTCACATGATACATTGGTCTGTAGTGTCATTGGCTCTGAGGAGAATTTGAAGCGATTCCTTAACACGATTACCTTTGCCGGTGCAATCAAACAAGTGAGTTTTAAAAAAGCGACGTACTCTGAGCATTCGCTTCTTTCGTGCCTGACTGATAAGCAGAAAGAGGTCCTTCTTGCAGCAAACAAGTATGGATATTACTCCTATCCTCGGAGGATCACCAGTGAACAATTAGCAAAAGAGGTTGGGTTGAGTAAACCGACGGTGGTGCAGCATCTACGAAAAGCAGAGGTGCGATTGATTGCAAACCTTCTCGCCGGATATTGAAAATTTTATCCAGAAACAAGGATTGAAGATGAAGCATCCTTCTTTGAATTCCTTTAAAAAGTCCTCGTTCATATTGGAGAAAAACCAGATGAAATTTCTACACAGTTTTTTTTCTAAAACAGAAAAAAATGAAAAAATGCTCCTTGGAGGATTTGTTTTCAACTATTCAATGACAAAGTACTTCTATCTCAACACGAAATGATAGGAAGGAAATCATATTTTAGACTCATTTATCTAAGACCTGATAAGCGATTTTCGAAGCCCACTCCTTAGCCTTCTCAGGTTTCATGGTCTCTTTTTCACCATCAGGCTTCGCCCACTTTTCAGGAATCTTTCCAGGGAAGGAGACCAACGACGTAGGCCTAAGACCATACTTATCCACCAATGGTCGTAGGAATTTTTCGACTGCTTTATCTGGATCTTCTATCGCTGTTCCACTTGACAGGAACATGAACAATCGTTTGTCACGGAGTTCCTTCTTTTTTAGGACTTTCTTCCATCGTCGGTACACTGTAAACATCCTAACTCCGGTCCCAAGAACAATTGTGTCAAACGCTGTGATGTCAGGGATGTCAGAAGCTAGATTTCGTAACTCAACAGTCAGTCCGTTGGCTGTGAGCGTCTCCCCAATAACCTTGGCATATTCCTCGGTAGCTCCACCTTTCGTAAAATAGGCTACAAGCGTCTTATTTATCATTGCCTCTCACCAGACTAAGGACATTTCAATAGAATTTAAGAACATTGTTATTAAACAGCACAAAAAGTACTCCGTCATGGTATTATTTATTTTTCTTGATACTTTGAATGCAACCTTCAGTGTTCTATTGACAACTCTACTGGGGATATCCCATGTCTCATTTGCCATGGCCCGAAATAAAGACCTACTAGGATTTTTTAATAAGTTGCACCCAAAGTGCTCTATACCATATAATTCAATCCTGCCTTTTGGGATTATCATGACCTTGTTTACTGCGTTACTGATTTAACAAGTGCTATAGCAATTTCGAATTTTGCATCATTATTTTATTACACATTTGCAAACTATGTTGCTCTCAAAATAGATAAACCCAGTTACCCTAAAATAATTCCAATTATTGGATTAATAACTTGTAAAATGTTGCTGTTTTTCTTGACATCTGCTACCTGGATTATCGGTAGTCTTACCCTTGTTATAGGAATAATATATTATCTTGTTATAAAGATGCATCCTTGATGGGTAGGGAATTGGGCAGAAATATTTTACCCTATTTTTAAATTGTTTTCCAATTATTTTTTAATTGTTTTTTAGTCAAAATTTAATATTTATCAGAGTTTTTGTTGTTGTATGAAAATATTTGGAGGTTTGTAGAGTTTGAGAAAACAAAGATTATTTTTATCCCATCCTTTCCTCCCTCTTCGCCCTTTAATTTCGATGAAAACTCTACATTGTCCTCTACATCGGGTGTAAAATATGATTATTAAACTTTTAACAGCTATTGCAACAATTCTTGTAATTTTGATATCTATATTCGTTATTCTAAAAATTAATTCTGAAGAAAATATAGACAACTCAATAAGTGATGTGGATAAATTTGTTGGGAAATGGAGACTAATAAACTCTGAAGCAGATGCATTTGAAGATGAAATACCTGATACAACCGAGGAGCCTGATAGTTTTGTTGATAATGAAACCTATGAGTTTCTTTCCAGTGGAATTTATTATCATGTAGTAGAAGAGGATAATACTAGTGGCGTTTGGGAGATTAATAATTCTATGTTGGTTTTGACAGTTGATGAACCTTTTGGTGTTTTACCAGTGTCTTATGAATTCGTCTTTTCAGATGATAATCATAGGGTTACTTTGAGTCTTATTGAAGATCCTGGGAATTTTATGGAATTTGAAAAAGTAATAACTAGTTAAAATTATTTTATATAAACAAGGTATTAATTTATAACATCTAATCAATCGTCTATTAAAATTCGAAAAGTTGCAAAAGATTTGAATGATACTGTTGAAAAACATGATATTGAATATGTATTGTCTTGTTTTTTAGATAATTGTGAAGTTGAGGTTTTTGGAATTTATTTTGGGGGAAAAGATCGTTTAAGAAAGACACTAAATTGTTTGTATGAAATGATTGGGGAAAATAAGTTTGATTCTACAGTGATTATAGTTAATGGTGATGTATTTATCGAAGAATTTATTTTAAATGGATGAAAATATGGTAAAGAATTTGAAGTTAAAAGCCGCAAAGATCTTAATTTATAAGAAATATAAAATAAAAACTATTAGATTGTATTTTGATAGATTGCAGGTAGCTAATGTTATATCTAAAGGTTTTTTGAAAAAATTGTTCTCAACATGATTAATAATAAATCACTTAAAGATTTAAAATAAGATGTTAATGACAATGGTTAAATTCTTGTTTAAAACGTTTTTAAATTATTCTTGAATCGTTTTTAAGTCATTGTTTAAAACTATTGGAATATTTTTTGGTTGAGATGAATATTTATGAAAAATAAAATATTGATTAGTGCCATAATTGCTATAATAATCATAATTGTTGCTGCTATTGGATTAACCATGGTTTTAGATGAAAAAGGTAAATTTGTTGGAACGTGGCAATATTCTGCAGGTGGAACAATAGCTTTTAACAATGATAATACTGTTAATATTGACAATATTGGTCCTCTTGGAGATTTAGAACTAATAGGAGTTTTTGATTATAGTATTGCAAATAATCACATTACGTTTACTTCTGGTTCTCTGGGTGTGACATTAAATTATAGTTTTTCCGATTCAAATACATTAACACTATCAAACGACGCGGGTTTATCTATAACATTGACTAAATTATGATAGAATATGATAGGTATAATTATGATATCTACAAAATCTAAACTAATTATATCCTTAATTGTAATTATTATTATTTTATCAATTATCTTTTTATTTTCAACTTTTTTAAAAAATAAATCTTTCAATACAAATGTTAGTAAAAAACCATATGTTAAAATTTTGTATCCTGAAGATGAAATGTCCGTGTTTGATTTGGTTATGATTAGTGGTAATGCATCTGATAGTGGTATTAAACTTAAAAATGTTGAAGTTAAGATTAATGACGATCCTTGGAAAAATGCTACAGGAACTTATAATTGGAGTTATACATGGGATACATACGAACTTGAAGATGATGTTTACACAATCCATGTTCGAGCTTGGGACAGCAATCTATACTCTGATATCCACAGTATAGACTTATATGTTAACAATCCTGATGAAGTATTATCTGGTAATGATAAATGGGCTTTGTTTGTTGCTGCAGATAATTTTCCTAAAGATAATGAAAGTAAACTTGGAAATGGAGGTTTATTTCTAGCTGAAAATATCTCTTCATATCTTATTGAAAATTGTAGTTATTCTACTTCTAATATTATTATACTTTTTGATGATGGATGGATAAGAGCAAATAATGGTTATGGTGCACCTGTTCAAACTTTGCAGCAGAGACAATATAAGTATCGTATAAGTTATGGTGGCGCAACAAAAGAAAATGTTATTGCATCAATCAATTACATAGTTAAGGAATCAAACAAGTATGACGATAGTGAGGTTTTCATTTGGGTATTTGGTCACGGATATGGCATAGAAAATAGCTTTGCTGGTGGAAAAATTTTAGAGAAAAGTGCTGTGTTTTTATGGGACGATATTCTTACAGATAAAGATTTTGGAAATCTATTATTAAATCTTCAATCTAAGAAAACATGTATATTAATCGATGCTTGTTATAGTGGCGGTTTTGCTGATAAAACTATTTTTAATCTTCCTGAGATTTCTCTTTTAAGCTCAGGTATAGCTAAACCAGGTAGAGTTGTTATCACCGGTGAAAGCAAATTCAGACCCGGTTATGCTATAACTACAAGTGGTCCAGTTTTTTCCCAGATATGGTTATATGGATTATCCTCTTGTTATGCTGATGGTTTTAGACCAGGATTATTAAAGACCGGCAGACGTCCAATAACAAGTTTGTTCAAAGATGGAAAAGTAAGCGTCGAAGAAGCTTATTATTATACACGTTTTATGCTAAAAAATTCTGTTAATCTAAAAGATTTTATGAACATGGAACCTGAGATTAACGATCAATTTCCTAATAAAGGCATATTGAGGAGTTTAAATGAATTAATACTTGGAGAATAATTTATATTAATACAAGGAGTTTATCATGAATAACGAAAATCTAACTTCTGAAGAAGCAAAAAAGATTACTGTTGATGACTTATTTAAAAAATTATCTACCAGCAAGGATGGTCTTAAGACCTCTGATGTTGAAAAACGCCGTGCTGAATATGGTTTTAATGAGCTTCCAGAAAAAAAAGCCCATCCTTTTTTAAAATTTTTAGGTTATTTTTGGGGTCCTATCCCATGGATGATTGAGATTGCTGCTGTACTTTCAGCGGTTATTAAGCATTGGGAGGATTTTGTTATAATATTAATTCTTTTATTGGTTAATGCTGTTGTTGGTTTTTGGCAGGAAAACAAGGCTGATAACGCTATAGAGATGTTGAAAAAGAAGCTTGCATTGAAAGCTCGTGTTCTTCGTGATCAGAAATGGATAAGTATTCATTCTCGTGAGCTTATCCCTGGTGATATTGTTCGAGTTCGTTTAGGTGATGTTGTTCCTGCTGATGTTAAACTTTTTGATGGTGATTATCTACTAGTTGATGAGTCAGCGTTGACTGGTGAATCTCTTCCGGTTGAGAAACATGCTAGTGAAGTTGCTTATTCTGGTTCAATTATTAAACAAGGTGAGATGAACGCTGTCGTTACTGAAATTGGTATAAATAGTTATTTTGGTAAGACTACAAAGCTTGTTGCAGAAGCTAAAAAACGTAGTCATTTCCAAAAAGCTGTTGTTAAAATAGGTGATTATCTTATTGCTCTGGCTGTTACACTTGTAGCTATTGTTTTTCTTGGGGCAATGTTTCGTCATGAGATGCTTTTAGAAACCTTGCAGTTCGCTCTTGTTTTAATTGTAGCCGCTATTCCTGTAGCTTTACCTGCTGTTCTTACTGTTACGATGGCTGTTGGTGCAACAGGACTTGCTAAAAAGGAAGCGATTGTGAGTAAACTTACAAGCATTGAAGAAATGGCCGGTGTAGATGTTCTTTGTTCTGATAAAACTGGAACTATTACAAAAAACGAATTAACATTTGCTGAATCAGTATCTTTTAATGATTTTAGTGAAAAAGATGTTCTTTTTATGAGTGTTCTTGCATCAAGAGAAGAGGATCAAGATCCAATAGATAATGCAATTATTATAAAAGCAAAAGAATCTAAGGATATTGAAAAGAATCTTAGTAACTTTAAAATAATCGATTTTAAACCTTTTGATCCTGTTATAAAAAGAACTGAGGCTAGCGTTGAGGATGAAAAAGGTAATAAATTCAAAGTATCAAAAGGTGCACCACAAGTTATTTTATCATTGATTTCTAAGAATAAAGATATTTCAAAGAATATAGATGAAAATGTTAATTCTTTTGCTTCTAAAGGTTATAGAGCATTAGGTATTGCAAAAACTGATTCCAATGGTAAATGGGAATATGTTGGTCTTATAGGATTATATGATCCACCACGTGATGATTCAGCTGAAACAATCAAGAATGCTCAAGATATGGGTGTTACAGTTAAAATGGTAACTGGGGATCATGTTGCTATTGCAAAGGAGATATCAAAACAGGTAGGTCTTAAGACTAACATCACAACTGCTTCTGATTTTTTGGATAAATCTGATAAAGTAGCACAACAAACTGTTGAGAATGCTGATGGTTTTGCTCAGGTGTTTCCTGAACATAAATATCATATTGTTGAGCTTTTACAAGATAAAGATCATATTGTTGGTATGACTGGTGATGGTGTTAATGATGCACCAGCATTAAAAAAATCTGATGTAGGTATCGCGGTTTCTGGTGCAACAGATGCTGCTAAATCTGCTGCGGATATTGTTTTTACAAAACCTGGTCTTTCTACTATTGTTGATGCGCTAAAGGAAAGTCGCAAGATATTTCAGCGTATGAACAATTATGCGATATATCGTATTGCAGAAACTATCCGCGTGTTACTTCTTGTAACCTTTGCTATTCTTATTTTTAGTTTTTATCCGGTGACTGCGATTATGATTGTTATTCTTGCTATGCTTAATGATATTCCAATTATGATGATTGCTTATGATAATGTTAAAGTGCAGGATAAACCAGTTCGTTGGAATATGCGTGAAGTACTTAGCATTGCTACCCTTTTGGGGACAACGGGTTTGTTTTTTAGCTTTGGACTATTTTTAATAGGTCTTCGTGTTTTACATCTAGATCAAGCAACCTTGCAGACTCTTATATTTCTTAAATTGGCTGTAGCTGGACATATGACTATTTATCTCGCTCGAACCGGTCAACATCATTTCTGGAAAAGACCGTATCCTGCATTATCTTTATTGTTAACTGCTGAGATAACTCAAGTTGCTGGAACAATTATTGCTGTATATGGTATTGTAATGGCACCTATTGGCTGGGCTCTTGCTGGTTTTATTTGGGGTTATGCTTTGATTGAATTTGTGGTTACTGATTTCATTAAAATCTACATATTTAAATTGATTAATCATAAAGAGATTTTATTTCATAGAAAGACGGGGAAAATTGCTGAAACTAATCAATAAATCTATAAATATTCACGGAATAATGATAAGATGAAAAAAGAGGGAAATCTTAGTTATTGGTCTGTTGTTTCAATTGGTATTGGGGGAATGGTGGGTGGAGGGATATTTGCTGTCCTTGGTCTTGCTGTACAACTTGGTCGTGGTGGAACACCTATAGCTTTTACATTAGCTGGTTTAATTGCATTAATAACATCATATTCTTATGCTAGGTTGAGTGTTAAATATCCAAATCAAGGTGGAACAGTAGAATTTTTAAATCAAGGTTTTGGAACAGGTATCTTTACTGGCGGGATGAATATTTTATTGTGGATTAGTTATATTGTAATGCTATCGCTGTATGCTTTTGCTTTTGGAAGTTATGGTGCTAGTTTTTTTCCAGCTTCGGAAGAAATTTTTTGGAAGCATATACTAATATCTGCTGTGATTTTATTTTTTACAGTTCTTAACGCGTTAGGTGCTACTTTTGTTGGAAAAACAGAGGAATGGATTGTTGGGTTGAAAATTAGTATTTTATTGATTTTTATATCTGTTGGTATATGGACTGTAAATCTACAACAAGTTCAACCAAGTACCTGGAGTAATCTACCTGAGTTGGTTGCTGGTGGAATGATTATTTTTCTTGCTTATGAGGGTTTTGAACTTATTGCTAATGCATCAGGTGATGTTAAAAATCCTAAAAAAAATCTACCTCGGGCATTTTATACAGCTGTTTTATTTGTCATTGGTCTTTATATTCTTATTTCATTTGTAACAGTTGGTAATTTAGCTGTTGGTGATATTGTCGCGGCAAAGGATTACGCTTTAGCTGAAAGTGCAAGACCATTTCTTGGCAACGGTGGTTTTATTTTAATTGCTATAGCTGCTCTTCTTTCAACCTCATCTGCGATTAATGCAACATTATATGGTACAGCTCGTGTTAGCTATATTATTGCAAAGGATGGAGAATTACCAAAATTATTAGATAAAAAAGTATGGAATCGGCCAATTGAAGGTTTGATTATTACAACTATTATTACTCTTTTCATTGCTAATTTTTTTGACCTTTCTAGTATTTCTGTTATGGGTAGTACTGGTTTTTTACTTATTTTTGCTGCGGTTAATGCCGCCAACGTTAAACTTTATAAAGAAACTATAAGTCGTAGATGGATTTCTATTATTGGGATTATAGCTTGTGTAGTTGCATTTATAATTTTACTATGGCAGAGGACCTTTACGAATCCAAGTAATTTGATAATATTAATTGTAATGATTGGTTCTTCATTTGGAATTGAAGTTGTTTATAAGAAAATAACTGGAAGGATAATTCAACCTATTTATAAGGTTAAAAATTTTAATAAATGAGTTTATTAAAATGTATTTTATATTATAATTTGAGAGGCATGAAAAAATGAAGAAAAACATTATGTTATCATTAATTTTGGTGGCAGTTATTATCATAATTTTAGTATTAGGAATATTGTATGCAGGAAGTTCAACTAAGGATATTGATGTGAAAGTTTTAAATATTTATAATCAAAATAATCAATATTTTGTAAATGTTTCTATTAAAAATAACCAAGATAAAACTGGTTGGATTGCTGATATGTATCTTTCAACTGTTCAAGGAAGTAATATTGATTTAACAGGAGCTGGTGCGGGTTATAAAATTGACCCCGGTAAAATGATTAATTTAACTCTTATGTCTGCAGAAGTGCATGAAAGTATAATAGACGCTCCGTTTACTCTTACTTATACTGTCTTTCCAAGCGGGAATAAGTATACCGTTGATATATAATTTTTTAATTGTTTCTTATTTATTTTCGACTTATTCTTGAGTTATTATTTTAAATAACGATGGAATTAAAAAATTTATATAGAGCATTGAAGAAAAATAGAGGAGTTGTAGAGCCTTCTGGGCGAATCCTTATTTATTCGCATCCTATCCCCACACCATCATGGAGTACATCCCTTCATGATGGCTCTACAATGCCTGGGAGAATATAATGGAAACAAAAAATATCAACAAAAATGAAATGATTACTAATCCTTATTTTTTTATTGGAACTTTAATTGTAATAAGTTTGTTAACTCTATTGATTAGATTCGTTCTATAAGGTGATGAAAAATGAAATTAAAAGTTAAAGATGCTTGTTTCTGCGTTATTCCTGCCTTAGTATGTATTTTGATGATATTTTTTTACTGTTATTAATGTATTTTCAGAAGATGCTGGGATATAAGCATTTTTCGTGGGTTTTCTTTTGGATTTTTCTTGGTTTATTATTGATATCGCATACTATAATGTCTATTTATACAACGTGTAAAAAAGAAAAAAAATAATACAAACTAACTGAGCTATTTTTAAGTCATTTTTTAATTATTTTTTAGTCATATTTTTATAAATACTTGAGCTTGGTGTTTTAAAAAATATTTTGGAGTGTAATTTGATATGAAAAAAATTCAAAAAAATAAATCAAAAAATAAGGATTTTAGAAGAATAATTACCGCTGTTGATGGGTCTAAAAGTTCTAAGCATGCTGCTAAAAAAGCTATAGATCTTGCAAAAGATACTGGTATTGATATAGTTGCTTTGTATGTGATACAAGAACCAAATGATATTTATCCTGAACTTGGCACAATGTATCCTGATGTAATTACTCTAATGAAAAAAGAAGGGCGTTCATTTCTTGATGAAATAAAGAAGATGGGGTCTGAAATAGGTGTTATTGTTAAAACAAAACTTGCTATGGGTTTTCCTGATCAGGAAATAATCAAAGAAGCTGGTAAAAATGATTTGATTGTAATGGGCTGCAAAGGAAAATCTGCTTTAAGCAGAATTCTTATGGGTAGTGTTTGTCAAAAGGTTTTACATCATTCTAGTTCACCTGTTATGGTTATTCGTTAAAATTGAAAAATGGAGGATAAGAATATGACAAAATGTAAAGATGGAAAAAAACATATAATAGTTAAAGAATATAAAAGAAAAGATGGAACTGAAGTAGCCAATCACGAACGGAGTTGCCCAACCCACGAATCAAATACTGCAGAGGAACTTTATCTTTGTTGTGTGTGTGGTGAAGAGCATAGTTTTGATGATATACATCATATTGAGATAAAAGGGGAAACAAAGAACATCTGCAGAGGATGTGCAGATACTGTTCATGGATTAGTTTAAAAAAAATATTTGGAGGTAAAAATTATGGAAATAACTATGAAAAAATTAGTTGATTTACTCAACCGAGATTTGATGCTGGAGTACTCTGCTGCTATACAATATATTCAACATGCAGCGGTTCTAACTGGAGCTGAATATGGAGATATTATCAAAGAAATAAAAATTCATGCAAATGAAGAAATTCAACATGCGATAATTCTTGCTGATCAAATCGATTTTCTTAATGGTGTTCCAACTGTGGAAATTGGTGAAATAAAAACATCACCAGATAATGTAAAGATGCTTGAGCAGGATCTTGAGGGTGAAGAAGATGCTATTACACGTTATAAAATACGTATTGAACAGGCTGAACAACTAAAAGAGTTTGCTCTTGCACAGCAACTACGAACTATACTTGCTATGGAACAAGAACATGCGATGGATTTAACACAAGCACTGGGGAAATAAGGATAGATAGAGATGAATATTGTAAATAATATATTCAAATCAAGACAAGAGTTTCAAAATGGATAGATGGACTCTAATGGTCTATTTTGATTTTTTTAGCTATTATGTTTATTGATATTCCAGATGACTGCACAAAACGTATTATTATTGATTGTATAAAAGATATAAGATTATGATCAAAATTCAACAATAGAAGTGAAAAAATATGAAATCAAAAGAAGTTGCAAATACAGCTTTGTTTGCAGTTGCATTAGTAATGGCTGCTGCAAGTTTTGCATTAATGATTTTAGAAAATATTACAGTTGAATCTTATATTAGTACTGTTATTACTCTTTTAGCAATTGGTTTATTTGTTGTTGGTTTTGTAGGGATAAGTTCTGTTAGTAAAAATTGATAATAAGAGGGAAAAAGTATGAAAGCTGTGTTAAAACAAGTTAAAGATTGTTCTTTTATTGGTAAGGCTGATAGTAATCATTGGGCTGCTATTGATACACCGAAAGAGGTTTGTGGTTTAGATGCCGCTACTCATCCGATGGAGCTGATATTACTTGCTCTAGGTGGTTGCTCAGGATCTGATATAGTTTCGATTTTAAATAAAAAAAAGGTTATGTTAGAAGATTTTGAAATTTATATTGATGCTGAGCGTGCAGATAGTTATCCAAAGGTGTTTACTAAGATTCATCTTGAGTATGTTTTTTATGGTCAACAAATTAAACCAAAGCATGTAGAGCATGCTATTAATTTGTCACATGAGAAATATTGCTCAGTTATGGGTATGTTAAAAGGTTCAGTATCGATTACATCTTCATATAAAATTAATAGATAAAAATGGTATGGTATCTTTGAGAAGGTAATAGTATGAAATATAGATACAAAAGGCATATAACAAATACATTGCTATATGCAATAATCATATCAGCAATAATGGCAATACTCAAAGAATATTCACATGTAGGTATGATTATTTTTGCTGTTGTAAGTATTCTTGCACTTAGTGCAGACCGATGGGTAGAGAATAAATACTTGAAAGAACTAGAGGACAAAGACATTTCTCCCAAATCTTAAATTTAAATGAAATTATAGTGTGAGAGGATAAAGATGAATAAAGAGCAAAAAAGGTATGTCTGGTTGATTGTAGGTTTAAGTTTTTTTACTGGAATTGGGTTCATGAGTGTAGTAAATATTATTAAAACTGCTTTAAATCAACATCCACTTCAATATGATTGGATCATGTTAACAGTTTCAATAATTATTATAGTTGTATGTTTAATACTGTATCTAACAAAATCTGGTATTGCTCTTGAAGATAAAATTAGAAAATACCGTTAATGTTGTATTTGGAAATTGTAGTTTCAGGGAATATAAATTAAGTGGAGGAAGGGTTTTAAACACCAAAATACCGGAAAAAATAACATATATTGGAGGTATATCTGGATCATATTTATTTTTTAATTATTTTTGAATTGTTTTTAAGTCATTATTATAAGTATTAAACAACTAGTGGAAGTGCATGAAAACAAGTTTTCAGATTGGAAAAATCATAGGTATTCCTATAAAGGTTCATTTTTCGTTTATTATTATTCTTGCTTTATTTGCTTGGGCTTTTGCTGCTGAAAGTTTTTCTATTTTTGGTTTTACTATTGGTTTTGGTGGTTTACCGATTTCTTTGGGTGTTCAATTCTTATTAGGGATCATTATTGCTACTTTGCTTTTTGTATGTGTACTTCTTCATGAGCTTGGTCACTCTTATATTACTCAAAAGTTTGGATATAAAATTAATGGTATAACTCTTTTTATTTTTGGAGGTGTTTCTCAAACTGAAGAAATCCCACGAAACCCAAAGCAGGAGATGAGCATAGCTATTGTTGGACCTGCCGTCAGTGTTCTTATTGGTGCTGTTTTTTATTTTGTTTATATTTTTATTAACCAGTTTAGCGGTTCTTTATCTTTACAGATAATATCTATTTCTTTTGGTACTCTTACATTTTATAATTTATTGCTTGCTGGTTTTAATCTTATCCCCGCGTTTCCTATTGATGGTGGTAGGGTTCTTAGAGCAGGTCTTGCGATGCGTATGGATTATGGTAAAGCTACAAAAGTAGCATCTGGTTTTGGTAAGGGTGTTGCTATTTTTATGGCTGTTTTTGGGATTTTTTATAACCTATGGTTGATTTTTATTGCTATTTTTATTTATTTTGGTGCATCTCAGGAGCAGCAGGCTCTTGGTGTGTCTCTTGCTTTGGAAAATGTAAAAGTTAAGGATATTATGACTCCTAATGTTGAATCTGTTTCACCTGATATGAGTTTACGGAAGCTTTCTGATTATATGTTTGCTCATAAACATCTTGGTTATCCTGTTATTGAGAATGATAAAATTGTTGGTACTGTATCTGTTTTGGATCTTCGCGGTGTTGGTAAAGACAGGCAGGATAGTGTTCTTATTAAGGATGTGATGCATAGGGATTTTCTTTCTATTTCTCCTGAGGATGATGCTATCGATGCTTTTAAGACCATGGCTAGGAATCATAATGATAGGTTAATTGTTCAAAATAATGGTCAAATCTTAGGTATTATATCTTGGTCAGATGTGTTACATGCTATTAAAATGAAAGAGAATCAAACATAAAAAATATAATCCATTGTATTTGGCGGGCGTAATTTTGATTAAATCAGATAAGATTAGTCGTGTTACTCGTTCTAAAAATGAAGCACGAGTGTTTTATAGTCGTATTAGTCGTTTGTATGATTTTTCTCAGGGTAGCTTTGAAAGAAAATATATACAGATGGGTGTGGAAAAGCTTTCTGTTAAAGAAGACGATGTTGTTCTTGAAATAGGTGTTGGTACTGGTGAGAGTGTTATTGAGTTTGCAAGACTTGTTGGTGATTCTGGTAAGGTTTATGGTGTTGATATTTCGGATGGG
>MUGD01000129.1 GCA_002900555.1 Thermoplasmata archaeon M9B2D | reverse complement strand
AAGGGTATCCTCCGATCCGAAGGCTTGGGTCCCCGAGAAGTGCCCATTGTTCTACCATCTGACGATCAGCATCGTCTGTGTTGATGTCAAACTCATTGACATAATCAGCGATGGCAGCACTATGTGCCTCCCCGATATGATTCAAACCAAGCTGCCCATAGTTGTAGAAGAACCGGGGGAGAAGCCACCCGTCCAGCCCATTGGGATAATCAAACCCAGGCAGCCCCATACCAAGTCCAGTGTTTCCCATGGTTGCAATCGCACCACCGTCCTGCTTGCTTGTCAACCACCAGCTCCAGCATTTCGGCACATGAATACCATATCCATACGCATAGCTAAACCCATAGGCGCGAATGTTCTGAAGTGTGACGTTGAACTGACTGTTATGGCACCCGCCGACGACGACAATCGGTTGTTTCTCAGCATTCGTCAATCGCGGCATCCACCGCTCCTGAAGCTCCTCAATGAAACCAGCGATACCCCGCTTCTGATAAAACAACGCGTAGAACGCGTTCATTGGCGGGATATTGTACATGCCAAGGATGGTGATTTTTTTCGTCTTATTCAGAGGTGGATGGGTCACAAGCACCGAAGGGTTCGCATGACCTGCACAGTGAATAAATCCTGCACCGGCATTAATCGCCTGCTCCACGCCCTTCTGACCAGTCAACGAACCGGTTGAAGCCCATAATCGATTGATGTCAAAACCAGTCATATAACTCGCGGAGACGTTTGTAGAAAGCTCTGCTTCATATGCTCCCACGCCCCCTGATTCCGGGTATGTGTCACCACCAATGAGAAGCATATGATTGAACCATTCGTCAGCGGCAGGGCTCTTCTCATAATTAATTATTTTTTCAACCATGAGCTGTACCTCTTTTACGGAGCTACAGGCAAGCCTGCCGACATAGACATCAGGTGACCCGTCAATGATATCCTTCTCTGTGGTCGTGTATTCAGCAAATATCCCATTACCATTGCTATCCCAATCCTCAAACGCCGTGCCATTATCCTTGTAGATATCAGCAAAATACAAATCGCTCAGAACCCCAAGTTCATAGCCGATACCAACATGGTTATTTGTATATCGGACAGGGACAATCCATTGCTCCTTCTCTGGTTTCATGCCACCGACAAGCAACACATAGGTAACCCCCTGGTCCTCCATGGCATTCTTGATATATAGCTTCACGTTCTCTGCATCATCACGCCCGTCAGTCACCTGACTATAGAGGGTGTCCAGAGTAACAAGCGTTGTGTTCATCCCAAAGGAGTTTTTATGAGCGATGAGTGGTTGTAATGCTGCTTCAAACTCAGCAGGGGCAATCACAAGAAGGTCGTACTCATCTGAAAACAGCATCGGTTCCGTTGGCTCTTCGTAGGTTATGGTGATGGTGCATTCTTCGCTCACAAACAGGATATTCTCACGGGGGGAGTATCGAACAGGGTAGACAGTCACGGAACAGAACACGACATGCATATTTCCCACAAGACCCGTGCTGGTAGAATACGAATAGGAATTCTGGGGGTACATCTGAGAGCTTTGATAGATTGTTTCTGATGGAGTCACACTTGTCAAGGCTGTGTCTTTCCCATCGATGAGTGGCTGCGGAGCGGGTCGAAGCGGCTTATCAAGAACATAGGTGTTTGGTGATGAAAAACCGACAGTCACGTGGATGTTTTGCGATTGAAACGGAAGTTGATAGATTCGTGTTATTCTTGGTAGCACCGGCTCCCCTACATTCATCAGCTGTGAGGTTGACCCGGGAAGTGTGAGAGAAACATAGGCGCCGGTATCTGCGTATTGCAGTTCTGACACTGCTATGGTT
The DNA here is from genome assembly GCA_002900555.1 of Thermoplasmata archaeon M9B2D. The sequence continues at coordinate 3,857 of MUGD01000129.1, read as the reverse complement.
TCGGTTTTTTTCTCAACGATATATTCTGGCCTTGAGGCGGTGCTTGCTGCCAGTCCACTTGCAAGCATTACCCCTAATAGGAAAACTGCTAGTAGTTTCTTCATGATATTCCCCTAGCAATCTTAACAAAGTATACTCTATATAAGGTTTTCTGAAAGAACAGTAATTTGTCTTTTCCCGAAATTACTTCCTCCTAGAAAAAAACATAGATGATTCAGCTCCGATGAGGAAACTGAATCAAAAGAAAATACGATGGATCATCAAACAAATCAATAATTCGCTTCGTCTGCTTCTTACCGTTCTCAAATGCAACCTCCAGTTCAGGTATCTTGTTCATATTACCAATATTGGTAATGTGACTTTAAGGCACATAACTGTTTCATTTTAACTAACAATCCAGATAGAAACAATGAGTTTAAAACAACATAGGAAATAAACATATTCTCAAAAACTTGGGACTTTTGGGTTATCTATGAGATTTCCGTTCTTAAACTCAAATGATATTCATGTCTGCCGACCAGCATCAGGGACAGGTTCAGAGAGCCAAGGGCGGAATCGGGCAATCCCTTTCCGCAACATTATAATATCACTATTTTCAACTGCTCGTAGTGAAAGGATAGTTTGCCCAAATAGTAAGGACACACATGGTCCTTGAGAGGAACCCCACCAGTTGTTCCTACCATCAAGAAATGAGCTCCAACTGTACATCCCAGCTGAATCTATATAATATGAATCATTGCCATTATTAATAAAATTATTCGAAACTATCTTTGAGATAGAATATAATGAAGTTACTCCTGTATATGTATTGTTAGCGATAGTGCAGTGGTGAATCGTATTTCTCCGAGTTTCCAATAAAAATATTCCATCATAGTTGTCAATAAAATCACAATAAGCGATTTCGTTGTCCCGAGGGATAGAAATTTGTAAAAATAACATTCCTGCGATGAGTACACCTTCGTCTATGTGGGAACGAAAACTACAATTTCTTATACTATTCCTACTTGACCTATCTAAATATAAGCCAATGACATTTTGATTAAAGACACAATTTTCAATGATATTATCAAATAAACGTTCAAGCTTAATCCCAATATTATTATGAGAAATCGAACAGTTCCGAATAATCGAACATGAGGTGCTTTTATAAGAACCGCTTAGATAGACGCCATCTGCTCCATTATCATTGAATGTGCAATCCTCGATAAAATAATGCAGTACATCTTGATAAAGAACATCTGCCACTAACCCCCAAACACTGTTATTATAACAACTTGTTTTTTGTATTGTAATATTTGATGACTCTATAATGAATATTCCCATTTCTAAATTATAACATTGACTCGAAATAATTTTCACATGAGATGAATCAACAATGTTTATTCCATAGCCCATATCATAAGGATAATCCCGAAATGTACAATTAAGTATAACATTTTCCATAGAATCTCGAATCGAAATACCAGTTGCACAATCTATCGTTGTTGTAGTGTGAACCATTCCATGTGTTACTTCAGATAATTGAATCCCATGTCGAAATTCATCTGGATGATGAAAACCGCTTATCGCGCAATTTTTTATAACGAAGTAAGCTGTAGTATTTTTGATGAAAATTCCCTGGGGGGCAGAATCATCATCGACAATAATCCAGTTCTCAATAATATACGGGTCCACTTCTGTGCCATTACCCCCTGTGACACCGTTCTCTGGTAGAAACTCATCATTTCCGATGATACATATCGGTGGATGATTACTACTCTTTTGATTTTCTAACATAATTGTTGTGGTAATGATTTTCCCTGCTGAAAACGTACTAGATAGAATAAAAATAAACAACGTTATAAATTTAATACTCATGATTTTATTAATATTCGTATATTTTATATACTTTTTCATATTAAAAAAAGAATAGATGATGCATTGATAGCACCATCATTTATTTATTATTTAGCAGGTCAATTGTATCTGGGTTTCACCTACATCCGCTGCATACGTATAGACGTATTGTTCGTTATCAAGTAGAACATTTGAAATATCGCAGTCAATGGTTGTTATCCCAAAATTTGTCGCACTATCAACATCAAGATTGTACGTCGTATTAAAGTATCCACAATTTCCCATCCACGTATAGAACTTTTTGAGATACGCCTTGTAGCATTCGAGAGTGCCGCCATTATACTTCACAAGATACAGGACAATATCATCTTTCGTAATCTCACTATACGGCTTGTGTGTCTTGGTTGCAAAGTCAATAAGGAAGCGTATTTGATTTTTCCTGTGAGCTATTCCTGCACCATTTATTTTACTCTGTGCATCATATCGAATAATCGTATTGATTTATTGTTTGGAGAGTTGGCTGTATCTCTCTTTACCTAGGTTGTATTGAATATCATTAACAGGCATGCTAACCAAATCTTCTTTTTTTCTACGAGCCATTAAAAGCCCACCCCGCTATTCTTATACCGGCATCTATATAAATAATTTTTCAAAGTACGATTTTCAACAAAACTTTTCCAACCATAATATTTTATACCAAAATATGTTTACTTTTCTTGGATAATTCGGATGGGATCCTGCATGGGTAGTACGTATGTATTCTATTATACTGGCCAGTCTGCCTCATGTACGATACAGATACCAATCAACCAATCGAATCTAGGAGGGATTGTGTGAGAAGTGACGACCCAGATATCATAAAAACATTACGAAAAGAAGAGCGTCTTGGTAGACTTCACAGTCGTGATTCAGGAGGGCAGAAAATACCAGTGAAAGAAGAACGTGAAAACAACCATCTTGAGTCAATGTTCACCCTTCTAAAACATCATATTGAAGATATGCCCACCATTGACCTTGGAGACCCTATCGAAAAATACCGGATTATCTTTGATAATTCCGCTGTCGCAATCATGCTTACCGATGAGAATGAACGGATTGTCCATTGGAACTCGTATACAGAAAAACTTCTTGGGATGGGAAGAGACGAACTGGTGATGAAACCAGTAAAAAACCTCTACCCTCAAGATGAATGGAAGAAGATACGCTCAGAAAACATCAGACAGAAAGGCATCAAATATCATATGCAGACAAAAATGATACGCAAAGACAACCAACTAGTCGACGTAGACATCTCCTTAAGCGTACTAAAAGACCATATCGGCAATGTTATCGGCTCCATAGGGATTATCAAGGATACCTCACAATACAAACAGATGGAAAGAGCCCTGCAGACCTCTGAAGAGACAGCCAAACAACTCTACGAAAAAGCCCCGGTCCCCTATGAAACCATATCACCCAATGGGACGATTACCAACGTCAACGAAAAATGGTGTCAACTACTAGGATATACGAAGACAGAGGTCATCGGAACCTCTCTCTTCGATTATATCCACTGTGAAGAACAGGACACGGTAAAATCTTTTTTTTATAATAAAATCACTAATGAAAAACCATGCATGGGCAGTCATGAATGGACCTATATAACAAAGAATGGTGAGCCACGAGTTTTTATCAATAATGATTTCCTCAACGTTGATGTCGAAGGAGCGGTCCTCTCGGTTTGTTTCATGATGGACGATGTGACGGAACAGAAAAAAATTGAAGAAGAACTACGTAAGGCGCACTATTGGCTGGAGAGAAAAGTCCAGGAGCGTACCGTTGAGTTATCAAAACTCACCACGTCATTAAAAAAGAAAAACAATGAATATAAACGAACCGTAGGTGAACTTCATATCGAACTGGAGAAACTGCAGAAATCACAGAGGAAAATTGAGCAAAACTATACGAAGTTACGCAAACTTGATCGTGCCAAATCCAATTTTTTGACTATCACCGGTCACGAGCTGCGGACATCCCTGTCC
>MUGD01000128.1 GCA_002900555.1 Thermoplasmata archaeon M9B2D | reverse complement strand
TTTATACTCAAGTAATGCAAGGGGATGAATGCCGATGTGTGAGTTGATAATGAATTCTTCCCGTGCTAAGCCTACGCCGTTGTTCGGTATCTGCCCTTGTTGGAATGCTTGCTCAGGCACCCCGACGTTCATCATAATCTGTGTCTTTGTTGTAGGTAGCTGGTCCAGTTTTACCTCATCGACATGGTATTTTAGCAAACCCTCGTAAATACGTCCACTTCCTTCCGAGCAATCCACGGTGATGTGCGAGTCGTTTTTAATGACCGAGGTGCCGTTTCCTGTACCAATAACACAAGGGATCCCAAGCTCCCGTGAGATAATGGCAGCATGGCAGGTCCGTCCGCCGCGGTTGGTGACAATTGCACCAGCGATTTTCATGATAGGTTCCCAGTCAGGATCCGTCATGTCCGTTACCAGGACCTGACCTTTTTTGAACTGACTGATATCCTTAGCCTCCTCGATAACGTTAACCTCGCCTTGTCCGATTTTACTGCCAACTGCTTCGCCTTGGGCAAGAAGCGTTCCTTTTTCATCAAGCACATAGGTTTTCATAGTCGCCTGATCTTTTTGCGAATGAACCGTCTCCGGACGGGCTTGAACAATGAACAGGTCGTTTGTCTGACCATCTTTCGCCCATTCGATATCCATTGGTTTTTTATAATGATCCTCAATGATACACGCCCATCGGGCAAGAGTCAACAGCTCATCGTCATCAATAACGAATTTCGCTTTGTCTTCCGGACTGACCTTTGTCTGTTTTGTCCCTGTTGTCCCGTAGACAAGGCGTTTCTCTTTTGAACCAAGTTTCTTCTCCAGAATCGGTTTAAACCCCTTCATAAGTGTGGGTTTGAACACGTAGAACTGATCTGGATTGACGGTACCTTGTACCACGTTTTCCCCAAGACCATAGGCGCCCGTGATATACACCGCATTAGTAAACCCGCTTTCCGTGTCAATCGAGAACATCACACCAGAGCAGGCGAGGTCCGAGCGAACCATCTTTTGGACGCCGACAGAAAGATAGACTGAGAAATGGTCAAAACCCTTGTCGACACGATAGGAGATCGCACGGTTTGTAAACAACGACGCAAAGCAATCTCGTACTTTCTCTATAAGTGCGTTTTCCCCGCGGACGTTCAGATAGGTTTCCTGCTGTCCCGCGAAGCTAGCATCTGGCAAATCCTCGGCAGTCGCACTACTGCGTACCGCAACATCCACATTTTCACCATAGCGGAACTCCATCTCCCGGTAGTGTCGTCGGATGTCTTCTTCAAGCTCTGGCGGAATCGGGGTGTTTTTGATAAGCGTGCGAATTTTTTGTCCTCGTTCCGCAAGATCTGTCACATCGTGGGTGTTCAGACCCTTTAGGATTTCTTTTATTTTTACGTCTATCCCTGCCTTTTCAATCATATATTTATAGGCATAGGCAGTAATGGCAAACCCTGAAGGCACTTGGACTCCTTTCGAGCCCAGATTACGAATCATTTCTCCAAGCGAGGCATTTTTCCCACCAACAGAAGGGACGTCACCGATGGTGAGATCTTCAAACCACTTTACAAACTCCTGCATCATTGAAAGGTCTCCTTTCATAAAAAAGGGGTATTACAAACTCACATATAAATTCTTTTTAACGAAACTGAGGCTGTTCGCTCAGATTTATGTCATAGATGATATGTTTAAATAAAGGAGGGCGTATTGATATAATAGTGGGAAAAGATGATAAAAAAGAAAGGTTGTTTTGTTTCGATGCTTGTCCTCTTTTTCCTTTTTTCTGTCCCAGCAGTACCTTCTGAATTCTCTTTAAGAGCGCCTCAAACGATGAACGATGAGGGATGGTACTTCCTTCCCGCCTATCCGAATTATGCACCGCACGGTCTGCCTGATTTCGATCAACAGCAGGATAACTGGAAGGCAAGACAAGGGATATGGCGGTTCGTAGGAGGGTTGTGGTCATTTTGTGGTCCAACCTGCGTCGCTGATATTTTCTGGTGGTTTGATTCAAAACATGAAGACCCCGGTGGATTCCCTGGTGATGGCGTGGATGCCTATCCTCTTGTCAGGGATTATACTACCGTAGGGTCTCCAACCCCTGGGCCTACATCAGATGATCATAACTTCAACAACGTAAACGATATCCTAACTCCCTGGAAACAGGGACGTGGTGCCAAGGAACTTATTGAAACGATTGCTTGGTATTGTAACACCAATTTCTGTCGATATCCTTTTATCCGTGGTTTTGCAGGAACATTTCCTGAATATCTTGAAGAAGGAGTTCGACAGTACATTCAAGATGCGGGGCTACAAAGTCACTATTCTATAGAGGCAGTACGAAAACCAACGTTTTCCCAAATCGTTGAAAAACTTCATAATGACAGCGGCATCATTATCAATTTTCTTTTCTATAATTCAAACGCGGTGTTCTTTCCAACATTTTTAGGTCATTATGTTGCGGTTGCTGGCATAAATCCAAACGGCTTTATCGCTCTGTGCGACCCCTTTCAAAACATCGCAAATCCCTACTCCACTCCTTTAGAACACAATAATGCAGGCATCGTATCCTATGACATCTATCCAGTGAACTATAGCTCCCCGTTCCCTGAGAAAGCATCATGGTGGATTGAACAGTATTTTTCTTTTGGCCCCAAGAAGCTAGCTGGGATTGCAGTCTACGCCCTGATACTATCAGAGATTGTCTGACGCGTCTTTAAAATTCTTTTTAGAAAGGAATGATGAAAAAAGCAAAGAAGGACAGGATGTTTACCCGTCATTTTCCATAAATACCGCAGCAGCAAGAACAGTTGTCCACAATCCGTTTTTATCCCCCTCCGCGGTCTGTGCGACACTCTGAGTCCGGACGATCTGCCTGCTCATCTTATACTCCTGTTTCCGTTTATCCCACGCCTTATCCGGATCGAACTCTAACCCAAGCGTAGTCGCAAGCATGGTCGCTGCAAGATCCTCTGTATAGTCCTCAAGTTTCTTGCTGATGATGCCAAACGCATGATGCTCGGAGATATACCCATAGTTCGACCGATCCTTTGGAACCGCGACTCCAACCGCTGCCCCAATCAGTCTATTTGGCTCATTGGTCGAATTTCGAGACATGACGACATAGGTAATCTCGCCGGCATTGAGCTCTTTGATGCCTTTTTCTTTTGAAACGATTGTGCAATTGGGCGGTATAATGCTTGAGACGTACACAAGGTTGCATTGTTCGATATCGGCGTCACGCAACGCAAGCTCAAAGGATTGCAGCTCGTGTTTATGTCTCCCTACACCTTTGGTAAAAAAAACTCTTTTTGGTACCATCAGTTCTTCATAAATAGCATCATATTTTATAAAGATATCCCTGCGTTATGCCATGTCTTGTTTTCCGGCGCCTCCATCATCGTCTTCTTCGATTTCCTCGTTCTTTGGCTCGACTGCTTTCATAGTCTTTTGTTTCTTCAACAGATCCTTCATCTGCTGCTGGATATCCACTTGCTCTGGTGCAAACGCATCCGTATATGCGACAGTTTTCTTTGTCGTAACCGTCGTCATATCCTCCTCTTGTTCTTCCTCATCCTCAGGTTCCTCTTCTTCTTCGATTGTTTGTTTCATTGCTTTCCTTCGCGGCTTACCGATGATCTGTTTGTGCAGAAGATCCCTCATTTGCGTCTGAATGTCCACCTGTTGTTTTTGAAACTCCACTTGTTCTTTCTGATACTGCGTCGGAACATGGCTTTGCACCATGTCCTCAACAAGATGTTTTATGTCCTTATACGGATACACACCATGTAGCTCGTAGTAACTTCTAGCAATGGGTGTCTGGACTTCTTTTCCTCCACCAGCAAACCCAAATAGTTTTGCTTTTTTCGATCCAACAGCAAGCCCACCCGCTGCCATGGTTTTATCACTGCCAAGACCAAACCCTGACTGACTCACAGGGATAATAGTCCCAAACCCAAAAATCTGCCCAAGGATTCCTTGTTTCGCATCAATATCAGCGACTTTATCATACCGGATTGTCCGCTCACGTTTCGTAAACAAACCTCCTTTGAAGATAATTCGGAGATTCGTTATGATATACTTATGGGACCGACGATATAATTCAACAATCAAGAACCCTCCTATGGAAACAGCAATCGAGTACACAAGTAAAAATAATTCAGAGACATCCTCCCACTGCTGCCAGAAAAGTAAGCCGAGGCCACCAGCAAAGACTCCAAGATATAAGAAAAAAATAGTCCATTGTATCGCAACAAGTGAAGCAACAACACCAATAAGCAGCAGGACAAGCCCCCAAAGGATAAGTGGATACCAGGGATTGCCTTCGAACATATTAGAATACGAGGAGACGCTCGTCAACCACCACACCAGGAACCCCCACACAATGACAAAGATGCAGAGCGCTTGTAATTTCATAAACGACAAAGGATGAGGTGATAGCATCCGCTCAATCTGTTCATTTTTTAGAAGTTCCTTTCGTTCCATCCGCAACCCTCACATGCTTCATCTTTGTTGTAGTTTTAAATCTATTGGTCCTCTTATATTTTATCAACAGGATGGTTATGATCGCCGTTGCTCCTATCATTCCCAGGATCGAGAGAGACTCGACATTGTCCACGGGGTAGAAGAAAAACAAGACTCTTACCAGCACGTACGAAGAGATTAGAGTGATGAACGGAATCGTTTTCCATATGTGTTGGATTTCATCTGTCGCCCTGATAAGTAAGATGACTAAATACGTTAAAAGAAGCGCGATAATCGCAGTCAGAGACATCCATCCAAAGACAGTAACAACCGCCACATACACCACGGGATTAAGAAATAAAGACAATAAGTAAAATACATAGAAAATAACAAAGATTACAAGAATGTAGAAGGGTTTTTTTATCAGATGGTCTTTTATGCGGATAAGGTCGTGGAACATATCGATTTTCTCTTTTCGCTCTTCACCAATATAACTAGGTCGTATGCCCAGTCCAAAAAACAATAACACAAACAAAAATCCAATATGAATCGGATTGAACAAATCGATGGTGACAAGAAATGTGCCAAAGGCATTGGCAAATGACGACAGGCTACCACCAAACCCAGTTACCGATTCCATGAAGGTGAACTCAACCGGTGTCTGAAAGACAAACCCAGAGCCGATGACAAAATAACTCGCAAGCAACACAAGCGCTGCAGGAATAAAAAAAGGACCAAATAACAGAAATGAATGTACTATCCATTCAAAAATCCCTGTTTTTTCTTTCTTTGGTTCAACCTTTCCATAGTTCACCGTCACCTGAAACGATGCGATACCACTTCGCGTGACCGTATAACCAAGCGCATGGCAAATCGTTTGAAACAAGATGCCGATAAAATTGGTGAACCGGCAGAACGCTTCATGACGGCGACGTAATTTTGACAATAAACGTTTTTGTGTCTCAATGAAGAGAAGCTGCAAAAACCAAAAAATACCAACGCCGATAATTGGCCCAAGCGCTGCTCCTATGAATGCATCAATCGTCAACGGTACGCTCGCCATCTCACTCCAGAATGGTAGTCATCTAAGGATATAAAAATCTTTTTTACCCGATTTCCAATAAGACTTCTTCTCCTCGGTAGTCGTACGCCTTCCATGACACCCTGCCAGCTGGCGATACCCCAATGATGAGATGGATTCTCCCAAAATGACGAAACAAATCCAGGTCAGCATCAGAGGGAA
>MUGD01000127.1 GCA_002900555.1 Thermoplasmata archaeon M9B2D | reverse complement strand
AATGTTTTGATGGTATGCTCTCTCAAAAAATACAAAGGTGTTTTTGAATTTTTTAAGTTAGCTCATATCCTAACTCTGGATAATTCCATATCATTTACGCTGGTTTTAAATGCTGAACAATCTGAAATCAATGATTACCTACAAGATGTCACTATTCCTTCAAATGTAACCATCTATCCACGCCAACAAAATGTCAATTCATTTTATGCGCGAGCGGATTTATTGTTAAACTTATCACGTCCGGATGAATGGATCGAAACATTCGGTTTGACAGTTTTGGAAGGCATGTCTCATGGATTACCGGTCATCGTTCCCCCCATCGGTGGACCGGCTGAGATCGTCCGAGAAGGTGTCGAAGGGTTTTTAATATCATCATATGAAGTGAATGCTGTAGCACAGCAAATATTATATTTGTCAACCAACAAGGACGAATATGAAATATTCTCTCATAATGCGCGACAAAGAGTAAATGACTTTAATGAGAGCATATTCAATGAAAAAATTGTGAAAGTGTTTGAGACAGAATAATGAAAATAGCCATTTTAGGAACCCGTGGTATCCCGAACCATTACGGTGGGTTTGAACAGTTTGCTGAATATCTGAGTGTGGAGCTTGTACAGCGCGGTCATGATTTGACCGTTTACAACAGTAACTCTCACCCGTATCAAGAGAAAGAGTTTAACGGTGTAAAGATCAAGCATATCTATGATCCCGAGAACCGAATCGGTACCGCCGGGCAGTTTATCTATGACCTGCTCTGCATCCTCGATACCCGCAAACATGATTACGACATCATCCTGCAGCTGGGGTATACGAGCAGCTCCGTCTTTTTCGATCTGCACCCCAAAGGCTCAATAGTCGTAACCAATATGGACGGACTAGAGTGGAAGCGGACGAAATACAGCGCGAAAGTTCAGAAGTTCCTACAGTGGGCCGAGTCACTGGCGGTGCGCAAAAGCGATCATCTGATCTCCGATTCGGTTGGGATACAAAGTTATCTGCAATCCAAATACAGTGCCAAGTCGGTCTATATCCCCTACGGCTCCTATGCAATCACCGAATACGATGAATCGGTATATACTCAGTACGGTGTTGAAAAGTACAATTACGATATGTTGATCGCGAGACTGGAGCCTGAGAACAGCATCGAAGTGATCCTGGAGGGCGTAGCAAACGCCACGGTGAAACGGCCGTTTCTGGTCATCGGCAGATATGACACGAGCTACGGGAACTACCTCAAGTCCAAATTTGCGGATATCGCCAATATCGTATTTATCGGCGGTGTCTATGACAAAGCCAGACTCGACAGTCTACGCTGTTTTTCTAACCTCTATTTTCATGGCCATACCGTCGGGGGGACCAACCCGTCGCTTCTCGAAGCGATGGGCTCCAATGCACTGATCTGTGCCAATGAAAATGAGTTCAATTCGGCTATCCTTGGCTCAGATGCGCTCTATTTTAAAACGAGTAAGGATATTACTGCCGTACTAGACACAGTCCAAAAGAGAGAATATACCGGTTTATTAGAAAAAAATATCGAGAAAATAGATACTCTCTATTCATGGAATAAAATCACTAATGATTATGAATCATTTTTTATGCAGTTCATGCAGGCAAAGAACATCTAATGGAGAGCAGTCTACTCTAGCTAAATACAACGTTCAACATACACTGAACCCACAACCTTAGAAGTTCCGTTGGATATAATCATAAAAAAATTGGAGTAATATGCGGAAAAATATGCGAGACCTTTTATCGAAAGTCATTCTTGTCTCTCTTGATGCGTCAGCTATTTTTACAGCTGTCTGTCTGGCATACCTGTTAAGGGAAGCTTTGGACTCTTATTTTTTTGCAACACATTCGCAGCCGCTTGCTAACTATACAGGCTCTTTACTTGTATATCTAGCTGTCTTGGGCATGCTTGCCTACGAAGGTGCTTATACCAGACGCTACGACTTCTGGCATGAGAGCAGGCAGATCCTCAAAGCACTCAGTTTCGCCTTTCTTATCGTAATGGCCTATCTGGCGATGACAAAGAGTGTCGAGGCATATTCACGGGCCGTTATCATTTTCGCCTTTTTCTTTATGGGCCTAACGATCCCTCTTTTCAAAAATATCGGTAAAAAGCTGCTTTTCAGGGCAGGGATTTGGCGGCGTGAAGCCAAGGTGTACGGGAACGATCCCTTTATTGTCGAGGAGATATTCCGCAACCACTATCTGGGATATGTCGAAGCCAATAGAAACGAGCCTAAGACCGTCTTCGTAAATTCCAAAGAGGCCAATGCTAAAGATCTTCGCCGCATCATCGACCAGCAGATTCAAAGCAGACATGAGGTCGTCTTTATCCCATTAATGGATGAGTATGACCTAACTCAGTCACATGTCTACGAGCTTTCCAATACTCGGACGAACCTTATTGTCTTTCAGAATCGCTTGAAGAGCCGGTACCGCATCTGGCTAAAGGAGCTTTCGGACTTTGTCCTGTTCTTAATCGCTTTTCCACTGCTCCTGCCTCTTATGGCTTTTATAGCTTACAAGATCAAAAAAGAGGAGCCAAAAGGTTCCATTTTCTTCAAACAGGAGCGAATGGGAAAAGATAATGGGACCTTTATCTGCTACAAATTTAGAACAATGGCTAAGAATGGGAACGAACTGCTTGAAAGGTATCTAAAAGAACATCCCAAAGAGATTCAAGCTTATGCCAAGTACCATAAGTATGAAAACGATCCGCGAATCACAAAGATAGGCCACTTTTTACGAAAAACATCCCTAGATGAACTGCCACAAATCTTTAATGTATTAAAAGGCGAGATGAGTTTTGTTGGACCGCGTCCCTACATGCTCAATGAAAAAGAAAAAATTGGGGATAGTTTGGAAACAATCCTGACTGTAAAGCCTGGAATAACCGGTTTATGGCAGGTAAACGGCAGAAGCGAAGTCGATTTTATCTCACGCGTCGAACTCGATATCTGGTACATAAGGAATTGGAACCTCTGGATGGATCTTGTTATTTTGCTTAAAACAGTCAAAACCGTATTGATACGAAAAGGAGCCAGCTAGCTACCACAATATCAAAGCAGTGTATCCTTCTGAATACTAGTGAAGCTCTCCCGAGAGCCGCTGATAGACGGACGATCCCTTCAGCAGTTCCATATGTGTCCCTCTTCCCACGATCTCCCCGGCCTGAAACACCAGTATTTGATCCGCATGTTCTATCGTACTTAAACGGTGCGCTATCGTGATAGTAATCTTGTCTTTCGTATAATCTTCCAGCGCCTTCTGTATCCGTTTTTCACTCTCGTTATCGAGTGCACTGGTCGCCTCATCCAGAATCAAAAGTGAGGCATTCTTGTAGATGGCCCTGGCGATCGCGATGCGCTGGCGCTGTCCGCCCGAAAGGTTGCTACCAAACTCTTCCATCATCGTATGGATACCCTCATCAAGTTTCATGACGAAATCGTAAGCATCAGCATGCCTCAACGCTTCTATTACTCGTTCTTCATCCAACTTATCGCCATAGGCGACATTGGCGGCCAGGGTATCTTGAAAGATGTAGACACGTTGCGAAACGATGGCGATCTGGTGGCGTAGCGACGCCTGCATGTATGTTTTTAACGATTTCCCGTTGATCTTGATATCACCGGATACCGGGTCGTAAAAACGCAGCAACAGATTGATCAAGGAACTTTTCCCACCGCCGCTGTCGCCCACTAGAGCAAAGTTCTGTCCTTTTGCTATAGTAAGTTCGATATCTTTGAGCACCGGCTTCACATTGTAGGACAAAAAGACATGGTCAAATTCGATCTTCTCGATCGGTTGGTCCAGAACAGCCTCACCGTCAACAATCGTATTCTGCTGGTCAAGCAATCCGAATATACGTTCACTTGCCGCTATCGCATCCTGGATCTTTCCGTAGATGGAACCGATTCGCCGTACCGGCTGAAAGACCAGACCGACAGCCGTTAAAAAAGCGGTAAATTCTCCAACGGTTATCTTCTCATCATACACCTGCTGACCACCAATGTAGATCACTGCGGCAAGACCAATCGCCGCAATGATCTCAAGGATAGGCGAGACCAGCTCATTGGTGTAGACTCCTTTCATATTGATCTTGAAAAAGCGCCAATTTTCATGTGAAAAACGCTCCAGTTCAAAACCCTCGGTTGCATGGGCCTTAATGATCTCGTTATTGTTAAAGACCTCAGTTAATCGGGTCATCACATCCGCGTTCTTCTCCTGTGAACGATGTGATAGCCTCTTTAACCGTTTAGCGACCAGGACCAAAGGGTAGATCACAAGCGGAAGTACCACCAAAGCGTAAAATGAGAGTTCGGGGCTCAGGTAGATAACATAAGCAACCAGACCGACCACGGTCAATGCCTCTCGAACCAGCTCCGGCAGCATGTTGGAGACAAAGTATTGCACCCGGCCGATGTCGTTGGTGACACGCGAGATCATCTCGCCGCTTCGGTTGGCATAGAGCAACTGCATATCAAAGTGCAGGATCTTGTCAAGCAGCACCTCCCTAAGGCGCGTCACCATGCTCAGACCGATATAGTTCATATAGACGGATTGCAGATAGCGCCCGAGAGATTTAGCAAAATAGATTGCAACCAGCATTAAGGGGATGTAGAGCAGCATATCAGGATCACGGGCTATGAACATGTCATCCATAAGCGGCTTCATGATCTGCGCTGTAGCTGCTGTTGCTGCGACCGTCAGCAAAATCCCGATGAGAACGATAAAATAGTAGAACTTATACTCTTTGAGATAGGGCCAATAGCGTTTAAATATTTTTGTCAATGACTTTCTCTTTCGATTGGATAAGTGCTATTTTACTGTAAAGCCCCTTTGGAGTGAGACTTTGTTATAATTATTTAAAAAAAAGCAGACTTCTTTTGGCAACTATTTTAAACGATATCAAAACGATACTCATCATACGCTGCGGCGCACTGGGTGACCTTATCTATGCGACAGCCGTGATCGATGCGCTCAGAATGCAATACGGCGAAGCTGTTGAGATCGACTTTGTGGCGACACCGGGTCCCGGAAGTATCTTTCAAAAAGATGAGAGGGTCCGAAAGGTCTACCCGCTTCAGCACCGCAAGGTCCCTGCACTTTTTAGCAAGGACAAGCGGAGGGTCATTCGTAACTCCAAAGAGGCGCCTTACGACCTCCTAATCAACCTGGAGATGAACAAGCATTTTGATGCCCTGAGCAAAAAGATTCACGCAAGGCACAAAGTCGGTTCTCCGTTCACACCGCTTAAAACAGGCAAAGAGCACAAACATATGGTCGACGTCATCAAGCAGATCATCGCACCGGTCTGCGAACCTGACATACTCAAGAAAGCCTACCCGAGACTCTACGGAGAAACATGGGAAAACATCCGTAAAAAGTATCAGCTTCCTGAAAAATATATCGTCTTCAACCCCAGTAACTCCCACAGCAGACGACACAAGATCAACTACCGGGCATGGCCGCAAGAACATTGGAAAACACTGCTCTCGCAGATACCCGCATATATCCCCGTCGTCATCATCGCCGGCAGAGGCGAAGAGGCGTATTTTGAGAAGATCAAGCCCTACCCGGCCAATGTGATCGACCTGACAGGAAAGACACCGCTGATCGACCTCATCTCAGTGATCGAACATGCCGATGCCATTGTGACAACCGATACCGGACCTGCCCATTTGGCCTCAGCCGTCAATACCGACATCTATGTACTGATCGGGCCGACACCGGCGGGCCTGACTGGCCCATATATCACGCCTGACAACCGCGTC
>MUGD01000126.1 GCA_002900555.1 Thermoplasmata archaeon M9B2D | reverse complement strand
TGGACATATCCATATCCACCATCCGTCGTGAAATACAGCGTGCCGTCTTCTGCTAAAGCAGGGGTACACCAAATTAAACCAGTTGCATGATAACGCCATTTTCTTGTACCGTTTGGATGGAGCGCAAAGAGCTGTTTTCCAAGTGTTCCATAGTAAATAGTGTTATTGATATCGATGACCGCAGAGCTCCAGACGACTCCTGCCCAGTCACCTTTCACGCGCCAGAGCTCCGCACCAGAGTTGTTTTCAGTGCTGTATTGGCTCCATCCCGTATGTTTCACATCATGGCTTTGCATCGGCCACGTAGAATCCATCGGACCATCCAAAGGACTCATCTCTGCATCATCATTTGATTCCTGGCTGTAATACACTGGTCCATTGCTTTTCCCACCATTACTTTGATTGGGTATCTGTACAGTCCAGTCTCTTATGTAATCTACCTGGGAAGGACTTTGGGTATCATCAGATTTTTCAGGAGCAAAATATATTTGTGTACTGTTACTTGAGATGGAAGAAAGTAATGTTATAAGGATTATGATAATTATAGACAAGAAATGTTTCATCATTATTCTCCCAATTTAATATCAACATTCCTCTTTAATAATTTTTCCATTAGCCCCGTCTTCTTTAAGCAACATATATATATATATATAGCGAATTAGTTCACATTTGGTCTCTATTTTTTAAAATAATGGAAAGTATTAAGAATCATGATGTGTTTCAGAGTACAAAGGAAAATGGGAAGGAGGATTGAAAATGAAAAAGAAAATTATTGGAATTTTTGTTGTGATGCTGTTGATCTCCAGTACCACGACCATGGTTTTATTTTCAGACACGGGGAAAGTCGAGGCGAGCGGTGGAGGACAACAAGAAGGCGGATGTGTAAATCTTGATTACGATTTTGTTTGGAACATGACAAATCAATTTGGTAATGTCATTCACGATGTCAATTGGTCTGAGAATGGTGGAAATGGTATCCCGAAAGGTCGGGCTTGGGCAACCGCAGGAGAGAACTATACTCGGGATACTATTTTATGGCCAAATATGGGTATCACTGATAATCCCTGTGGTCTTACTGATTATACGAACCTCACCATTGGATATCTAAGCGATTTCCCAGAGAGAAATTATTCCAGCAAGATCGTCATCCAGGATTATAACCTCACCATCCACAACGGCACCAACATCACGTACATTCCCTACAGCGAACTATTTCCAATAGGCGTTGGACATGTTCCTATCTGGGAAGAAAACATCGATGCGTATCTCGATCAAACCTTTAGCTTTTCCCATGCAGAAATCAAAGAACCAATCATTAATCAATTACTCCCACAGCATTACAACGTCTCCTGCCAACTCCTCAACCCGTACCAATACATCGCAGGCCAAGTTATATTTCTAAATACCACAGACCCAATACCTGAAAACCAGGACTGCGTTTTTCTGATGCATGAAGAACCCGCCTCAGAAGGAAAAATTGAGAACTTCACTCACGCGATGGGATGCATCCTCATCGAAAACAGCACAAAAAACTATACATTCAATAACAGTTCCCAATACCATTATCCCATCGCGAAACTGGACGGAACCGCAAGCAACATCTCAATCGTGCTCTCCGAAATCATGAACGGAGCAGTCTACGGTGTTGACAACCTCCAAGACAATGTAACATTGGTTTTCCAAAATTATAGTAATTATACCTGTTGCCAGTCTGACTGCATATATATTGTTCAACTGGATTCCGAAGGAGATTATGCAAATTTTTTGATTCAAGCTCCAATATGGCGTTTGATGGGAGTTGACGGAATCATCATGTCCAGCCACCAAGATGATACTCATATAATGACCCATGCGGTACGAGACTGGAGCTGGTTTCAAGAAGATTATATTACTAAAATAGGTATTGTAAACATAGGAATCTATACCAATAGATATGCGTTGCCTATCTTCAGCGTAGATGGGGCGTTAGGAGACTCTCTCTTTGAAAACAAAAGTAATTGGACGGTGACCGGATGGCTCAACCAGACATACCGACAACAAACAACCACAAGACCCGGGGTCAACAGCAGTAACGTGGTCGCCTATCGAAATATTTCTAATAGTCCGGGCTTCCCCATAACCGTGCTAAGCAATCGCATGGATGGTTATTGGTCCGAAGCGCCAGGAGATTCTGGCGTTGGTGGAGCCATCCTGCTCGGGATCGCGAAATACTTCAACGACTATAACATCACCCCGAAATATAATCTGCATTTTCTGTTCACCACCGGGGAGGAGTACGGGATGCGTGGCGCTCAGCATTACGTCGACAGTCACAACAACAAATCTGTTTATAATTTTACATATTTCATTGGATTTGACCAGCTTGGCTTCAATTACACGATCGATCCGAATAAAACATACGTTCTCCACCCCCATACAAATAATAATTCTATAAAAAATATACTGCAGGAGATTGCAGCTCAGACAAATTACGAAGAACGAACGGTCTACCACTTTGAATGCACACCGGAAGCAACCACAGGAGCGGAAGACTACGTCTGGAATCAAACTGGTGTGGACACAATTTTATTGGAGAAAGGCGGAGGTTGGGATGGCCATCATCAAGTAGGCGATAACTTCAGTAAGGGGGATTCGCTCAACTACATTGACAGAAACGACGTCAATGTAACATTTGAGCTTGCCTGGAACATCACGAAATATTTCTGCGTGAATCCGGACTGCTGGTTCAACAACGTCTCGTTCAAGGCTTTTGATTCACCGAATGATGGCGATACCCTCAATGATTCTATTCTCGTCAATTTTACTATTAATACCTCCATTCCAAATGATCTTGTCAGAGTGCACGCGGATATTCACGTGACATCTGGTGAAAACACCATGAATTACACGATAGGACAAGATTTGATTGTTACTTCTCCGAGTACAAACGGATCATTGAATATTTCAATCCCTGATTGCATCCATGATGGTAACTTCTCAGTCACAGTTCATGTTTTCAACTCTACAGGAAGAATAGACTATCTTGCATCTTTACATGAAATAGTTCATTATGATGATTCAAGTGAAACAGGTGTATTTCATTTGTATCATCCATTGGGGTACACAAAAATAGGGAATATATCCAAATGTGTCAATGGGAATATCAGCGGCTCCGTATTCACCGCAAACGAGTACGGCAGGGCAAATAACATCACCGCGTTCATCGATCAAACGTTACCCGTGTCGTATACATGCATGCTGTATCGAGCAAGTGATAATGCTCTTATCGGGACGACAAGCAGTGATTGGGTATCGCTCCCGCAAGGCGATCCTGCTTCAACAATGTGGTGGGCGGTATTCAACTTTACAGGCACAGCACCCTTGCTGGTGAAAGGTACTCAATATGTGATAACCTGTTGGGGTGGGTCAACATCCTCCCGGGTCTATTATCACGAATCAGGTTGGAGTGTCTCAGGACGATATGATAATAACCAACCCTACGGGGATCCACCGGACCCCATGAGTTTTACCAATGAACCTCGGTATTACTCCCTTTACTGCAGTTACACCCCTGACACCACACCACCACAGATCACCAGCGTCAACGCTAATCCCCCTGCCGTTGGTTTCGGGTACAACATCACCATCACTGTGAATGTCACCGATGAATGTAGCGGAATCAATCACGTGAAGGTTCAGATTGGGTATCCTGGGGGAAAATCTGGGAATTTCACGATGACTCACTGCTCAAATGACACGTATCACTATCTTTTCACGGATACGTGGTTGGTCGGGCAATACAACTATACCATTTGGGTGACAGATAACTCGTCAAATAGTAATAGTTCCTCCGGGCATCATTTCCATGTCTGTGCGAATGCAAGCATTAGCATCACCACCTTAAGTGACAGCTACACGGGCACCGAGTACATCAACCTCACCGATCCACCCGGTAGCCCCTCACCATCACTTGGACATGAATTGTTGGATGATGGTGCGGTGCTGCATCTCTGGAACCAATACGATAACTATTATTTCAACACCAGCAGCGGCATTCAGCTGACGAACCATAAGACCCAGTACTGGTCCCATAACGTGCTCATGCTGGGGTATTACAACAACGACCAATGGAACTTGTTGTATCGGACTGATGAACTCACCGGGTTCACCCAGGAGATCGACACCGATGATATCTCTTTTGTGAACGTGACGTTATGGAAGGATCTCACCCACGCAGGATACTCGTTCCGTCTCGCCATCCGGTATCACCTTGGAGCAGGTGATACTGATCTTACTGTCATCCCCTCTATCAAGAACATCGGATCAAGCAGCATCCCCTATGTGCTCGGGTTTGGCTGGGAACTGAAGGACATCCAGATCAACATGACCACCCAGGGTGATTACATCCTGGTGGATCAGGACACATACTTGTTGAACCAGACGCTGGACAATTCGTACACCAGTTTGAATGATACGGTGCTGTATCTGATGGAGGATGTGACCGGGTCGCAGACCCAGTCGTTGTATCTACGCTGGAACCCGAATCTCAATTATAAGCTGCTGGTGAAGTCACGGTCTGGTCAGCAGAACGCGCCCGTCACCTTGTTCATCCGGATCGGGATGCTTGTCGCGGGTCAGCAGAAACACACCTGGTTGCAGTGGTATGACGCAAGCCAGGAGACGTTTTATTTCAACGGGTTTGATGAGAATGAGGCGTGGGAGAGTGACCCCGAATTAATGACTGACGAGAACGAGGAGACATTTGCATCAACTTACACCGACGCTACTGTTGAGCTCTGCAACGGGAACACCTGCGAGGGTGATGATCTTGGCGTGATCCTGAAAGTAGAACTCCGGGTGAACGGATACTATCAAGGCAAGGATGGAGGGAACATTATCGTACGGCCGATATTTGGAGAAACCGACGGTGAGAACTACACGTTTGTAACTACAGATCAACCGGAATGGTCGCAATGGTTCGACATCACCAACGACGACGGTCGAGGTAGTGGCGGAGAATTGCAATGGTCCTGGTCTGAGGTTGAAGGCCTTGACTGTGACGTGGAGGCATCACGTGGATCAGAGACAGCTCTTTATTGTTCCATGATTCAGCTGCGGGTCACCTACAACACCGCGCCATCCGTGTCAGATCCGTATCCTCCACATGGAACCAACGGCATCATCCTGCAGCCACAGGTGAACATCACGGTGTCTGATCCAAATTGTGATACGATGAACGTCACGTGGTACTCGAACTCCACGTCAAGCCTGCTGACGTTGCGTCCGAACGGAAACGGCAGCATCACCCAGTTGTCCAAGTATCCAGGGTCAACCATGGCGAATTACCAGTGCGTTGATGAAGCGGTTGCTAATGATGCTGATTACGTCTATTGGTCGGGGACCACCTGGAAGAAGGATACGTATACCCTGGAGGATCATGGGGATGCATCAGGAGCGATTCATGCGGTGACCGTGTACGCCCGGTGTAACCGTGGTGGAATCGGAGGTTATCCCAGTGTTCCAAATCAGGGGAAGATCGTCATTAAATCCGGGGGTGGCTATTATGATGGAAACGAGTGTACGCCGACATCCACCTTTACCTTGTACAGCCATACCTGGTCTGTGAATCCTGCGACCGGTGCCGCCTGGGATTGGAGTGCAGTTGATGCTCTTGAGGCGGGGGTCGCGTTCATTGGAAACGAAGCAGGAGACTGCAGATGCAGTCAGGTGTATGTCGTGGTGACGTATGTGAACCCGTCGACCTGGCTGCAGTTCGGCAGCAACAGCAGTGTCTGTAATGGTGTGTATCGTCAGAGGTTTTTGAACGCGTCGGTGAACGGCCAGTGGTGGTACTGGAAGGT
>MUGD01000125.1 GCA_002900555.1 Thermoplasmata archaeon M9B2D | reverse complement strand
GGGACTTACCTGTATGAGCGAGACAGAACTGCTCAATCTTATGGGATTCAGAGAAGCTGCTGAAATCACGGATGCCGATGTGAGAAGTGGGATCAAGAGAGCTTTTTTAAGCATGCGTTTCAGAGATATCATTGTTAGCAGGGATGATCTGGATAGCACAACTCTTATTGTTGAAGTACGCGAGAAATACAGCGTAAAAAAAATAAGTGTTCACGGCAACAAATTGTTAGGAGATCGCGAGATAAAGCAATATTTCCCATTAAAAGAAGGCCAATACTTTGATGAAGAAAAGATGCAACTTTACATCGAAACGCTTAGAGAGTCCTTAGTTGAAATAGGATTTGTTGATATTAAAATAGATTTTATTCTTGAATTTAATGAAGCCGAGAGGGAAATTGTGGTTCATCTGGATATTAAAGAGAATGAGCCGCTCTTTATTAAAAGGGTTACCATAAAAGGCATCGATGATGATGAAGAAATGGAAAAAGTTTATTTAAAGCTTAAAATGTTCTCCGGTGATATCTACAACAGAAAAAAACTGGTTAGCAGATTGGAAGTTATCAAGAAATACCTTAAGGATATTGGCTACTATAATCCACGTGTTATCGGGTATGAATTCTCTGAAGGCATACTGAATGTCTCTATCGATACGGGGAAAAGGCTTCATATAATAATCAAAGGAAATATTTACTACACTGACTCCAGGCTCATGGATGAAATGCCTTTCAATGATGCGGAGTCTATAAGGAATGAACTGATAGAAGAAGCGGTCACAAGGATTATTGGCCTTTATCATGAGGCCGGCTTTGTCTTTACCCAGATCGCTCCGGTTGTAAAAACAGAGGGTGACTCACCGGAAATATTGTTCTACATATATGAAGGCCCCCAGGTAACCCTCGAAAAAATAATTCTGCGAGGTAACCTTATAGCAGATGAGAAAATAAAGGATATCCTGTCGTTGCGAGAGAAAGATTATTTTAATCCTGATAAAGTCGAATCTGACGTAGAAACGATCAAGGAATTTTACTATGCTTTAGGATACCTTGATATTGAGGTATTGGAATCAAAGTATGAATACAGTGACGACAAGAAAAGGGCAACACTTCAATTCGTTATCAATGAGGGCTCACAACGTTTAATAAGAAGCATCACTTTTACAGGCAACAAGGTATTCACTGATTTTGAATTGTACGGTATCGTGAAGATAAAGCCTCTAGCGCCTTATAATGAACTTGATATATCTGATTCGAGGTTTGCAATTATCAATAAATATAATCAGAAGGGTTATCTGGACGCAGAAGTTAGAATAAGCAGGAATGAAAGAAACAACAGATATCTGATTAATTTTCAAATTGAAGAGGGTGAGCAGTATTATTTTGGTGACACTCTCATACGAGGGAATGTACGGGTAAAGACAGCGGTAATATCAAGACAGCTCGTTAATACAGAAGGTGAACCTTTTAATGCAGTTCTTTTACGCACAAATACGCGGAGATTGTATAAGCTTGGGCTTTTTTCGAATATAGATTATAAAATTGTTGATGATAATGAAAACAGAAAAGATGTTTTATTGGACGTGAAGGAGTCAAATGCCGGAGCTTTCGAGTTTGGCGTAGGATATGGTGACTATGAAAAATACAGGGGATTTTTTGATATAAGTTACAGGAATTTTTTTGGTATGAACAGGCAGGGAAAATTCCGTACCGAACTGACGACTTTGTCAGAAAAATATATTCTCAGCGGCTTTGAGCCTTGGCTCTTTAAGATGCCTGATGCTTACGGACCCGTCGCTATGAACATAAATTTTATTAAGGAACGAAGGACGGAGAAGAACATTGATACGGGTGATGTAAGATATAAGGTGAAGAAGTATTCTTCCGTTGCAAATTGGTGGACTAATTTATCCGAAAGGGTAAGGGGCGATATTACCTATTCGTTCTCTATTGTAGATACATATGATGTCCAACCCGATGTCGTGCTCACGCCTGATGATACCGGTACCGTTGCGATATCTAAAATTGGCCCGGGCATACTTTATGATTCGAGGGACAACCCTTTTAATCCTTCAAGGGGAATTCTTACTGGTATTTCGTTTGAGGTAGCCTCATCATACATTCTTTCTCAAACGGATTTCGTGAAATCGGAGTTTGGAATCAGCTATTTCTATCCGCTTGCGAAGCGGCTTGTTGTCGCGTTATCTTTCAGAGGCGGTCTAGCTGACGGATACGGTAATACAAAAGAACTACCTCTGGTTGAGCGTTTTGTTCTCGGTGGCAGAAATACAGTTCGTGGTTATAGTCAGGATTCTCTTGGTCCGAAGGGTGCAAACGGGACTCCAATAGGTGGAAACGCGAGACTCATGAATAATGTTGAATTCCGTTTCGACATAGGATGGGACATAGGAGTTGTCTTGTTCATGGATGCGGGAAATGTATGGCTCGACGTAAATGACATAAATCTTAGTGACTACAAATATACGACCGGTATAGGGCTTCGATATATGACACCCGTCGGGCCATTAAGACTTGATTATGGTCATAAATTGAACAGAGAGGCTGGTGAAAGCAGTGGAGAGGTTCATTTCAGTATTGGACATGCGTTCTAGACTGGTCTGGATAGGATTGTGTGCTCTTATCTTCATTTTCTGTCGGAATGGGATGACCGAAGTTATAGATCACGTTGTCGCTGCTGTTGATGATATAGCTATAACGGAATCTGAGTTGTTTGAAAAATATAAATCTATGCTGGAGATAAACAGCCAGATAACCCTCGGAAAAACGCTGGAAACCATGATCAACAGGGTTCTCCTCATAAAAGATGCTAAACGGTTCAGGATGGAAAGCAAGACAGATGATGAATTGATCGATCAGTATGTCGACCTCAAGATAAGGGCTATGATAAAAGTTACCGATAAAGAAATAAATGATTATTATGAAAAGAACAAAGATAACTTTGAGGGAAAGAGTCTAGAAATGGTATCCGGTGAGATCGTGAGATACCTGACAGAGCTCAAAGTAAATACCCGCTTGAAGGAGAATCTGAGATTTCTTAGGAAAAAATCTAATGTAATTGTAAATGTGCAATTCTCAAATGAATAGTGAGATTGGCCTGAGAATACCAGCTACAATGATAAATTATTGAATAGGTGAGTGAACACATGTCCAGTATACCCCCTATATCTCTCGTATCACCGCGAATTCATCACATTCCGGAAACTTGTGACACTTGAGGCAATCGCCCCATATCTTCTGTGGGAGCACTGACTTGTCTATTTCTACAAAGCCATTTTTTTGAAAGTACTCTGGAATATATGTAAGAGCGAAAATGCGTTTGACTCCAAGTTTTCTTGCTTCCTGTATGCATTTGTTGATAAGACGTTTTCCCAGATTCTTTTCCCGTGCCTTGTCGACTACAAGTAGTGACCTGATTTCCGCAAGATCCTCCCAGAGAAGGTGAAGTGAGCAGACACCTAGGAGGTCACCGTTTTCTTCTGCAAGATAAATATCCCTTACATGTTCATACAGTTCATTAAGAGACCTGGGGAGCATGAGACCCTTCTTCGCAAAGGAATTGATAAGTTGATGGATGCCCTTGATATCAGAAGTTACAGCTTTTCTAATTTTGGGCAAACTCAATCCCTCTGTTAATAGCTGATATATTTTTTTCAAGCAGGGATTTCTTATCCGAAGATATGGTCATCTCAAGAGCCTTCAGAATACTGTCCTTCTGTACAATATTCGATTTTTGAGAAAAAGCACCCAGAAGGACCATATTTGAGAGCCTTGGGTTACCTATACTTCCAGCAATGGTACTGGAAGGAATGGGAAAAATGGATATGCCATTCTTTCCATCAACATTATCGGTGACCAGGGTTGAATCAAAGAAAAGCCACCCTTTTTCCTGTATCCTGGGTAAAAATCGCCTGAGCGATGCATTATTGAGAACGATCATAAAATCAGGATTTTTAACAACAGGGGAGCCGATCATGTCATCAGAAATGATGATTGTACAGTTTGCCGTTCCTCCCCTCATTTCCGCACCATAGGAAGGAAACCAAGTAACATTTTTCCCTTCGATCATTGCAGCCTGGCAAATAAGTTTGCCTAAAAACAGTATTCCCTGGCCTCCGGATCCTGCAATAATTATTTTCATTTCCATGTCTGTTTTTAATTGGAAGAGATATCTTTCAGAATACCCGGTTTAAAGGTACCTTTCATGTGCTGTTCAATCCAGACAAGTGCTTCCGGTGCGGTTGTTCCCCAGTCAGTCGGGCAGGGGGAGAGCACTTCAACGAAGCTGAACCCTTTTCCATCTAACTGATTCTGAAAGGCTTTTTTGATGTGGTTCTTGGTCTTTATTATCTCTTTCACGTTAGAAAGAGCGGACCGGGCAACATAAACAACGGGAGGGAGTGTTGCTATTATTTCTGACACCGGCATCGGATCACCATGAAGACTACGATCCCTTCCGTTCCGCGTTGTGGTCGTTTTTTGTTCAAGGAGTGTTGTCGGGGCCATTTGACCACCTGTCATTCCGTATGTGGCGTTATTGACAAAAATGACCGTTAGATTTTCGCCTCTGTTGGCAGCATGTATGATTTCAGAGAGGCCGATAGCCGCCAGATCACCATCACCCTGGTATGAAAAGACTATTCGGTCCGGCATAACCCGTTTTAAAGCTGTAGCGACGGCCGGGGGTCTGCCGTGAGGACATTCAATGACATCAAAATTGAAATAATCATAAGCAAAAACAGCACATCCGACGGGGGCAATTCCAATCGTTCTTTCACGGATTGAAAGCTCGTCCAGACACTCAGCGACGATCCGATGCAAGATACTATGTCCGCATCCAGGGCAAAAACGGAAAGGGACTTTTTTCAAGCTTTTCGGACGTTTAAATGTTGTTTTCATGACGTTTATTATAACACACGATTTGTTTTTTTCCCGCCGACTTTGCTTTGTACATTGCTATGTCAGAAAAGTGCAGAAGGTCATGAGAGCTTACAGCATCTGAAGGGAAAGCGGCAATCCCACCGCTCATCGTAATGCTGATCATATGGCCGTTGCCTGTTTGCACCATATTCCTGTTCAAATTATGGAGAATTCGTTCAGAGACAGCTAACGCCTCTTTTTTGGAGGTGTTTGGGAAAATAATAACGAATTCCTCTCCACCATATCGGGCGACAATATCAGTTTCTCTTGATTCCAGACGGAGAACAGACGCAATATGTATAAGTATTTCATCACCTGTTTGATGACCGTATGTGTCATTAATGGTCTTGAAATCGTCTATATCAAAAATTGCAAGCGAAAAAGATAATCTATAACGGCTTGATCGTGCGATTTCTTTATCCAATTCCTGGTAGAAATAACGTGAATTGTAAAGGCCGGTAAGACTATCTGTTATGGAAAGCCTTCTCGTTTCATCAAACAGTTCAATCTTTTCCACGATAAGGGATAGCTGGGTTCCGATCAATGAAAGTATTGAAGCAAGATCAAAGTCCAGTATTCGCTGCGTTCTGCTGGCAAGAAAAGTCATCCCGATGACACGTTTGCTGATACGGATAGGGATCGCAGTCAGAAAAAAAATACCTTCTTCATTAAAGAGAGGATTATCGCGAAGTTCGTCTTCTTCAAAAACGTAGAGGGGGTCGTGCAGAGACCAAAGCGTATCAAAGAAATCGTTCATTCTTCCATCAATCAATAAGCTCTGAAAAGATCTTGATATACCGATAGAACTCTTGAGTTCATAGCCCAGGTTGGTTCTTACAACGATATATCCCGTAGTAAAGTCGGTAATAAGCATTGTCTTCTCAAGAAGATCACTGAACACACCCTCGATATTCTCGGAAGATATAAAGGCACCTGA
>MUGD01000124.1 GCA_002900555.1 Thermoplasmata archaeon M9B2D | reverse complement strand
TCTGTAAGAACCATGCATGCCTCTGAACGGTTCACACGATATTCAATGTCTTTTGCTGTCAGCAGGACTGTTCCAGGCATTGCGACCACACCAAGCTTAAACATACCTATCAATGCAATGTACCATTCAGGAATGCTCTGCAGGATGACTAACACACGATCTCCTTTCTTAATCCCCTGTTTCCGCAGAACATTAGCGAATTGGTTTGATTGGACTTTTAGGTCATAAAACGTGTGGTACCGTGCTTTTTCACCTGTTGGATCAATCGAGATTAACGCAAGTTTTGTGCGATCCTCTGCCCATTGGTCGACAACATCAAAACCAAAGTTATAATACGTTGGCACCTTCCATGTGAATGTCTTATATAGATCCTCATATCTATCTTTCTTAAAAACCGTCTCACAGTTTGTCTCCTTTGGTTTCATTGTTTTTTCTTCCTCCTTTCGTTCCATGTTACAGCCCAAGGCGTTTTGCAATCACCATGCGCTGAACCTCAGAGGTTCCTTCTCCGATCTGGGTGAGTTTGATGTCGCGGTAGAATCGTTCTAACGGCAGGTCACGCATATACCCATGCCCTCCATGGATTTGAATCGCATCTCGGGTCGCTTTCATCGCGATTTCAGAAGCATAGAGTTTTGCCATGGATGCTTCAATGCTAAACGGCAACCCTTTTTCTTCCAGGTACGCAGCTCTCATGACAAGCAATCGTGCGGCATCAATACAGGTCGCCATATCAGCAATCATCCATTGGATCGCCTGGTTTTTCCCGATGGGTTTTCCGAATTGTTCTCGTTGTTTTGCGTATGCAAGGCTTTCGTCAAGAGCGCCTTGTGCGATGCCAACTGCCATTGCGCCGATCGCTGTTCTGCCGCGATCTAGGATCGTCATCGCACCAATAAAACCAAGGTTTTTTTCTCCAAGCAGATGGTCTTTTGGAATGCGGCAATCCTCAAGAATCAGTTCAGCGGTGCGGCTTCCTCGAAGACCAAGTTTATCCTCAAGCACGCCGACTGTAAAACCAGGGGTATTTTTCTCTACGATGAACGCGCTGATGCCTTTTGCCCCCAGGGTCTTATCTGTTTTTGCCATGACCGTTGTTACTGCAGCGATGTCCCCACTTGTGATAAACTGTTTTGTTCCGTTCAATACCCATTCGTCTTTATCAAGGACCGCGGTCGTTTGTAATGATGCGGCATCAGAGCCTGCGTTTGGTTCGGTGAGCGCCCAAGCCGCAAGCGCTTCCCCATAGAGTAATTTCGGGAGATATTTTTTCCGTTGTTCCTCTGTTCCTTTTTCATAAATATGACCAACTCCAAGGGAGTTATGCGCTTCGACGGTCAGACCAGTTGACCCGCAGACTCGTGAAATCTCTTCAAGAGCGATCATATAGCAGATTTTATCGATGCCTGCGCCACCGTACTTCTTTGGCACCGTCATACTCATTAGACCAAGTTTCCCCATTTTCTTATACAGTTCCCAGGGGAAATATTCTTCTTTATCGATTTTTGGAGCAAGTGGTTTGATTTCTTTTTCAGCAAATTCTCTGACTGTTTTTTTGAATAATTTTTGCTGTTCTGTGAGTTGGAAATCCATACAAATCCTCATACCAGGATAGGTCACAAGTCTTTAAATTTACGCCTGTACGGCATCGAAGATTTTTAGTAGGGACAATCGATGTGGATACTGGGTGGTTTTTGAGAATAACTCTTTGAAGAGGTTTGGATGTGGTAGGGAATGATTCTTATGCAATGCGACCAGAATGTTCAGAAAGGTGCTGGGAAGCTGATTGGATGGCACGATCCTGATGAAAACCGTGAGTGGATTGTTCGCAATAAGTCCCGAGGTCTGATTGATAAACATATGTCTGCGCAGGAAGCCGTATCGAAGTTTATTGGAGAAGGATCCCTGCTTGCGATGGGTGGCTTTGGACATGTTCGGGTTTCTATGGGGATTGTCTATGAGATCATCAGACAAAGAAAACGGCATTTGACGATGTTTGGGAAAACCGGGGTTCATGACCTTGATGTCTTGGTTGGTTCGGGGTGTGTCGATACCGTTGAGGTCGCCTATTCATTTGGCCATGAGCTGCGTGGGTTGTCTCCTGCATCACGACGTGCGGTCGAAACCGGGAGATGTACGGTTTCTGGGGAGATAAGCAACGCTGGTTTTCAATGGCGTTTCCTTGCAGCGATGATGGGCTTACCATTCATCCCGACACGGGTAATGCTTGGGACCGATACGTTTGCGCACAGTTCTGCTTGGACCATGACTGATCCCTTTAGTGGCAAACAGCTCTGCCTACTTCCGGCTTGTTATCCGGATGTGGCAGTGATTCATGTCCCACGATGTGATACATATGGCAATGCACAGATAGATGGGATAATGGTGGAGGATTTTGAGCTGTCCCGTGCTGCACGTCATCTGATAATCACGACCGAAGAGATAGTCGAAAGTAAGAAGATACGGCAGGAACCTTGGAAGACGGTGATTCCGTTTTATCTTGTCAGCGCTGTGGTTGAGATGCCGTTTGGGTCGCATCCCTGTCAGATGCCATATCAATATTTCTTTGACGAGGATCATATCGGGGAGTGGCTTTCTCTGTCGTCAACTGATGAAGGTGTGCAGCAGTATCTCGAAACATATGTATTTGGCGTAGATGATTTTTCAGCGTACATACAGCGTGTTGGTGGAACAAGGAAGATGCAGAAGCTTGCGCGAATTGAGCGATTTGAAGAGCCGATGACCGCCCCCTGGTTGAAAGGGAAGAACGAGAAAAAATCTGAGGCAGGGTCCTATTCATCCACTGAGTTGCTTGCATGTGTCGCCTCACGAATGCTTGTGGATAATAAATCCGTGTTTGTTGGAACCGGTCTTCCAATGATTGCGGCGATGCTTGCGCAGCGGACGCATGCACCGAACCTTCTGTTGTTTTTTGAGGCTGGTGGGATTGGTCCGGAGATGCCAGTGCTTCCGATATCGGTTGGTGATTCACGGACGTTTTATTCCGCGGTCGCTGCTTCCAGCATGCATGATTCCATGGCGATGGCGCAGGCTGGATACATCGATTATGGGTTCTTAGGTGGCGCGCAGATTGATAAATTCGGGAATCTGAATACGACCGTGATAGGCCCCTATGAGCGACCGAAGGTACGTCTACCTGGGAGTGGTGGTGCCAATGATGTTGGGACGCTGTGTCATCAGACGATTATCCTGATGCGACAGGACAAACATCGGTTCCTTAAGACCATTGATTTTCTGACGACTCCAGGATACCTGACAGGCTTTGATTCCCGGGAGAAGGCAGGCTTACCTACAGATAGCGGACCATACCGGGTGATTTCTCAACTGGGAGTATATGGCTTTGAGCAGGAGTCAAAACAGATGACGCTCCTTTCTGTGCATCCAGGGGTGACTGTTGACCAGATACAAGAGAACTCCGATTTTGAGATTATTGTGCCTAAGCATGTGTCAGTGACAACGCCGCCGTCTCAAAAAGAGTTAATTATTCTTAAGGAGATCGATCCTGCTGGTATGGTGATTGGGAGATAACATCGTTTCAGCAGGTGTGTTTTTCTCGTTCGACTGGTTGATAACCTTATTATATGAGGACCGACTTATAAAATGAGAGAGACCTGGAACACGATGCGAAGATGCCGGTTGATTCAACACGGATTGGTGCTTGGAAGTATTCTTTTCCTGCTAATTTCCAGTATTGTTCCTTCGATAGGGAAAAACGTTGCAGAAAAAACGGACGAATCCTCTTTTGATAGCGAAATCCTTTATGTCGGGGGAAGCGGAGAAGGTAATTATTCGAAGATTCAGGATGCCATTGATGATGCAAGTTCTGGAGATACCATCTATGTGTATGATGACTCGGCCCCGTATTTCGAACATGTCGTCGTAAATAAACCAATTCATCTTATTGGTGAGAATGCAAATAGCACAGAAATCAACGGATCCATGCTTGACTCCTCATTAGATACAGTGTCTGTCGTAAGTGATGGTGCCACTATCCATGGTTTTCGTATTACCGACAATCAAGGATATTATTATCAAGCTGCCGTGAAGATCATAGGGAATAACACGATTCTTTCGAACTGTATCATATCTAAGAACGAATGGATTGGTGTCTACCTGGTCCATGCATCCTTTTCTCAGATAGAAGACTGTGAATTGTACGAGAATCTGATTGCGATCCACCTCGTGGATTCGACGAATAATGTTCTGCGGAATTGTCGGTGTCATGATAATGCGGATGCAATTACGCTATTCTCTTCCTCTCATGACAATCAACTCATTGACTGTATTTGCTTTGGAAATCATTTTGTAAACATTCATATCCAACAGTCCTATGGAAATCAAATCATTGGATGTGTCTGTCAAAATGGGTACAATGGGGTTAGTCTTGCGTATGCTCCCGATACAACAATGCGGAATAACACACTACTGGACAATTACGCAAATTTTGGCATCGGCTCATCATCCGTAACTGATTTTTATTGTGACATTGACACCTCGAACACCATTAACGGAAAACCAATGTACTACCTCATCGAACAACGCAATCTTGTCATTGATGAAACAGCAACGCTCAGTTTCCTTGGGTTGGTCAACTGTCACAACATCTCTGTAAAAAACCGTTATTTCTCTCATAATTTTGAAGGTATCCTTCTTGCGGGTACCACTGATTCGACTATTGAGAACTGCAGTTTTCGTAATAACGATGGTCATGGGATGTATCTTCTTTCGTGCCGGACCATTACGGTGAAGCACTGTTCATTTTACAGCAGTTTCTGGGATGGTATCTTTCTTTTTGATTCATCAAACAACTCGATAACCAACTGCTCCTATCAGGAATCTCTTTCAGGAGTAAACCTTGATTATAGCGCAAATAATACTTTACAGGGATTGACCATTCACCACTGCAACGTTGGTATTTCATTTGATTCATCTGGAAATAACATCCTTAGAGACATTGAGATGCTTCAGTGTGGATTACAGGTCACCGGTACCGCTCCTGCTGACTATCAAAATGACGTTGATTTCAGCAACATGGTCAATGGAAAACCTGTGTGTTATTACATTAACCAAACCAATAGGACGATTCCTTCGAACGCTGGACAAGTCATCCTTACAAGATGTACTGGCTGTGTCGTCACGAACTGTACTTTAAGCAATGCGAGTATAGGCTTGGAGCTAGCCTTTAGTGCTAGAAACATCATCCACGACAACATCCTAACCAACAACAGCCTTGTTGGGATTGATTTGGATGGTTCGGAAAACGACAACAATGTCATCCGCAATAACCATCTGCAGGGGAATAACTATGGCATTGATGTCGATTCATCAACGATGAATGTCATCCAAAATAATATATTGACAGAGAATGGTATGGCTGTCTCCTTTGATAGCTGTGAACATAATACGATGGTAGGAAACATCATCAACGGCGGTTCCTATGGTCTTTCTCTTGTCACCTCTGCTACTAATATATTTATGGAGAATATCATCCGTGATGCCAGTATTTTTGGTATCTATTTTTTATCCTCCAATTACAATGTTCTTGATTCAAATGCCATGATTAACTGCAGCATCATGGTGTATGGGTATGATGAGAGTGAGTATCGCAATGACGTTGATGAAACCAACACGGTCAACGGAAAACCCGTGTATTATATGAACGATCGAAATGGGATAACCATCCCAGGTGATGCAGGAGAGGTACTCCTGGTAGGGTCGGAACAATGCGTCATAAAGAATCTTCATCTCGACAAGGGAACTGTCGGTATACTCCTTGCGTACTCATCTAATACAATTATCGAGGGAAACATCATACAAAACCAAAGCATGATTGCTATTGATCTGGGG
>MUGD01000123.1 GCA_002900555.1 Thermoplasmata archaeon M9B2D | reverse complement strand
GTGGGATCAGTGGTTTGATGATGTGTTGTGGGGAGATGAAAAGGATGACGGGATTCCAGAGCTGACCATGATTACATTATCTGAATCAAAAGAGCGCTTGGTCAGTCTTATGGACAAAATAAAGCCCTGGTGGAAACTGCAAGTAACGCCAGATGATGTTTATAAAGATTTCTCAGAAGTATTGAAAGATAAGATTGATAAGGTCGCTGGGGAGATTGGAGAAGATATAGATGAGATAGAATATGAGCAGAAATTCAAAGACAGAGTTTCGGAGATTTTGGACGAGTGTGATGACATGATGGAGAGGGGCATTATAAATTCTATAATCTCTGGAACTAAAAAAACTTTGATAGATCGTGAAGTTCTTGCAAAATCTCTTGACGAACGTGGAATTTTGCATGATAATAAGACAGTTATGAACGTCAGGCAGGAGATATTTTCTTTAAGTAAAAAAGTTATAGAGAAATTCGCCTCCAGCCTGGCATTCGCTATAAATGAAATATTAGAGGAGATATAAAATGGTGTTACCTCCAAAGCAAGCAGATGTGAAGAAAGAAGATGTGGAAGAAGAATCAGTACCTTTACAACCAAAGCCACAAATCGTTGGGGCAGATATAAGGCAAATCATTCGCGGTATAAATGCTCAAAACCAATTTGGGCAGGATGGGTCTGAGCCAGTTGATGTAATCAATGATTATCTCAGGTCATATTTTGCTCAAGGTTATAAACTTGTTCATGTTCAGCATTTGCGAACCAATATGGCGCAAGAAGGCAATGCTGTAATAAGCGAACAAATGCTTTATGTTCTGTACAAGGACGCATGATACTAAATTTTTTGGTATTTGCTCTTACTGGTAAGATTATTGTCTTTCTGTTCCAGAAGTTTCCCAAAAGCAAACTCCCGTTTATTGGTAAATTATTTTTAGATGGGGGACTTCTGGAGGAATTATTTTCGTGTGATTTATGTCTTGGATTTTGGATTTATTTCGGTTTAGCGTTTTTGTTCGATCTCGATTTGATTGGTGTAGATGTTCCAGTCCTGTCAGAATTTATTACTGGCGCAATAACGACCTTTGTTGTTCACATTTTTTCGGTAGGATGGAACGCTAAATTTCAAAACCTAATAATAGAGTAGGTGATATGCCTCCTGAAAACTTACCCGCTGGTGCAAAGAAAATATATTTAGCAGCGGAAGAAAGCGCAAAGAAAACTACGTGTAAAGACGCTGGCGAAAGTCAGGATGAATGTGTGGCGCGTGTCGCATGGAGTGCGGTTAAACGCAAATACAAAAAAGATGCCAGCGGTAAATGGATTCCGAAAGCGGATGTCCAAGAATTCTCGATGGCAATTGTCAAAGCATCTTATGACAAGGCAACTGCCACCAGGCGTTGGAGAGCGGTAGCATCTGACACCGAAGAGGATTCCTACAAAGATAGTATGTCTTTAGAACTGTTCAGTGATTTTATGGGCAGGATTGAGACAGAAGAAGCGCCGCCAGAGGAATTTAGAAGCGACTTCTGGAGTGGAGGGAAACCATATCTTTCAGTTTCCCATTATCCAGACTTGAATGGTAAGGGTGTACCTGGCCCTGTAGACACGATTTACATTGATGGCAATAGGCTGAAGTCTACTGGTCGTTTTGATGATACACCCATAGGTCGGGCATGTTTTGAATCTATCTGCAAAGATTTGTATTCAGAAGATCCTGTTCCAGAAGATCAACGGATTAGAATCTCTATTGCCTTCCTGGATTACAAACATAAGCACAAAGCATCTGGTTATGTCTTTGAACGTTCTAAAGAAAACCCGCTTTGTCCAGAATGTTTGAAAGAACTTCTCGATGGAGAATATGGAGGCAAGGAGTTTTTACGAGGACATTTAATTCACCTTGGCATGACACGAGTGCCAGTGAATACCAGAACACAAATGGAGGTAGAGCGTTCCATGACTACCAGAAAAGAAGATGCTGCAAGCATCATTGGTGAAGAACTAGCCGAAGAACTCGATGCTGAAACCAAGATGGTCGGAAAATCCGAGGCTTTGGTTATAAAGGCAGGTGAAGAGGAAGTAGAAGAAACTACTGCTGAAGAAGTACCTGCTGAAGAAATTATCGTAGAAGAAGGCAAGCACGATAAGAAAATGATGGAAGACGAAGAAGAAGACGAGGACGAAGAGGAAGAAAAGAAAAAGGAAAAATCCGATTTCGAGGAAAAGATGCTGGGAATGCTGAGTGAAATCAAAGCCAGCTTTGACAAGCCGATTGAAACGCACCCGCTCGATGAAGCGATTGTTAAGTTGAAATCAGTTTATAGCATCGCCGTAGAAATGGATGACTCAACTGCTGCTCTCCAGACCATGCAAGAGCCTTTCGAATTTCTTGTTCGTTCTATCCAGGAAAACCTGGTTCGGGAAGAACCTCATCAAGTTACAGAAGAACCCGTTTCTGATGAAACTTCCATCGCACAATTATTGGCTGATCTGAAAGAAAGTATGAGCCAAGAAATCGGTTTGCTACGAGCTGAAGTGGCGGCTGTGAAATCTACTGCACCGCAGCAGGTGGATCAAGCACCACCCAGACGAAGCATTCCACCTAATCTTGTTTTACAACCAACAGAACAGGAAACTAAGTTTCCAAAACTTCGTTCCATTGTTGAAAAGTCTGTTGGACTATAATTAAATAACTGAATACGTGTTCGGTTAAATCGCCTGAGCGATGTCGGACGAAGAAAAACTTTATTGGAGGTATTTTTACGATGTCCGAAAAGGTCTTAAACTTGGGCGAGGGTGGTGGCGAATACGTTCAGAAAACAACTGATCCCGTAATTCTCCCGCAGCCTTACGCACAACCGGCAGATTTTGCTGCCCAATATCCCACGCCTCTTGATCCTACTGAAATCCTGGATTTGTGTGAGGAAATCACACTTTTACAGGCTCTTCCAGAGGAATCGACACAGTTGAATGCTCACCTGTGGCGTGAAATGACTTCGTTAGAATTTACTTCTGGGTCTGCTTACATTGCGTTTGCTGACGGAGAATGCCCAGAAGAATATACTCACGATGGCGCAAACAGCACTCTTACTCTCAAGAATATTGGTGCTAAGAAAACCCTATCATATCGTGACATTATGCACTCGGCAGCCGTTGCTGGTGCTAATTGGCATGGCATTAATGCTCTGAATGGCCCATTCCCGTCAAGTGAAGGGCTACCTGGTGGTTCTGCCGCTGGGTCTATGGATAAGCGCACAGTTGCCAGCGTCAAAGAGAAAGAGATTTCTCTTGCCATGACATTAGTTATGAATGGTTGGGATCGACTGCTTGTTCAGGGCGACACCAATTCGAACTCGCTGGAGTTTGATGGCATCGAAAATTGGGCGACCAATATGTCCTGCACAATGCACACAAACGACAATAGTGCATCAGGCTCGTTCTCGGCAATTGCTTTTGACCGCTTCCTGAGCGAAAGTTGTGCAAAACCCACTCATATTTTGGGGCATTCAACTGCCATTCAAGAAATGATGGGCGCATACTTCCAGCTTGGTTTTCAGGGTTCACAGGTTGTGAATTTCGCTGATGGTAACCGCATCACTCCAGGTTACAACTATGCTGGATTTGTAAACACAGGTGTCGGTACTTTACAGGTTATTGCTGATAACAACTTTACTAGGGCAAACGCTGGTGGTGGAGCGTTCCAGGCAGATTTATGGCCTATGCGTTTCACGCACAACGGAGATCCCCTGGTTTACAAGATTACTCAAGTTCCTCTGAGCTTGACCGATCTTGTTCCTGGTTGTACTGCAATCTCGTTTGAAGTTTGGGCTGCGACAGCTCTTGTTATCAAGGCTTGTTGCGCTCAGGGTCAGTACACTTCGCAGTTTACAGGTCGTATTGTAACGACTTGTACGACTATTGGGTAATCTTACCCTCAGCTCCCCCCTCTACGGACTATGGGGCAGGGTTCTCTCTCCTTACCTGCCCCTAGTCCAAATTTGGATGTGAAATTATGGATTCAATAAGCGATATGTACATGGCAGCAATGCTTTTGTCATATGGTGCTGATTTATTGGAAGTAGATAGGTCAGACCGCAGACGGCAGAAGTTCAAGTTTGGGGGTCAGATACCACAAATATTTGTTCGTAGCAGTGAAAAAGTTGTTTTGCGGATAGAAAACCCATCATTCGATGATATTATGACGTATTTTGTTGGCGAGAAACTTTTGTTTCCACCGTCTTTTGTGGATTCGGTGAGGCGCATAAAAGCACTTATACATAACAATTAGTGTATAATTATGATTACAGATGAAAATGGAAATGTAGCTTTGCGGAAATACAGGACGATAAATCAGATCGTTACTGTAGGAGGCGAAGAATATTTGTTCAATACCAAGGCAAACATTTGCCTTGCATGGGTAAAACCAGAGCATGTTGATGCAGTTTTGAACATAAAAAGAACCTGCTGTGGAGGCAACAAGAAACCAGCATTCACTTTAGCAGACGAAACAGCGGTACGAAGATGGACTAATGGTGGAGGCAGATAGCATGAGCTTCACAAAAGAAGAACTCGAAGAAATGTATAAAAGCCAACTCGTCAATCTTGGTGAATATTATGGCTTAGAATTAAATATGAGAATGTTGAAGGAGGAAATTATTGATGAAATTTTGGACTCAACCAAGCCAGTTGATGTGAATGAAGAAATCCCTGCTAGTGCTAGAATTCGAAGAATTAGAGAAAGTAATAAGGAGTAAAAGATGACCCCAGAACAATTAATTGCTATTGGTGCTGCCGTTTTATCCCTGCTGATGGAATACATTCCCCCATTCAGTACGTGGTATGAAAAATTAGCGCCTGGATATAAGCGCCTGTTCATGGCTGGATTATTGTTTGTGATTGTTGGCGCAGTATTTGGTCTTTCATGCGCCGGTTTATTGGCGGTATTTGTCTGCTCGTGGGTCGGGGTTTGGGCAGCGGTACAGGTATGGTTAATGGCAATCGCAATCAACCAGGGCATCCACCTGGTATTCAAGAAACCATAACGTTAATCTAACTTTAATGTTTCGCATATAAGTTATATATTAGAATAGGCATAGTCTATTGGGCTGTGCCTATTTTTATATGGAAAGGTAAATGTGGGTATGAATATTTTTAGAAACGATTATGAAATGATTACAGGAAGCCATGCTCATTTTCCACAATATATGTCAGAACCATCTGGTTCTTCATATGTGTTTGAGGGTTTTTATGAGTACATACAAACAGGACATTCTCATGACCACCCAAAATATGATTTATGGAAATGTGATGGGTGCGGTCATGTTCATAAGGTAGGAGAAACTCTTGAATGTACTCATTGTGGGCATCCTATTACTGAGAAATCAAGATTCATTTTGGAGTAATCATGAAGCCTCGTGTTGAACAGTTGAGAGAATGGTTCGATGACCCTGTTACAGAGTTGTTGAACTTTTTAAGTTCTGGTCAAGCAATAATGAGTATTGTTTTCAATGAGGGGAAGAGGAAGCGTGTGGTGGAACTTTCGCAAAGAGATGTTGCACAGTTATTAGATGAATTAGGAGCGAAACGTGAAGATAATTGATCCCAACGAAAGAGCAGAAACCGATGATGCTGGCGAGGCTGTAGATATTTACTACGGGGAAGACACTTATATCGTTTATGATGATGAAGGCGAACAGCATTGTTTTCCTTATGAGGATGAAAAATGAAAATCGCAGTAACTGGATGGGAAGGAAAAGTTGGAAGCGAACTGGTAGATAGGGGATATGAACCTCTCAAGTTGGATATAACCAATCTGGATCAGGTAAATGATGAAATACACCGTGTCAATCCTGATGTAATTATCAACTGTGCAGCACTAACAAATGTCAGGTATTGTGAGGATCATGAGAGAGAAGCTTTCAAGGTAAATGTCAGCGGTATTCACAACCTGTTATATGATTTCACGGGGACGCTGATCCACC
>MUGD01000013.1 GCA_002900555.1 Thermoplasmata archaeon M9B2D | reverse complement strand
GGGGGTATTACCATTAGTGCACGGGTAGCTGATGTTGAGAAGACAGCAACAGGATCACAACTCATCATATTTTCAATGGTGAAGACATAGGGGAATATACTCCCCTTTCTCCTTTTTTCTTTTTCTTTTCTAATCCGCGTCACTGCTTCCCCACCTGATACTTTCAATGACCATCCATAAACCGTTATATGCTTTGACAGTCTTATCAGTGATCACGAAGGGAGACCTATGAGAACAGGATATGAACTATTCATCGAACAATCTGGCTTGACTGCTGATGAGGCATCAGATTTTTTAGTCACAAAAATGAAACAAGTCATGCCTAACAATGATTCTGATGTTGACATTGAGTTCGTCTGCAAACTTGCAGCCGAAGCGAAAAGATGGAAAAAGACAAGGCGGAAACCATGACAACGCTTGACCGTTAATTATATATAAAGATTTCTGTTTATGGTTTTTAGTGCTGTTTTTAGCCATTTTTCTCCTTACGGAATTTCACTCTGGTTACACATTCCCTCCAGCGGCTTGGTATTTCTCAGTTATCCTGGTTTTTCGTATAAGAGTGATGTGATATGATTTATGATAAACTGCTTGAGATGATATGTGTTTAAATAAACCTTTGATTAAAAATAATACCAAATGGTTTTATACTCGTCGAGATCCTGTCCATCATTCGCTAATCTTTTCAAGTAATCATAAATAGAGACATCTGTATAGAGATACGCATCAACCAGGGTGACGCTTGATTCCCATGGGTAAAATCTGTAGACTCGTTGTCCGGAGGCTAAGATCATTATTATCTCATGATCCTGCCATGCTCGTAAATGTGATTTTCCTAGTTTTGGAACATTAAAAACCGGTTCGTCTGTCCTAACAAGACCTGGTAAAAACCGTGCTTCCTCTTTCCGTTCTTGTTGAATCCGTGCGATGGGGACCCTAAAATCAATGGTTTCTTCTTTTCCTTTTGTGTTAAAGGTGTAATAGGGGTCAATTCCACTTATTTTTAATATTTTTCGCAGCGCTGCCGTCTGGTACTTTAGACTAGTATAGTAGGTAAACACTTGCTGATTGTAAATGCTTATGCCTCTGTTTCTTATCTTCTTTATGCACTCTAAAACCTCCGGGGTTATTTCTGCGACATGTTCAAAATGTGTCACGATACAGATCTCCCGTTTCCCTATCTCATGATATTGGTGTAGGATATCAACAAGTGCCTCGGTGATACGACATGGAAGTGTCACAAGTGTTCGTGTCCCAATGCGGATTCGTTCGACATGGTCAATAGATGCTAATTTCGCTAACATTTTATCGAGATAATCATCTGGGAGAATAAACGGATCTCCCCCAGTGACCAACACTTCGTTGATGTACTTATTTTGGTTGATCCATTCGATTGCATTATTTATGTCTTCATCTTTTGTTTTTACCTGCGTTGAGGGTTCTAATTCCCAATTCCTTTGACAATACACACAGATTTGAGGGCAGACGTTTACTGGTTTAAGGATGACGATTTGAGGGTATCGTCTGGTGATTCCTTCGACGGGGTTTGTTGATTTCTCTCCCATAAAATCCATATCAATATGCTTTTTTCGATTATCGATAACGTTTGTACAATAGGTTTTACTTGGTAATACTTGTGCTCTTATTCCTTGGTCATCTCTGGTTCGCCCTGTTTCATTAAACAGGGAGAGATAATATGGCGTTATCTCGAAGGGAATCTGGTTTTGTTCAGCGACCTGTAATCCTTCTAACTCGTCGTTTTCTAATGATATTAACGAAGATAGACTGTGTTTCTCTCGTATAACGTGAGTGAGATGCCATTGATATGTTTTCCAATCCGTTTCAGACGCTTGAAAATAGTCTAAAATCTTTTTCTTCAATGCCTTTTGTTTAACTATCAATTCTGGTTCTAATCCGCTTTTATGCCTACTTAAATATTCATTCATTTTTTTTGCATAGCTATCGAGTTTTTCAGACCGCACAATGGAAGCTTCAGTGCTGTCTGATGGAAGAATAAAGACATCATCTGTCTTGTCTGATTTTCCGTTTATCCCTTTAAATAAATTGATAAATTCACATACAAAACCAGCCTGAACATGGTTAACTGCATCTTTTTTGTTTTTTGCAAGATCTATTAGTGCACGAAGTGCTGAAAAA
The DNA here is from genome assembly GCA_002900555.1 of Thermoplasmata archaeon M9B2D. Next base: position 25,091 of record MUGD01000013.1, on the reverse strand, counting down.
TGTGTTGTTCTTTCGTTTTCCGTCCTAATCACATTTTTTAGAATTTTTATGCATTCTCTAGCGTTAGTTTTTTCAATAGTATGTAATTCTTTAAAGTAATTATCTGCGTAGATACTTGTATAATGACGGTCTAACCTGTTTAAATACTCAAAGATTTTTTCTCTAGCTTCACGGGATGAATCTGATTTTTTAAGGATTATTTTAATAGCGGGGTCGACTTCCCATAAATGCTCAATGAGGTCTTTTTTTGAAGATTCTACAATGTTTTGTATCATTTATGTATCCTAATCACCTATGATTTTATGACTCTTATTATTTTCCATCTCATTATACTAATAATTCCGTTTTTTTACTACAGAACATTTTAGTAAAAGCTCATAGTGTATAGTTCTATGTTTTTTCCTTTTCAAGACAATCATTGCAAATACCATGTACATCGATTTGGAAATGACAGATGTCCCCGTTTATTTGTTTTTTTAAAAAATCGATTTTATCGATAGTAAAATGTGTTACTACATCGCATTTTTGGCAGATAAAATGACAATGATTATCTTCGTTATGTGAATAGATCATTTTCCGATCACAGACATAGGAGTGCAGCTCTTTTCGTTTTCGTAAATCCTTTAGAAAACGATACACGGTCGCAATTCCGATGGTTGCGTCTTTTTTTTTGATGTTTTCATACAGCTCATCTGCTGTGAAAAAAGATTTCAAGGAGACTATCTCAGTTTGTATCAGTTCTTTCTGTTTTGTTTTTCTTGATTTTTTCATGGTATCAAACAACTCTTATTGATAATGAGAATCAATAATATTTTTAAATAGATATCGGCTCAATAACCCTGTTCATAGGGGCGATAACGATACAAAAAAAAAGAATACTGCTCACTTCCCTTCAGAGTTTCCTCCTATTAAGTCTTGTTTTCAGTGGATGCGTAGAACAACAACAAAAAGAGGGGATTCAAATCCTTGCTACGTTTTATCCACTAGCGTTTTTCGCAAACGAAATCGGAGGTGATTATGTAACAGTGACACAACTTATCCCTGACAATACCGACGTTCATGCATGGCAACCGACAGTAGCAGACATTGTTGCAGCAAATAAAGCAGATATCCTCCTGTACAACGGCGCACATCTCGACCATTGGTTCGAAGATGATATTCTTCCAACGCTTAATAAAGAAGGAAAAATCATTGTTGAAACAACTAAGAACGTAGAACTCATTGAAAAAACATACGAAGACCACAACCCAAACGAATCTGACGATACTCTTTACGATCCACACACCTGGATTAGTCCTTTTATTGCCAGACAACAGGCAGAATCTATCTTCAATGCACTTATTACAAAAGACCCACAACATCAGGAGTACTATACGCAACGATGGGACCAGTTAGAACAGCGATTCCTCTCTATTGACGATTCGTTTAAAAAGGAGTTATCGACAAAACAAAAAGATACAATCATTGTGACGCATGCAGCGTTTGGATATCTCGCAGATCGATATGGATTCAAACAATGTGGTGTGATTGGGCTTTCTGCTGATGAACAGCCTAGCGCATCGACCATAGCAGCAATTGTAAATAAAATGATGGACCTTGAAGTGTACGTGGTCTACATTGATCCCGTCTATTCAGACATCTATGCTCAGACATTGAAAAATACTATCGAATCAAAAACAAACCAATCGGTACAAATCTATCGTCTCTATCTGATGTCTGGGGTAATTGATGGAATGGATTATTTTCAACAACTTGAACGGAACCTTCAAAACCTAAAAATAGGTCTACAAACATGACAAAACAGCCTGAGACTCTAAAGAAACTCATGATAAAAAAAAGAACGTAATTTCTATGAAAGAAAATCCGGTTCTTGAATTTAAACATGTCGATGTAATGCGATTAAAAGACCTTGTGATACAAGATGCAACGTTCACCATCAATAAAGGGGACTATGTCGGTATCGTTGGACCAAACGGAGGTGGAAAAACAACATTGCTACGTGCGATTTTTGGCTTTCTGCCAATAAAAAACGGCTCTATTCGTTTGTTTTCAAAGAATATACAGACATTCTCTGAATGGGACCGTATTGCATATATCCCACAAGGAGCAATACATTTTGACACCCATTTTCCCCTTACAGTAACTGAATTGGTCAGTCTTGGGAGGATTACTCGTACGACTATTGGCAGACCGTTACGGAAGACTGATTGGAGTGCAGTACGCGAATGCCTAACTCTTATGGGAATCGATGACATTGCTGAAAAAAGGATTGGAAGTTTATCTGGTGGCCAGAAACAACGGATGTTTATCGCAAGGGCTCTTGTCAGAAACCCAGAAATTCTCATTCTTGACGAACCAGTGGCAGGGATTGATGCAACGGGGTTGGAAAGTTTTTATAAGCTCCTCAGTGACCTAAACCTCAAGAAAAACATCACCATTCTTATCGTGTCTCATGACTTATCGAGTGTTTTTTGCCGTATGACAAAAATTCTCTGCGTGAACAAAAACGTTTATATGAGCGATATTACTCGAGAAATCGATCCAAACGTTGCCTTAAAAAAAGTCTATGGTGAACATTTCCATTTCGTATTCCATGACCATGAATGTAAGGGGGATTTTCATCATGATTGATTCACTAATTCATGATATCTCTTCGCTGCTTGGTTACCAATTTTTCCAATATGCAATAATTGGCGGGGTTATTTCCGCTCTTGCGACATCCTGGATTGGGCTATTTCTTATCCTTCGTCGCGAATCGATGATTAGCGATGGTATCGCCCATACCGCTTTTGGGGGAATCGCCCTTGGTTTGTTGCTCGGGATCAACCCCCTTATCACTGCACTTATCGTTTCAATTGTTGCGGTTCTTAGTATTTCGTATATGCGGAAAAAAGAACTAGCAAAATCTGATGCTGCCATTGCCGTGATGCTTGCTTTAGGATTTTCAAGTGGTTTGATTATTATCAGTATCGCAGGTGGTTTTAATGTTGAAATCTTTAGCTACCTGTTTGGCTCAATCCTTACCATAGACCAAACAGATCTTCTTATTGTCGCTGTTCTTGGTTTTGCATCTGTTTGTTTCTTTGGAGCGTTCTATAAAGAACTACTGTCTATTACATTTGATGAGGAATCAGCAAAGGTCACGGGCATACCGGTAACGTCCTTTACTTTTACCTTTAACCTTCTCGTCGCATTTACGATTGCGCTGTCGATAAAGGTTATTGGGGTGATTCTTGTTGTTGCTCTTATGGTGTTGCCTGGACTTGCCGCTCTGCAGCTGAGACAATCGTTTCGGGGAACCATGATTTTGACTGTGTGTTTATCAATATTAAGCGTGCTTATCGGCATTTTATTTTCTGCTGTGTATAATGTCGCAACAAGCGGTGTGATCGTATTTACTGCTGCAGGAATTTTTTTGTGCACTGCAGTCTATCATAAAGTCCGATATACAGTCTAGCGAAGAGATTTTTATCTCTTGAATTACTTATTCAAGGTTATATCTCAGTATTGTATCATACCTTGCTAAAACAAAATATTTATAAGCTCAAGAAGAAATAATTACCTATGAACTGGAGAAGACTTCTATTTAATCCATACGCACTTATAGCTTTTTTTCTTCTTGTCGCCCTTCTCATCATCTTAATGAGTCTGTATATTTTTTAAAAAAAATCAATACAATCTTGTCACACTATAATCAGCAAGTGCAACGAGAATATCTTTGCTTTCAGAAGAATCTACACTGTCAAGACATCTCTTTGCTGCTTCCCTGAATTCTTCTAACGTATTTTGAGCATAGTCGATAGATCCATATGTTCGGAATAACTCGATTACTCCCCGTACATCCTCTTGATTTGCGTTTTCGTTTCCAACAACAGCCATCATCTTAGTTTTGTCGTCTTCATCGACTTCTGATAATGCATGGACTAGCATCAAGGTCCGTTTTCCATTAAGGATGTCGCTTCCAATCATTTGTTTTCCTAAGATGATTTGTTCAGTAAGGATATTGAGTAAATCGTCTTTAATTTGAAACATTAGACCAAAGAGTGTCCCGTATTGAGCAAGGTTTTCAACTTGTTTACTAGTACCTTTGCCAATCAATGCTCCTCCTTTTCCTGCAAGCAGATAGAGTTGAGCTGTTTTCTTCTCAATCATTCTCATGTACTGAGGAATTGTCACATCTGACCGGACAGCAAATTCGATGTCCAGGGCTTCCCCTTCATAGAAGTCTTTAGCAGCTTCAGCAATTGACCGAATAATCTCTTTATATGTTACCGAATTTAGCTCTGGAGGTGCCATGTAGGAGAGCATCCGGTATGTCTCCCCAATAAGTGCATCTCCTGCAAGAATCGCAAAAGGTATCCCAAATTTCTCATGGGTTGTTTGTAGTCCTCTTCGCCATTTATCCTTATCAATGATATCATCATGAACAAGTGTTGAGTTATGCATGTATTCCAAGGCGATTCCAAATGGGATGGTGGTTTCTGGTACACCGCCAACTGCCTCACAGGAAAGCATCGCAATGATTGGACGAAGGCGTTTTCCCCCTGATAATGGAATCCACCGTAATGCGTCATAGAATATTTCTGGCTCTCGTGGTGTAAGATTCCCTGTCAATGCCCGATCAAAAATCTTTGCTCGTTCTTTGAGTATTTCCTCCAAGTCCATTGTTAATCCCTCAGCTGATGACAAGTTGTATATCTGATTCCAATGCTAATCCGAGAAACTCAGCCATTCGTATCACTTTTACATTATCCAGCAGCATTGCTTCTTTTAAACCAGCAGAGATCATTGATGTATAGCATACATAAAAATGGGCGCCCATATCTCGTGCCTGATACATAAGTTCGGCAAGAACAATCCCGCCTTTTCGTTTAATGGATGTTTCTTTCCATACGATTGGTGCTTCTCCCCAATGGGTGCGTCGTGGTTTATATGATTTCTTTAGAATATTTATTCCTCGTGATGTGAAAAATATAGAGACTTTCATTCCCATCTCGACGCCAGCTACTGCAAAGTTAAAGGCAGTTAACGCTTTATCATATGTATCCTCGGTGACTATAATGAACATGGATCCTATCTTTTTTGTGATGGCTCGCTGCATTGTTTTTTCGTATTCTTTCCGTATATCCTCTGGAATTACCTCTTCTGGCATCAAGTATCCTCTGAGACTACATATTCTATCTTCTATAAGTATTTTAATACAAAAACCTCAAATTCGGAAGCCGGAACAAACTTTTTCTTATTAAATATTAGGAGAGCGATTTATTAAGACAGGTGATAAGAATTGTACAATAAGGTTTTAATAATCGTAGGTTTATAAAGATTATAAGATACAAATATGTCCCCCTGGAATACAGTACCTTGGAATACAGTTCTTGCTATCATTGGAATATCATTATTTATTCCAAGTATTCTTGCGTTTGTCTTTATTCGATTGAAACGATATGAGGATTTAGGCTTATCTATAGGAGTCTTTTTGCTGATTTTAGGTGTTATCGCCTATGGATATCTCATTCCTTATCAAGTTATTGATGAAACAAGACTTCCCGAGGACTATTTCTGGGAAGATCAAGGCTCTGTGCATTACTGGGAAAGAAATGGACTTTTTATCAGGGGAACAGATCAAACAAATATACCATTTTTTATACGATGGATGTTGCCTCAACGCGCACCAATCGAAAAGAATTTCATAGGCCGAGAAGTAATCCATGTCTCTACGTTTAATCAGAAGGAACACACAGCATTAATTCATGATGTGATTTATGACGATACCGGTGCAATTCTCCATGTTATAAACGAGACGGAAAAGGTTAGTGAATGGTTCTGGGTTGATGCTCACACATCTAACCTAAAATTTTCGAATGTTGACGCTGGATATATGAACATTCCTCCAATTGACAATAAAGTAAATAATATCTCGGTAGGATGGGTAGAATCCAACGGAGAACAGAACGGAGAAGAAAGCGTTGTTCTCGTGCGCGACATGCAGCGTATAAAAAATGGATTCATCGATGGTGTTGAAGTCTCGGTGTGGCGCTCTGATATCTACAGCAAACAGATCACCTGGCATGGAATAACATATTTCTGTGATGAGACACTCCAACTTACTGTCAATCAGGCATCAGGATATGTCATCCATGTATATCGCCGTCTTGTTCTTTCAGCCTATCTCTCACAGTTCTTACAGCTGTACTATCCTTCATCGATGCGTTCGCGAGTGATTACAAATTATTTAAAGGTAAATAATCCCATCGGTGAGGCAGCGATATTAACATACAACACCACCGCAGATTCAATGAAAAGGCATCTTGAAGCGGTAAAAGATATAAACAATCTAAAAACGTATGTTCCTCTTTGGGTATGTATCCCTATCTTTTTTGTCGGTTTTGCCCTCACATGGCGTTTTTTCGGTCGAAGTTACTACTGGAAGAGATACAAGAGATACGAACAGATAGATGTGTCATCGCAACGCAGAAAAAAACGAAGATCTACACAGAGAAAAACTCTTGCAATAGGAATGTGTTCCGTTCTTCTTATATCTTCCATTGGGTACTTCACATACCAAAATAGTCTGACCCCCAAAGATACCATTCAAATACCGACGATTCAAGGAGAAATGCCCATTTCTGGAGAGGATCCGGAACCAACACCACCAGGGACCAACCGGTTGATTGACTCAGGGAGACATATCCTTCTACCTGAAGACGAAGGGTTTCATAAAGGAAGTCGACGAGAATGGTGGTATTTTAACGTATTTTTTAATGGTCTGGAGAGCGACCTGCAGGGATACTCGCTTGTGGTGAGTTTCAATCAGATGAAATTCTTTGATATCCGGTTCTTAAAACCAGACAATCTCTTCATTCTCTTATTTGATGATTCGAATAACGGCTACGATTTTAGTATATTTAACAAACGAAGAGGAACATTACAGGCAGGTGGCCCTGGTGTTGATGTTTCATTTCAAAATAGTTGGATAAAAGGATTGTATCCCTCATGGCAGGTCCATGCAGTCAACAATGAAAAAAACTTTGTCGTAGATTTAGAATTTACTGCAGATTTTCTGCCGGTATGGGTTGAAGGTAGAAGTGCGAATCTACCAATAGCAAGCCTCGCAACCGGGGGAGATTATTATGTCCCCCGTTGTAAAGTATCAGGCAATATAACCTGGGATGGGAGACAATATCGTGTTGCTGGCATAGGATATCATGATCATGTCTGGCAAAGTATCGTCCCTCGCTCGGTTTCAAAAGGGTGGGATTGGGCGAACCTTCATTTTGATAACGGATGGGAGATGTACGTATCAAAATTTGTTCTTCGTACTCCATTCAAGTTATCTTTCGATTCTATTATAATTTCCCCGAACAATCGAAATATCACTGAGTTTAACCATTTTGACATCACCTATACAGAAATTGCAAATCCCCTTGGGTTGCCTCTTCTGAAATATCCAAAGAAGCTTCATATAGAAGCAAAACGAGATGATATGGTCTTAAAATTAGATATCGTCGTCTATAATACCCATGAAAAAGTGTGGAGATTTGCACGAACAGGTATGTTTGAGGGACCCTGTTATGCGACAGGTACGTTTTCCTGGCCAGGTCATACCGTGGAATTAAATGGATATGGGTTAAGTGAGTTTACTCGTGTGAAATATATTCTTGGTTTGCCCGGTATTATTAGAAAGATATAAACATAAAAATTGGAATATTTGATAGTTTTTCTCCGAGTATTTTGTATTTAAACATCTATTGAAAAAATTTATATAATGAGAATGGAATTATAAATATGCTATTTAAGGGGATTCCAATGAAGAAAAACCCACAGACAACAGCTATCTTAGGAATGATAGTTATACTAATGATAGTAAGTATCGAACCAATACATGCTAATCAGTCCAACAAAGAACTGTCTTTTCAGAACAATCTTATATCTACGGAAAACATTGTTGCAAATATCTCAGTTACTTGGGACTCATTTCTACATAGATTCTCAAAGGACGATCTCGAACCGATAGTCACTATAAACCAAAGTGATACAAGAGATTTCTATTTCCCTGAGATTAATGGAATGATACCGCAAATTAACTTCTCGGTTGTCTGCAAGCATCGATTGAATTATAAAGTCATAATTCCTCGTTTTACCTGCGTATATATAGCGGTTTCTTTCAATGGTACGTATATTCTGCTAAATCAATCAGTTAATAATAGATGTAAAAGTTTAGAATGGGAGTATATAAACTATTCCATTGCATCGAATGATCAGTTTATACCTCTCATCACCAATGGTGAAAATATAACCTTAACCGTTGAAGTTGGAGCGTATTTCTTTTTCTTCAAAATATGGGGAGATATTGTAACCTTAGATCCAATTACAATCCATCCACTCCCTTCATAATAAAATTTTTTAACAGATATGATATGTCTCTTCACTATGAAAGAACAATACCATATTTTTTGGGAGATGATGTTAGTCTTTGCCTCAATATTAATATTTAGAAGTGTCTGGCTTCTTCTTGATATCCATCTGGATTCTTCCTATTTGATACATCTGCTACTCATAGGGGTCGTCCTTGCGATACCGCCGTTATATGTCTTAAATAGACATTTAAACAACAAAGAAGACCATTAGAGTTTTTTAAGAATCGAATCAATCAAAAAGGCTGAAGTAACGATTGCTTCTAACACAACCATCCGATTAGTAGAGACCTGGAGTTGTGGGATGCCTATTGGGTTGAACACAGAAATGATATTACAGATTAGGAAATGTGGTACAATAGAAAGCTTAAGAATCATTGGAGAAAATACAAAACACAAACCGCAAAGAGATACGGTATGAGATAGGTGCTACCCCTATTCTGTTCGGGAATGGAGGAGAAACTCCATATGTTTCTGATATTGACAGCCAAGCCTATTGTTGCTAGGATAAAACCAAGCTCATTTCCCCATTAGTCCGAAACCACGATTGAGCTCCTCATTTTATGTAACTTTTACGGTACTATTCTCAAGGAGGACAGTTTGTGTTGGGAACGCGATTTCAATACCTTCTTTCTCAAAAGCTTCTGCGATTCCGAAATTAATCTGTTGTTGAACATCCATATAGGTATTGTAATCAGACGAATCGAGGTAATAGACAATCTCAAAATTCAAACTATATGCTCCAAATTCTCTGAAATGAATTCGATCTATCTGGCATAACTGACATTTTCCTATGATGTCTCGGATCATTCCTTCTATTTTCCTTAGTTTCTCTATCGGGGTCCCATAGGTGACTCCGATAGTAAAAGCAATTCGTCTTTTTCTCAGTTTTTTATAATTATGGATGTTTTTGTCAAGGATAGCTCGATTAGAGATAACAAGTTCCTCTCCTCGAAGGAGTTTTATTCTTGTCGATTTCATACTGATATGCGTAACGGTCCCTGCATCATCACCGATGACGATGAAATCACCGATTTCAAAGGGTCTATCAAAGAAAATGGAAAACGCGCTAAACGCATCGCTCAGCACGTTTTGAAGGGCAAATGCTATAGCAATACCACCGACCCCCAGACCAACCAATGCACCTGATAAATCGATTCTGCTGAGATAAAGAATGACAAGGAACGCGAAAATATACACAACCGCATGAATCAATTTTCGAAAGACAAGAAGGATATTCATGCTGACTGGTTTTTCCTTTTTCTTTATTTTTCTCTCTACATACCAGGCAAGAAGCACATTGATAACACGAGTAATAATATAGGCAACAAGCAAAATCTCCAAACTGAGAAAAATAAAGTTCGTATAGACCAAATAAACATCGAGAAATATCAGTTGATCTACAGCTATCCATGAGCCAACAAGAATGACTAAGAAATAGATTGGTCGCTTTATGTTCTTAATGATTTCATCATCTATGGTTGTTTTCGTTTTCTTTGCCCATTTAGAGAAATAATGCTCGAATAAATGAAAGACAATCCATCCAATAATCAACGCGAGAATAAATAGGATTACTGCGGCGATAACTTGCCCAATTATCGGGTCGGATGTGATGTTTTTTTCCTGTAGGAATTCAGTGAAGAACTCCCCTAAATTTATTGTGATATTCATTGAAATCAAAAACCAGTAGATGCTATTGATTTTTTTAATTTTTGGTTCATTCGAATAATGCGAAGAAATGATTTAATGATATTTTAGGATTTTTTGTTTCATTTGCTGCGATTGGTTCATTAATCTAGTATATCCGAATGATTGGAAAGGCTTTTCTTGATAAGGAAATATGATATCCCTATTGAAACAATGATAGCTGCGATACCGAAAAATATTTCGGCGGGTGTCGTTGCATAATCAATAAGAATGATTTTTCTTGCGGCAACAATTAACGCAACAAGCAGCACAACCTCAACATGAACAACATGTTCCTTTGTATACATTTTCAGTGTTTCGAGGAGCTCGACACCAACCAGTACGAGGAAAAACAACCCGAAGAGATCGATAATCAGTCGTTGAAAGTCCAGTCCATTGAAATCAAATACAAGGGTATTTACTAAAGTCCATGCGACAAATATAGTAGAAATGAACACTACAATTCCAAGCATCCACATGAGTACTAAAATAATCATTTGTTTAAAACGTTCAAAGGTGAAGATATTTTTTTTCTCAATCATAGAAACTGAAAGGAATAATCATTTAATAATCTTTGTTGATTTTTACATAAAAAAAACACTCTTTTATGGAGAAATCACTTGGAGCAAAGAAACCTATCGGCTCATAGATATCCATGTAAAAAGTGGTGTATTAAAGAGAGCGGAATGAATAAAATTCTTGGTTCATCTCATCGATATATTTTTTAATATTTGACCAATGTTTTCAACTGACATTTCAAGCATTACATAATCCCCAATATCGACGACATGATGCATCGATATATGAAGCTGGGAACCACACAGCACACATTTATCTTTTTTTACTGTCTCCAATGTATCTTTTTTAATTTTTATTAAAAGTGAAGGTACAGTCCAGACCACGGTGTCAATTTCCATATCCTCCACTGTACCAACGACCTTGCCCTCTCGACCCAATACTTCTAAGCCAAGAAGCCGTTCAGCAGAGACTTTTTTATTATGAGGGAGTAAATATAGGCTTAGCTGCTTGAGTGGATACAGCAGTATGACTTTGTCTTGGACGGATTTAATCTCCTCGATTTTAACATCAAGAAAAAGCGATGAAAGTAGTGGTTTTTTCTTCTCTAATGTCTTTGCTATCTTCGTTTTGATTTTTACCGTTAGACCGATAATTCTTCGTTCTTCTGTAATTATGGCACTTTGCACGGTTCCAATAATATGGCCATCTGCACTAATCACTTCTTTTTTTCGTAATTCAGATAAATATGTCATAATTTACTCCTATTTAATTGATGAAATAATTCTAATTTTAATCCATGCCAATTTTAATCTCTCACCACGCTACTAGGCTAACTCCTATCTGCAGATAGAATGCCATCTGATGTTAATAAAATTTTTGCATTGCGTACTAAATCAGATTGCCCATCTACTGGCAAATAACGGTATGCCTCATCAACAGGTTAACTGATTTGTCTTAGCGATACATCGCTTTCAATGCATCTGCTTGCGATAAGTCTGCTTGTTTACGGAGAGTTTTTACTTGATCTTCTGCCTTCTTTGACTGTTGATATAACGGTTGTGTGTCTATCTGGATATGCGGCATAAGAGCAGCTATTGCTTCAAGGACTTTCGCCGCTGCAAGAGAGTCAGGTATATCAGGACACGCCTCAGTAATAAGTGTTATCACATCGAAATTATTCCATCGTCCTTCGTTTAAGAGGACACCGCTGACACCATAAATCATGCCTAAGGTAAGCTGTTCGATGCCAGCATCCAATAGGTTTTTTCGTGCCTGTTCTGTGCTGCCAATACCGTAGACATGTGTTTGTTTCGAACTTTCTTTGTTATGAAGACATAATTTCTTCAAGGGGGCTCCCTCGGAAGAAATAATTCTTTGGCATTGTTGTTCCCTGCACCATTCTAAAAATTTTTTTGCTAGGGGACGGTGAAGCGAAGGTACGGGAGTGAACTCCGCGAGAAAAACGCCGATTTTCTTCTCACTGCTTGCGTAAATCCTTGCGGGGAATTTTGGTTTTTGGGCATAGATCATCGACGTTGGGGGAAACGCATCTGAGTCAACCGCACAGATTTGATCAAGTTTTAAATAATCAATTAAATAGGTCGCTACAATAGTACTTACAAGACCAATGCTAGGGAATCCCTCGATGATTGTTGCGCCTTTCAAGTCAATATCCTTAAACTTTCTCATCTCAATGATTGTCATGCTCTCACAGGTTTACAATATAATATATCTATTTATTAATTACGAGAGGCTGCAACTGTATGTGGCATAGAGTGGTTTCTCGCATAGACATTGTAGTCACTATCACTAATAGAAAATTCATGGTTGTTTTACGTGTGAATCCCTGCAATGAAAGAATATATTTTATGAAAAAACAAAAAAACTTAATTAATCGTTGGTTTTTAAGTATATATGAAAGAAAAATTAGACGCCTATGACAAAAAAATTTTATTTGAACTAGATATCGATTCAAGAACATCAGCATCTCAAATAGCTAAAAAATTAAAAATACCAAAAGAAACAGTGAATTATCGAATCAAACGACTAGAGAAACACGGGTGGGTCAATCGTCTTTATACTATCTTTAACGCCTCCCTTTTTGGATATTCGTACTACCGGGTTTTCTTAAAATTCTACAAACTAACCGCGTCAACAGAAACAGAAATAATTGACTATATCACAAACGATCCGACATGCGCGAATCTTAGAACAATGGAAGGCCAGTTTGACATGGTTTTTTTAACAATTCAAAAAAACCCTGCTGAATTGAAAGGTTTTCTTCAATGTTTTTTTAATTTATATGGAATGGACGTCGAAGAAAAAAACGTTCAAATGATGATCAAAACACATAAATTAAATCAAAAATTTTTATACAATGGAAAAACTATAAAAAAAACATGCAATCACATGGATACAAAAGAGTACATGCTTGATAACACCGATCTTGGCATTATGAAGGCAATATCGACAGACGCACGGACGAAATTAAGTGATATCGCACAGTCTTTGCAGAGAGATTCCCGGTTAGTTGAATATCATTTAAGAAAAATGGAACGTTTAGGTATTATTGTTGCATATACAATCGATCTCAACCTTACAAAGCTCAAACGAGAACGGATCCAAATTGATATTGCACTCAATGATCCTATCGTCATCCCAAACATCATTAATTTTTTTGACAAGACAAATACCTGTCTTTTCATCCATGAAATGCTCGGTAAATACGATCTTTCAGTGGAGATTTACGTCGAGAACGATGAGATGCTCCGTGATATACTTGAGAAGTTTAAAGAACATTTTTTAGAAAAATATGCCTATTACGATGTGTCCCATGTATACAAAGAATTCGTAATAAACTGGTCACCATTTCATACATAACTTTCCCTATGGAAAAGAGAACATACTTTTGAAAAAACAATTATTTCATAAAAAAACCATGATTATGCTTTCTATTCTTTCTTCTCTATCACACGTTATTATAGGAGTAATGCTCGAAATCATGCTCATCAACGATTTCACCAAAGATTTCCTCAATGAGATCTTCCATGGATATCAAGCCTTTTGTTTTTCCCTCCGGAGTCTGCAACAACGCTAAATGAGTTTTTTTTGATTTCATAAGTCGTAAAAGGTCATCTGCCTTCATATTCGAGTCAACCTTAAGTATCGGACGCATAATCGATTTCACAAGCAACGATTTATCATCTAATTTTAACGTATCTTTTACATGGACCATTCCGATTATATCATCAAAATCATTCCGGTATACTGGAAACCGAGAGAATCCTGTGGATACCGATGTCTGAATGAGATTTGCAAGTGTTGCATTTTCGTGGATAAATACAACCTTCTCTTTTGGTGTATATATCTCATAAGCTCGAGTCTCATCAAATTCGAATACTTCCTTTACCATTTCCCGTTCATCGCGTTCAATGGTACCTTCCGATTCGCCAAGTCTCATCATCGCCATTATCTCTTTTTCAGTCACCAGCGATTTCCCGTGTTTTTTCTCGCCGGCCATCCTAATTAACCCGTCAGAAATGCTTGCTATCAGAACAACCAACGGATGGAAAAACCATGTGACAAATGCAAGCGCTCGTGCAACTCGTAACGCAAACCGCATGTTATGCAGGCCAAAACTCTTCGGAGTAATTTCACTAAAAATGATTACAACAAACATCATCACAATAGTGGCAATACCAATACCTATATTACCAAAAATCATTGTTGCTACTGCGCCAGCAAGAATCGATGCAAAAATATTCACAAAATTATTTCCAATAACGATGGCACTAATGACATTATCGGGCTTTTGCAAGAGTTTGTCTAAGATGATTGCGCGTTTATCCCCCTCCCGTATCTTCTCTCTAACAATCGCACGATTAATAGAGACAAACGCCATCTCTGAACTTGAAAAAAATGCAGAGATGCAAATAAGGCAAAGGATTACGATAACACTAAGAATTATCCATAACATTTCATTCAAATTCTCAGATATAACTTGTGTTGGAAAAACGCTTCTCGGTTTAAATAATTATTCCCTCTTTTCGAAAAAAAGTGAGACATAAATGAATAACAATCAATTATCTTTTTTTGTTACGAGCACATTTTTATAATCATAATCATCAGTTACATTTATAAGAAAAAAGTAAATATGAATTTGTATTCATATCTTGAGAGATGCCAAGAAGAGGCTCCTAAAAAAACAGTTATAACGGTTGATGATACCTATCGCATCAATAATAGATGACTTTATTGCATATTTACAATCACGATACGATATTCTCCAGATAGTTGTTATCATGCTTCTTTCGTCAATCATTTTTCTTATTATTTTAAAAATCATACAATGGTATCTTTTGAAACGAGTAAAAACAAAAAAACAGATTTCCAATATAAAGGTCTTCCTTGGGTTAATCAAATTTATCTTTATTTTCTTTCTTACAATTATCCTAATATCCTTATTTTATGGTAATCTTACCCAACTTGGATTTGTTGCAGGATTATTATCTGTTGCTCTTGGATGGGCTCTTCAAAAACCTATCAGTGGTGTTGTTGCATGGCTTATCCTTATTATCAGAAGACCTTTTGATATCGGTGATCGTATACTTATATCGACTTTAAAAGGAGATGTCACAGATATAACGCTTTCGCACATATTCCTAAATGAAGTTGGGGGAACTATTGAAGGAGAAGAGCGGTCAGGCAGAATAATCATGATTCCAACCTCAATGATCTTTGAAAAAGAAATAATTAATTATACCCGTGAATCAGACTATATTTTGGTAGAGATAGTAACAGCCATCACTTATGAGAGCAACTTAGAAAAAGCCGAAGAAATTATCACCTCTTCTGTTCACACAGTAATGGAACCATTTTACAAAGACTTTCCACAACGAGTACCAAAAACTTCTCATATTCGATTACAATTTAGAGAGTCAGGTATTGAAGTCACCGTACGGTATTACACACTCACAATTCAAAGGAATCGAATTGCAACGAATATTCGACGAGAAATCTTCCATCGTATCAGACAAACAAAGGATGTGGAATTTGCCTATCCGCATACAGAAGTCCTTCTTAAACAGAAAAACAAATACAACGTAGGCTACGACAGCAATCAGGGATAAATCGAACGAAGATAGGGGAGTTTCTCCTCAAAGACTTCTGCTTGTTTCTGCAGGAAAACCTCTGTTTCATTGATATCCATATCCTTTGTTTCAATCGTATAACTCACAAAGCGCCTAATCCAGAGTGTCTTAAACAGGTCAAGAATATTTTGTTTTTCAGATGTGTTTGTTGCTTGTTTATAGGCGGCAGTAAAGTTATAGACGATGTCAGCCCAAAGCTCAGCAGCAAGGATCTTCTGCTGATCAACAGTATCAGAAAGAGCGGTAAGAATATTCTGCGGGAGAAACCGTGCTAATGCCTCTTTTTTTGTAGTATATTCAGTCATAAACATATGTTGTAGTTTTTCGATATCAACTTTCACAGGGATTGGTCGTTTGCTGTAGCAATTTCTATAATACGTCTTGGTTTTGGTTAGGGGGCGATATTTCCAATAATCCTCGTAATATCGTGCAAGTTCAAACATACTTCCTGTTACTTTTTTAAACATTGGAATTAGCAGTGTCTCGGGTTCAAGATACCGGGTTGTCGATTCATGGATCTTCAATGAATACAGCCCTTCTTTTACCTTCATCTCCTTCGCTGCCGCAACAGTAACAATAAAGATATCAACACCAAAGTCTGGCGGGAACAAAGGATGGTTACGCAATACTTCGTACAAATTCTTCGATAAGCCGAATTCCCCGGCGATTGGTTGTCTGACATCTAATCCATATAACGCTCGTGTAAAGGGATACACGAGATTATTGGTGATAACTCCATCATACTTGTCCCTGATATAGTACGGGACCGTCAAATCTGCTCTTCCATAGATAATCGCGTTGGTAATCGTCTGAATCCAAACTGGTTTAATACTCAGTAAATCCCCATCGAGTAATACGACACATTTTGCATCGGTCTCATGAGCGATTTCGATAATCGTTCGAACCCCTGCTCCCTTTCCACCATCATAGATATCATCTGTAACGATTTTATTAATCCTGCTATAGGGTTGGAAAAGGTCAATGACTTCGGAGGTCCTATCCTCGGAAGGACCTTTTGAGACTACGATAGCCTTTTTATAATCCGGAAAATGCTGATACAACCCCTCATTAATCACATTAAGGAGGTTTAAGATAGTTGTTTCGACGTCTTTACATAAGACGCCAACCATAATATCAAGCGGTTTAATAGTTGCACAAATCTTGGTTAGCTCTTTAGATAATGACAGCCCTTTATTCCAATCCTGGTTCATACGTTCACCCTTTATTCCTCTCAATGACGTTTTCAAGGAGTTCTTCTCTGATTTTCCTTTTCGCAGATATTGTCCGAAGCCAATCAGGCAACCGTGT
The DNA here is from genome assembly GCA_002900555.1 of Thermoplasmata archaeon M9B2D. Next base: position 8,014 of record MUGD01000013.1, on the reverse strand, counting down.
GTACACCGGTTCGAGCATGTAATTTTGTCCCGCAGTCATAATCTGATCACTGAATTGCTCCATCATTGATTCTTCCAAATGCCGGTCGTACTTTATTCCATTATAACGAGCATCAGCATGGTATTTTTTTATACAATTTTTAGCATTTTTATGGTAGAGAACTCGGAGGGATAATAAAAACGATTGGTCGATCTGAATATGGTCCTCTTCTATTAAAATTCGCAATAAACTTTTAAAGATATCGCCTGTCATCTTTACAAGCCCTGAACCAGAATTGCCGATTTCCTGATGTTTATGGTCATAGAACCCAAGATCAGTCTGACATACCCGTTTCATGGTTACATTTCGATAGATTTCAGCCATAATGCCGATTTCGACACCCCATCCATAGGGAACATCTAAATCTCGTGCAAGATCACTTGTTAATGCGAATTCCCCGGAAATCGGATATCGGAACGCACGGAGAAATCGAATAAAATCAGGTTCATCGTCCAATACATCAACAAGTGCACGGAGAAGAGGATGGAGAAACAAGCGAAACACACGTCCATATAGAATCGTTTTATCAATACTGGTTCGAGCATAATATCCCTTGTTGAATTTAAAATCCAACTCTGGCTCGAGAAGGGGAAAGAGAAGTTTCGTAGGGATTGTCTCATCATAGTTTTGTATATCCGCATCGTGAATTGCAATCCCATACGATTCAATACTTGCGATGCCAAGGGCAATCCATAAATCACGTCCTTTTCCACCGTAACTGATGACATCTAATCCCTGGGTTTTTAATTCTGTTAAAATTTTTGTTATTTTTGGACCGTTGCACCAGATGATGAGTTTTGGAATCGTCAACTTTGAAAAAAACCGCTTTACATGGCTAAATTCCTCCTCGCTGTTAGCGGCAAGAGGAACAATGACTTCTTTTAAGTATGTACATTTATTAAGCTGATTTAAAATATTCGCTAACGCATCGCTTTTTATCTCTTTATACAGCATGGGCATAATAACAGAGACAGGGATTTCAGTCGCAACGTCACTTACCTGTTTCATCAGTTGAACCTTATCCACATGCATATCATGCAATGTTGTTATTTCTTCTTGTTTTATGTCCATATTATCACCTCTCAATATACCGTAATAAAACACGTAAATCGTCTGTGACTACGTCAGCCTGGGTTTGGACTTCGGGTGGTGCACGATACGCAATTCCTAACCCCGCTGCGCGTATCATATCAATATCGACAAAACCATCACCAACAGCAATCACTTCATTGGGACTGATATCAAGGATCATGCTAAGGAACTCTAAGACAGCACGCTTGTTAATCGAATAGATTTTCCCATTGCTACTTTTCTGTAGTTCTTTATTTTGGAACAGGAGTTCACCGGTCAGGAGCTGGTTATGTATCATAAGCCTATTGGCAAATGCATAAGTAAGACCAAGGCGTTTTTTAAGATCATTTGCAAAACATTGATATCCATCGGTGACCAATGCTATTTTTATGTGGTTCTCCCGGAGTTGCGGTATCACCGTATCGACATGCTCCTGAAATGGGATGTTTCTAAAAATATCAAGCAATTCTTTGTACTGCATCCCTTTTAATAAGGATGCGATTTCCAGGGTTTTTTCATAGGGTTCCTTCGAAGAATCAAGAACTGTTGACAATTGGTTGGTGAATCCTTTTTTCTTAGCAAAGGCAAATATTGTCCTGCCGTTTAGAAGCGTCCCATCCATATCAAAGAGGACTAGTTTGAACGTTCGTTTCATATGTTTTCCTTTTTATTTAATGATTATCGAATATATTCCTTTCATATCTCATTCGATTCTATGCCAACTGCTTCTATTGTAATGAATCCAGATAGTAATAACAATCGACTATTTATTAGGTTTTGATGAGGCACCTTTTGGAGGAGAATGATATGAATACGGAAAAGGCGCCTCATTGTTGTGTCGTTTGCCCAGAATTGTATTCGGTTTATGTTTATCCAAAAAGCATTACTATAATAAAAAATTTTTTTTTAGAAAATTACAACAAAACTAATTTTTTTTAAAAAATATGAGATTTCTAGCAAATAAAAAGAAATAAATAGATTGAAGTATAGAACTTTTAGAAAAAATAAGGACGAATTGCACCTTTGTCCTTCTGTATATCTTTTTTGTTTCGTTACTGTCACTACATAACATCGTTATTATTTTTTAAAAAAAAAATTAAAAATAATTCTTCTTATACAGATATACAATGATGATGATTATAATAACAGCAGCCATAATGATGATGATAAAAAGCCATGGGTTCTCAATGGTTGTTACCCCAAAGCCCACAAGCGTAAGTGATCCTGTATTTGGATTGTATAAATAGTTCCATTTCCCATCACCATCAGTATCAAGAAGATAGCTTCCATTCTCAAGACGATGCATAGTAGTTATCGTACTGGTCGTATTGCTAAAAAACGAATCAAACAACCCATCCGACATCGCATCAAAAAGAAACCCGAGGTCCTGAATAAAGCGCACATCAATGAAAACCTCCATTGTAGATTGCGACGATACAGATATATTATCTGTTGCTGTTGCCGTGAGTACATATTTCCCTGAAACATTCCATGAATGAGAAAAAGAAGAAACTGTGCCATTAGATACAAACTGTGTTTCATTAACCGTCTCATCTCCCCAACGGATACGATACTGCAGAAAATCATTCTCAGGGTCGGTTGCAGAAACTGTGTACGTATAACGGGTATGTTTTGTCCCGATTCGCGTTCCAGTAATAATCGGCTTTGTTGGAGGTTGATTCGCAGTTCCAATCTCTATGATTATAAAATCAGTTCCAGTAGCGCCTTTGTTATCAGTAACTGATAAGGTGACAGTATAAATCCCAAGCGACTCATAAGCATGAATCGTTCTTTCTCCTGTACCCTGTGTCCCATCACCAAAATCCCACAACCAACTGGTAAGAAACCCATCTGCATCATAACTACCCGAGCCATTAAGGATAACAAATAAACCAACGAATCCAGTTTGTTGACTTAAAGAAGCATCTGCCACAGGGGGAGTATTTGTTTGATTGATATCTCCTGGTTCTTGCGAAGTATTATCAGAAGCTTTTGTGGTAAAAGACCAAAAAGAGCTGCTGGTACTATCCCCAAAGCAATCCCATGCGATAACTTGCCAATAGTAGGTTGTTTTATATCGTAAGGTTCCTGGGTGAAAGGATAAATCTGATTGATTGTTCACGACCTTTGGAGGAGGAGAACTGATACCAAAATACACGTCGAAGGTAACGATATCGCCGTCAGGGTCATCACCAATCCAGGAAAGGATTGGATCTTCTTGAACATCAGATTCACCATTATAGGGAACAGGATTCGTCGGTTGAGATGGAGCTCTATTAATCATATCAACAGTAAGGATCCCTGACCAACTGCTTTGCAGGCCGTATATATCCTTCACACGTGCTTTGACCGGATAACTTCCTGGCGCATCCCAAGTATACGAGGTTTGAACCACTTCGCCACTGGGATATGGGCCAAGCCAACTACTTTGGATGGTATTACCCCAGTCAAATTGATAAAACAGAAAATCACCATCAGGGTCAATACCTAATGTAGAATAGAAATACGGAGACCCATGGTATCCGGTTGGTGCACCATTTGGGACATTTGGTGAATCTGGGTGGGTGTTTGTTTTCATGCAAACAATCTGAAACATCTGAGGGACATTAGCAGGGCAGCTAAACGAGTAACTCTCATCAAGAAGCATGTTTTTTAAAACAACCCCAGAATCAGTGCATAAAGTCATAGAGGAATACTCACTTGCAGATGTCTCGGTTGTATCCCATGTGATGGTTACAGTGGTCGCTGTATAGTAATCAGAGGGAATCCACTGTATACTTACATTCCATGTTTTAGAGGTATCAGGGAAGCTTCGATAGTCTTCCCAAAGAAAATTATATGGAGCCGGGAGATTATCAGTAAACCATGCACGAAGATACGGAACCAGCGGTGTTGGTGGTTTTACCACATCATAGATATCTGCTGGAGGACCATCTCGTGCATCAGGAGCTTCACCAAAAACAATTTCATCTTGTTTTTCCCCGACTTCATCGATATGTATAGTACACCCCCATGTTATCCCTGACTCTAACCCTTGTACATTACCATGGAAACATGAACACAGGTTCATTAAAAAAAATATACTTACTATGAGAGATACTGTTTTGTTTTTCATTGGTACTACCTTTTATGTTTTTTCTTTGATACCCCCGATTTTTTCCTAATTTTATTAAAGAGTAACACAACAAGAATACTGACAATGAATATTACAAGAATAAACATAAAGAGTGAAAGAAATGGTAATGGTATTTTATCTAATGGGTTGTTTGATTGTTGACTCTGGGAAATAACCTGAAAGCGATGTAAAGTACCATTTGTTATATATGAATATGAATGTGTTGTAACCATATTCGTAAGAACAGTGTTGTTTTCATAGAGAAAGAGTGTTTCTTTGTCCTGTTTTACCATTTGCGAGGAATCCCAAGAAATAGTAATACGTGTTAGAGTCGTATTCCCTAGTTCAGGTAACCAGATGATTGAGAGATTCCATTTCGTATACACGGATGGATACGGTTTGTATTCAATAAGTAACTTGTTAAATGGTAACGGAAGGGGTGTTTCAAACCAGGCTTCAATCGCGGGGCGCAATGGTGATACAGGTGGTGCTGGTCTGTCGTAAGTATCCTGTCCTTCTGAAGCATTGGTTGCTTCCCCAAGGATAACCATGTTGCTTGCTCCGCTTGATTCATTGATTGTAATGGTGACATTCCATTCTGTAAATGGATTTGCTACGGTTGAACAAGAGGTGGTTATATTATTAGAAAATACAGAATCGTTCACCCCAATAAAACCTATGATTACAGTAATGAGTACTAACCTTGTGACACTCATTTTTCTTTGATAATATTTAGATCTCATAGATATCAACTGAAACTGATTAACATAAAGTTAATTTCAGATATTAATACCGATTTGGTTTTATAGCTTTTGTTTTCGTCTACCTATGATATGTTTAAGACATTACTCGATATTTTTCTCTTATACCATGATAGCATTGTATTATTTTTTTGCTGCAGTATTAAATGATAGATAAATGATGTATGAGATGTAGACATTTGTATAGTGGTCATCTTTGATATAACAGGAAGCGTCCCTCCGTTCCTAAAATCTGAATAAGAGTCATACCTACATATGTGTCTTTCAAAAAATGTAAGAAAAAATAGGTTGAGGAAAGTATGACATCAACAGTGGTAAGTGTTTCTTAAACATTTAACCTCCAATACATATGGTATTTTTTTGGTCTTACTGTTTTTTAGTTACTTGAGCATTGTACAATCTTGGTAGGAGTACATCCAGTATCCTCTCGTAGGATCAAATGTGTCGCACAGATCATACATCTGGTTTAAACTGTCCCAGCCGTAAATAAATCCAAGAATAATATGATTTGTTACCGCATTATTCCAGGTGTAGGTTCCAGAGGCGTTTTGTATATAGGTTGCTGTTTTTACTATCGGTGTTCTATACGGTAAACCCATGATGTTCCAGCCATCCTGAAGGTTAGTGATATGACCAGTTCCTTCTTCGTTACTATACATCAGTAAGTCACAGATGTTATACGCCCATATCCAATACCCGTAACCTGGCTCAAGAGAATCACTAAAACCATAGGTTTGAGTTGCTCGATTATAATTATAAATATAATTCATCAGATATCCATCAGCTACTGCTTGACTCCAGGAATGGGATGCGCCATTATAATATACTGTTAATTCTGCCTTTGTAATAGAATCATAACATGGGATTGAGATAAGGTTCCAACCAGTTTTCAATGAAATTTGATGTTTTTCTAATACGGTAATTGTTACTGTTGCGGTGTTTGATGGTGCACCGTCGTCATCGTTGACGGTGTAGATGAAGCTGTCTGATCCGTAGTAGTTTGTTTCTGGTGTGTATTGGATGGAGCCGGTTGTGGTGTTGATGTTGGTGGTTCCATGTGTTGGTCCACTTGTGACGGTGACGGTTGATGGGTTTAATGTTCCGTCGGGGTCTGTGTCGTTTGCTAAGACGTTGATCCAGAGGGGTGTGTCTTCGTTGGTTGTTGCGGTGTCATCGTTTGCTGTTGGTGGATCGTTTACATCATTGATGGTGATGTTTACGGTAGCGGTATTTGATGGTGCACCGTCGTCATCGTTGATGGTGTAGGTGAAGCTGTCTGATCCGTAGTAGTTTGTTTCTGGTGTGTATTGGATGGAGCCGGTTGTGGTGTTGATGTTGGTGGTTCCATGTGTTGGTCCACTTGTGACGGTGACGGTTGATGGGGTTAATGTTCCGTCGGGGTCTGTGTCGTTTGCTAAGACGTTGATCCAGAGGGGTGTGTCTTCGTTGGTTGTTGCGGTGTCATCGTTTGCTGTTGGTGGGACATTACTCACTGTCACATCATGAGAGACACTGTCTGTTGCTCCATCATCATCAGTTACATTAAGCGTCACCGTGTATATTCCATCATCAGCATATTGATGTGTGGGGTGCTGAACCGTTGCAGAACCACCATCTCCGAAATCCCAACTCCAAGACACAACAGATCCTTCGTCATCTGTTGAAAGATCGGTAAACACGACAGTATCAGCAGTACTTGGTGTTAATGGTTCATAGGAAAACTCTGCTGTCGGTGCTTGATTCACATGACCTTTTATCTGGAAATGATAGCGATATTCCATTGGATATGTATTCATATTTGCAGTAAATGTATAGTTTTTTTCAGAAGTCATATCAACAATCTTTGATCCACCGTACCATAATTCAAGATCAGTAAATCTGATGTTACTAACCTCAGTTAAATTCCATGATATCGTTATATTAGTAGTCCATTGCAGGTATGGAGTAGTTGAGTTACATGTAATATTCAAATTCCAAACCTTATCAATACCAGAATAATTTCTATAATCTTCCCACAAATAATTATATGGAACTGGGAGACTATTATTCAACCAGGCATAAAGATAGGGCATTGGAGGTAAACCAGGTTTTGGGACATCAAAACTATCTACCCCCTCTGATGCAAGTGAGGATTCAGCAATAATAACATAATCTGTTTTTCCATTCATCTCTGAGAAATACAGGGTTACAGTCCAAGGATCACCTCTTGATAATATTGGTATTTCTCTTTCTTTGAAAGTTGGTGATAAATCATCTATAATTGTAGCATCTGTTTTTCTATTCGTTTCAGTAAAATTCAGTGTTTCGGTGTATAGAGATATCGCAGAAATTGTCGATATTGAGGCTGTTGTCGTCATTATAAGAATTACTCCTAGAAATACACACCAGCTTTTTCTTTTGATCGATTTTTTTTCTTCTCTCATTTTTCTTCCTCCTCTTATGATGTTGATTAATCATCGTAAGAATTTATTTTCATACTCTATCTATCATGCCATTTCTATTAACTTTTTTTTTCACGAACATATGTTCATTTTGATGTTTATACATCCATTCTCTCATGAAAGAGGGTAATCTTATTTGATCCAACCTTCCATTCTTAATACGTGAATCAATCTCATTCCTGCAAACTCCCTTCGTAGGAATTGGATGAAAAGTTGGATTAACGCACTACATTGAGTAAGAATCGAATGGTAAGAAAAAGACATAGTAATTGGTAGGGGATCTGACCAGGGGCTTTCCGCACCATAGATGTCCTTTGCTTTGACTTTGACGGAGGATGATTTTACGGTCCAGGTGTGGGTGGTGTTGATGGTAGCGCCTGAGGCGTAAGGTCCAAGCCAGGTGCTTGGTGTTCCGTCTCCCCAGTCCCAGAGGTAGTACACTTGGTCGCCGTTTGGGTCTATGGTGCTGGTTGAGTACGTGTACGGGGTGTTGAGTTTTCCTGACGTCTCCCCTGAAGGTTTGTTTGGTTTGTTTGGTGGTTGGTTTTGCTGTTGTTGGGTGGTGAAGGTGTACCAGGCTTTTGTGG